>JBEIHT010000006.1:0-44670 GCA_040381155.1 Aphanothece sp.
CAGCTGGATCAGGCCTTCTGCGGCATCGGCTCCATCCTCGCTGACCTGCCTGGCGCCTCCATCACCGGGCAGCCAACAGCCGATCACGTAGGTGAGCTGGGGGGTTGACAGTCCATAGGAGTGTCAGCGCCGCCGAGAGGTCAGGCCTGTGGGCTCAGGGGCTGATCCGGTTCCAGTCGGAGCACCTCGATCGGCGCCTGAGCGAACTGGAAGGCGCGGTCATTGGTAAGCAGCGCATCACAGCCCCAGTGCACCGCGGCAGCCAGATGGATCGCATCCGCCGTCTGCAGGCGGGTGGCAGCGCGCAGTTCCGCAGCCCGCTCCATCACCTCCGGATGCAGGGGCACCACGCTGCAATCGGAGAAGAAGCTGCGAAAGGCGAGCAGTCGGATTTGATCAGCTGAGCGCAATGGCCCCACCAGGCATTCCATGCGCACCAGATCGCTGATCACCCAGTCCGCTTGGGCGTAGCGCTCCAGTTGCTGGAGGGTTCGTTGCTGTAGGTGCAAGGAGCCATCAAGGGCGTAGATCAGTACGCAGGAATCGAGATACAGGCGCATGCCTCAGCGCCAGGAGGCCCGCTCGTTCTCAAGTGCAGCATCGATCTGTTCCTTGCTGAGGCCCTCTCGAGTCGGGATGGCGGCCTGGAGGTCCAGCAGCTTGGCCAGCAGCCTGCGGCCTGTCGGTGCGGCCTCATCGGCCGGCGTGATCGCGACGGTCACACGACCCATGGGGGTTCCAGCCGGCAACTGCAGGGTCCGGTCCTCCTTGATGTCCGTGATGAAGGAGAAGGCTCCCATCGCTGCTGATTGGGTCGATCCACGTTAAGAGCCGAAGCAGAGTCATGGGCCGCAGCTGTGGGAATGGAAGGCCCACCAATGGGGGACAGCGCCAGTGTTGTAGGGGCTTCTTGGATAGGGCCCGGAGCAGAAGCGCTGCGGATCTTCCAGTTGATTTCCGCTCCGAAGCCGCCATTTGTTGAGAATCCGCTGACGAAGCGCAGCCAACCTGTATCAGATGCAACAGGGTGATGTCGCGCTGCGGGAAGGGGCAGGAACCCTCTACCGCCCTGCCACTGGCGTCTTGCGCAAGGAGATGCCCTGGCCCCTCACTGCAGGGGTTCTATTGGTGCTGCTGCTGCAGCTGCCCACTCAGCTGACGGTGGCGGCAACGCCGGAGCGCGGCCAATGCCCAGCGCCGCCTGGCGCAGCAACGACGCCAGCTGCGGCGGATCTCCTCCCGATCTCGGTTCAGCTCCTCCTCGTTGGTGGTGCTTTCCCACAACACCAGCTCACTGATGAGGGCAAACAGCCGCAGCCGCAACGTGCCCGGATGCCCATGGCGGATGCTCTTCTCCCGCGCCGCCGCCAGCGGCGTTGGACGGGGTGGGTGGTCATGGAGTCAGGCAGGGATGCACTGCTTCAGGGACGCCGAGCTGCGGGCCCGTGTGAAATCGATCCAGAGGCTGGTGTCGAGCAGCAGGGTCATCAGGCGATCTCCTGAGCCCGCAGGCGCTCACGTTCCTGGTCGGCCTCGTAGGACTCCAGCTCCACGCCCCACTCACCGCTGAGGAAGCGCTGGGCGATCTGCGCCCGCCGCCGCTGCTGCAGAGCCTCCTCCATCAGACGCCGGATGGCTGGGCCCTTCTTGCGCTCGCCGGTCAGCTCCAGGATTTCAGTCATCTCCTGGTCTGAAAGCTCGACGGTCACTTTCATGGTATGAGCTTCCCAGAGTCGGACTCTGAGGTCAGCATGGCACCGGTCGTCAATGCGGTGCCCTCCCGACGGCCAGCAGCTGTTGCAGGTTCTTGGTGATCTGGGTGTCGCCGAAGCCCGGCAGGCCCCAGTCGACGCCGCTCACATCCACCGGTTGTGAGGATCGATCGCCCTCCACGCTCACCAGCGCCATCGGCATCGATCGATTCGATGTCGTCGCCCAGGCCGAGCTGGGAGCTCACGTCCTTGGGCATGCGGCCGAGGGCCTTCTCCGCTTCGAACACGGCGTTCATCGCCAGCAGCTCCACCTGCTCGGGGGGCTTGCTTGGTAGCTGTTTTCGTGGAACGATCGCGCGAGCATCGCGCAGGAGAAGCGAACCTGACCAGGCTGACAAAGGGAGTGATCTCAGGCTCCACCGAGGCGATGGCCTGATGAAGGCGGTTCTGGGCCATGTACGACAAATGGCGCAAAGACGGAGCAAAAGACACTCGATCGTCTCCGCGTGAGCGCCGGTAGGCTCCACCCAGCCCCCCACCGCCGATCTGCCGGTGACCCATACAACCGCCAGGAACCCTGGCCGCACGCGAGTCCCAGAGTTCCTGGCGTCGCTGCTCGCTGGGCTGCTGTGCGTGCCGCTACCTTCCGCGGCTGCGGGCGTGAGCCACGGGGCCGGGGTTTTGGCAACGCTGGAGCAGGGAGCTCCCGGGGTTCGACGCACGTCTGCTGCCTTGCTGGCCCAGGCTCCTGCTGCCACAAATCCTGGGATCCCGAAGGAGGTGCAGGGGTGGGCGGACGGCGCCGTAGCCGCTTACACGCAGGGCGACCCAGTAGCAGCCCTGCGGCTGCAACGGCAGGTGCTGGCTTGGCTGCAAGCGAATCGGCCGGCCCTGGATGTGTTTCGGGCGCGGGCATTCATCAACCTGGGGACCTTCCTCAGCGCAGTGGGGCAGCAGCAGGAGGCACTGGCACCAACCGAGGAAGCGGTTCGGATCCTGAGGCAGCTGGAGGGCAGCCAGCCTGAAGCACGGCGGTTTCTGGCCATAGCCCTGAACAACCTGGGCAAGTTCTTGGGCGAACGGAGCCGCCATCAGGAGGCGCTGGCCCCCACGGAAGAAGCGGTAAAAGTCTTTCGACTGTTGGCGGAGACCAACCCGGCCTTCCTGGGCGGGCAGGCCATAGCCCTGAGAAACCTGGGCATTTGGTATAGGGAACTGGGGCGCCGCCAGGAGGCGCTGGCCTCCACAGAAGAAGCTGTGAAGGTCTTTCGCCAGTTGACGCAGACCATACCGGCCTACTTGGGCGAACTGGCCGCTTCCCTGAACAACCTGGGCATTTGGTACAGCGAACTGGGACGCCGTCAGGAGGCGCTGGCACCCACGAAAGAAGCGGCAAAGATCTATCGAGACCTGGCGAAGACCAACCCCACCTACCTGAACGATCTAGCGATGGCCCAGAACAATCTGGGCAAGTTCCTAGGGGAGCTGGGCCGCCGCCAAGAGGCGCTGGCACCCACAGAAGAAACGGTGAAGACCTTTCGCCTGTTGGCGCAGACCAACCCGGCCTTTCTTGGCAAGCTGGCCATAGCCCTGAACAACCTGGGCATCCGCTACACAGACCTGGGCCGCCGCCAGGAGGAGCTGGCCCCCACAGAAGAAGCGCTGAAAATCCGCCGCGAGCTGGCTAAGTCCAACCTGGCCTATCAGGAGAATCTGGCCATTACTTCCAACAACCTGGCCATCCTGCAGCTGCAACTGGCCAACCCCAACGCCGCCCTGCCGCTGCTGCGAGAAACGGTGAGCACGGATGTGACCTATCTGCAGGGCCAGCTGCCGCTGCTGCCGGAAAGCCGGCGGCTGGAGCTGGTGGCGGTGTTCGGTGATCGCTGGCAGATCCCCTTCTCGCAGGCGTAGCAGGGTGAGGCGGGCGCAGCCCTGGCGCTGTTCACGCGGCTGAACCGCCATGGTCTGCTGCAGGACATTCAGCGCAGTCAGGCGCTGCTGGCCCGCAGTGGCCCGCAGCGGACCCTGTTTGAGCAGCTCACGATGGTGACAGCCCAGCTGGCCAGCACCACCCTCACCCCGGAGCAGCAGGCACCGTTGCTGGTCCGCAAGGAGCAGCTGGAGCAGGAGCTCTACCGCCAGCTGCCGCAGGTTCAGCCGCGGCTCGTGGAGCCGCGGCAGATCGCCCGGCTGTTGTCGCCTGGATCGGCATTGGTGGAGTTCCAGCGCTACCGGTCCCACGATGGCAGCACGGATCAGTTCGGCCCGTCCCGCTACCTGGCCCTGCTGCTGCGCCCCGACGGCACGATCCGCGCCATCGCGCTGGGGGAGGCGGCGCCGATCGATGCGGCGGTGGCTGAGGCGGTGGCCGCCAGTGCCGATGCCAATCAACAGGCCGGCGCTGCCGAGAAGCTGGCGGTGGTGAGCCGGCTGGTGCTGGCGCCGTTGCAACGGGAGCTGACGGGGATGCGGGAGCTGTTCGTCTCACCGGATGGGGAACTCAACCGCTTGCCGTTCGCGGCGTTGCCGGTGGCGGCGGCCGATGGCCAGACGTTGGGTGCTGCGGTGGCGTTGCGGCTGCTCACCACCGGCCGCGACCTGCTGCGGCTCCAGCAACCCGCCAAGGCCGGCGCTGCACCGGTGCTGATCGTCAACCCGGATTTCAACGCCGCCTTCCGCTCAGCCACAGGCGGCGCGAGCGCCTCAGCCGCCGCCGCCTCAACAGCTGCGGGCCCAGGTGTGCTCCGCGCCGGCCAGCAGCGCTCCGCTGGCCTGCGGGGCCTCAACGCCTGGCAGCCGCTGGGGGGCACGGAACAAGAAGCCCGCCAGCTGGCACCCCTGCTGGGCGACGGCGCGGTGATCAGCGGCCCGGCCGCCACCGCCACTGTGGTGCTGGCCCAGCGGGCGCCGCGGATTCTGCACATCGCCACCCATGGCTTCTTCCTGGCGGATCAGGCCCCAATCGGTGGCACTGCACCTGCCGCCCCCGCCCGGGAAGACCCGCTGCAGCGCAGCGGTCTGGTTTTCGCCGGCGCCAACCGGCCCGATGCCAACCCCAACGACGACGGCTATCTGACGGCAGCGGAGGCCACCGCGATGGACCTGGAGGGCACCGAACTGGTGACGCTTTCGGCCTGTGAAACCGGCCTGGGCGGTGTGCGCAGTGGAGAAGGGGTGTACGGCCTGCAGCGAGCATTGGCGGTGGCTGGCGCACGCTCCACCCTGCTCAGCCTGTGGAAAGTGGCGGACGGTCGCACGGCGACCTTCCTGGCGAAGTACTACCAGCGCCTCAAGGACGGAGAAGGACGTGCTGAGGCCTTGCACAACACCCAGACCGAATACCGAAACAGCGAGGACACCAACCTCAACGACATCCGGGTGTGGGGCGCCTTCCAGCTCAGCGGCGACTGGCGGCCGATCCGGGGGGAGTTGAAGGGTGAAGCCATCACCACGAGGTAACCCAGGCCTGTCGGTTCATACTTGGTGCAGCATCCTGTCCCCTGCCGTGGCGGGCCGTTCTGCGCTCCATCCCACCTCGATCTCCGCTGGCATGGCATTGGTCCTGTTGGGGGCCATACCTGCCAGCGCCACCGACCTCAACGCCGCCGTACAGGCCAGCTCGGCGCAGTTACGCCGGGCCTGGGCTGCGGATCCCGGCACCGCATCGCTGCCCTTCCCCCAGGTGCTGCTGTTGCCGCCCGGTGTCGTTGCCAGCGGCGCCTGCAGCCCGGGCGCCCCGGCCAGAAAGCCAGCCCCCAGGGCCCTGGCTTGCGTCGCCCGCAACCAGGTGCTGCTGCAGCATGGCCTGATGGCTACGGCCTACAACGACTACAGCACCCCTGCCGTGACCTACTGGATCGCCGTGGGTCTGGCTGAGATCATCCAGCCCAAAAACACGGCCCTCAGCCCCGCCGCCGCCAACCTGCAGGCCAATTGCCTGGCCGGTGTGCTGCTCGGCGCCGGCATTCGCCAGCCTTCCGCCCCGAACGCCGACATCGTGGTGCAGGCGGCCGGCAGGGCCTACGGCGATGGCGTCAACGCCGCAGTGGGCACCACCGAGCAACGGGCCTATGCCGTGCTCAGCGGCTACGGCGGCACCCCCTCCGGCTGCTCCGCGGCGGAGATGGCTGCTCTGGCTCGGGGGGTGGTGCCCGAACCGGCCAAGCTCGCCACCCTGGCCGAAGCGGTTCGCGCCAACAGCAACCTCGCCAGTGCCTATCGCAGCCAATGCCAGCCGGTGGGCAAGAAAACCTGCCCCAGAACCACCGCCTCCACCCTTGCCCCCTCCCAATCCACCGGGCCCTGATCCATGAAGGATCGCCCGCCGCGGCCACCTTCTGATCCCCGCGCCAAGGCAGGCCTCCCCGGCCTGGCCCGTCGCCGTAGCTGGTTTCGAACCCGCTCCTGGATGCGATCGGAACACCTCCAACAGTGGACGCAAACCCTGGTGCTCCTGATTGGCGCCGTCTGGGGGATCTACACCTTTTGGTACAAGGACATCTGGGTTCCCTCCTTGCAACCCGCCAACCTCACCCTTGACATCACCATCACCCCTGTAGCCGGCAGTGTTGCTGGCACCGATGGCCTGGAAAGCATCCTCGAAGCCAAGGCCACCAACTCAAGCACCAAGCCGGTGTATGTGTTGGGAAATTACTGGCTTCTCACCGGCCTTCCGCGAATCGCCGACCAACCACCAACCCCGGCCACGAAAGACCGGGTTCTCCCCCTGGCGAATCAGGTGTTGCAGCAGGTCAATCTCTCCCACTTCGAAAGCGCTGTTCCCATCCAGCAGGATCCGGTTTTCCTGGCCGTTGGCCGACTGTTTGACGACGATGTCATTCAGCCAGGGGAAACCACCACTCGCAGCCTGCTGGTGCGCATTCCCAGGGGCATCCAGGCCCTGGAGATCAGGGCGCTCCTGCCCCTTCTCCATCGACGGCCTGACCAGGCCCTCTTCAACGGCCGAACCCTGCGCTGGAAGCTGGCCGATCTGTTCAACCTTGTACCCCAGCTCTGCATCCGCGAAGAGCCAGGCAGCAAACCCGTTGAACCCAGCGAAACCCTCTGCGAGGTGGTCGACGACGTGTCCCTTGTCAAACAGATCCAGAGCTTCGATTCCCATAATTTCCTCATCAACCTCCGCAAGCAATTCGGCCTGCCTAACGGGGCTGGCACGCCACCCTGAGGCCATCCCATTTCACTAGGAGGCAGTTGATAGTCCTTCGCTTACCCAGGCATGAAGGCACAGCGAATCTTTTCATCGGTTAAGAGATTCTCGCCAATCGTCCGTGTGGCTTTGTAATAACCGTCCTGCAGTTTGAGGTGAGGCGCAGCGGCTTCTCCGCACCCCACGGCAACGGACCCTTCGCACGGGATACTGTGACAGCCATTGCACCGATCATCCCCAACAGCTCCATGGTGCTGGCGACGGTGAGCTGGGCCGATGGCCACATCAGCGAGGTGAACCTGGTCAACCTTGAGCGTCAGCCTGGCAATCCGGCCCCTGAGGCCTGGCTGCCTGCCGAGGCCAAGCGGATCAGCGGCATCAGCTGCTTCGGCCTGCAGCTGCGGCCATTGGCACACCGCGCGGCATGGCAAGAAGCGTCAAAGCCGGCGGATGCAGTGGTTTCAGCCGGTGTATGTGGGGCTCAGTTGATGATCTTCTGAGTGCGTAAGCCCAGCAGGCAGATCGTCAATTCACGCCACCTCCCCATCCCCCACCAGCTCAAGGCCATCCGTCCGGAACCCTGCCCGGCTCTGCGCGAACGGTGTCGAGCGCGGGAAGCCCTGCTGAACGAGAACCACCCCTGTTCCCGTGAGCACGCCACCACCAGGCGGAGCTTGAGGAGCTGGCGGAAGTCCAAGCGTCATGGGCATTAACGGGTGAGCCTGATGGGGTCTATGCAGTAACTGCATAGATTATTTCTTCAGGCGCGGAGCAGGCATTGGGCTACTGAGACTTGCCACGTACTAATCTTGGGCGTTGCAATAGAAAGACCCACGACATGGATATCCTCACTCCTGGATTTACATCCATCTTGGATCAAACAACCAAATCCCCAATCAAGCAGAGATCTTTCGATTCTGAACCTTCGTGAAATCAGCCAGCAAGGATGCAAATTTCTTGATCTCCATCAACATGCCCAGCCGGCTCGCCCTCACAAGCGGGTCCTCACACATCACCATCACGCTCTGGTCACCGTCAAAGAAATTGGACAGCGGTTGCGTCAACCCCGAGAGGCTGGAAGCGATGCTGAGTAAATCATCGGCATCGAGGGAGGGATACAACGCTGTTTCGCTAGTCCGTAACAGTTCAATCTTTCCGGAACTCCAATTCGATGTCATGGCGCCAGAAAGACTGCGAACGGCTGCAAGCAGCTCTTGCTCAGAGGCTTTCTGATAGAGGCTTGGATCGTCAGGATTCTGCCTGATTCGCTCCATCGCCTTCCAATCTGCCTCCGTCGCCTGATCCGCCAGGCGGGCGGCACGCTGCACAACTTCCTGCACCTTCTGGAAAGCGTCGTTGCGGTTCTGGCGCCAATCGCCCAGAAGGGCAGCTCGCTGCTGCACCCCCAACGGATGAACGAGCACCCGTTCCATCGGCACACTCTCACCGGCCACCGCCTGGGCCAGATCCGGATCGATCCCCTGCTCCTCCAGCAACGACAGGATGCGCGCCCGCAGGAACGCCTGCAGATCCGCGGCGAGCGCCTGGCTGCCGATCTTCAGATCGGGCAGCAGCTCCGCCCAATGGCCGCAGGCCCGCTCCAGCAACGCCAGCAGATCCAGGCGCCAGCCCCGCTCCCAGAGGATCTGCAGCAGGCCATTGCCCGCCCGCCGCAGGGCATAGGGATCCGAGGAGCCGCTGGGGCGCTCCCCAGTGGCGAAGATGCTCAGCAGCAGCTCCAGCCGCTCCGCCAGGGCCACCAGGGCACCGGCGTCGGAGCCGGGCAGGGCGTCGCCGGCGCCGCGGGGCAGGTAGTGCTCCAGCACCGCCAGGGCCACGGCGCGCTCCTCACCCTCAGCCAGCAGGTATTTGGCCCCCATCACCCCCTGCAGCTCCGGGAATTCCCCCACCATCTGGCTCACCAGATCGTGCTTGCACAGATGGGCCGCCCGCTTCGCCGCCTGGCCGATCGCCCCCTCTGGTGCCAGAGCCTCCACCAGCACCTCCGTGAGCCATTCGATCCGCCCGCTGCGATCCCGCAGGCTGCCGAGGCCCTCGGCGAAGGTCACCCGGTCCAGGGCATCGCGGCGGTCGATGCTTGCCACCGCCTGGTCGGCCCGCAGGAAGAATTCCGCATCCGCCAGGCGGGCCCGCAGCACCCGCTCGTTGCCGCGGCGGATCGTGGCGGCCGCCTCCGGCCGCCCATTGGCCACGCACAGAAACCGGGGCAGGAGGGTGGCGCTGGCCTCCAGGGCCAGGGGGTCGGCCGGGGCCTCAGGGCGCCGCAGGGGCACATAGCGCTGGTGCGCCCGCATCACCGTGCTCAGCACCTCCGGCGGCAGGGCCAGGAAGCGTGGCTCGATCGCCCCCTCGATCAGCTGGGGCGACTCCACCAGGTCCACCAGCTCGTCAAACAACGCCTCCGGTAGATCCAGGGCGCCGCCGGCCTCCGCCGCGGCCACCTCCAGGTGCTCGCGGATCCAGGCGGCCCGGATCCCCCGCTCCACCTGCACGTCGTGGGCGGCGAGGGTGGCGGCGTAGACGCCGGCATCGGCGATCTCCACCGCCTCGTTGAGCAGCCGGTGGCCGCGGCTGAAACGGTCGCTGCGCAGGGGCGGATCGCAGTCGGGCAGCTCCACCGGCAGCACCTCGGCGTCGAGCAGGACCACCAGCCAGCGCACCGGGCGGCTGAAGCGGCTCTCGCCGGCCCCCCAGCGCATGAAGCGGCGCCCCTGCAGGCTCCACAGCCAGGTGGGGATCAGGCCCGGCAACAGCTCGGCGGTGGCCTGGCCCCGCTCCAGCAGGCGGGCGAAGACAAACGGCCCCTTCGGCGTCTCCCGCACCTCCAGCCGCTCCGCCTCCACGCCGCAGCGGCGGGCGAAGCCCAGGGCCGCCTCCGTGGGCTGGCCGTCGCGGAAGGCCTGCTGGGCCGGTGGCCCCTTGCGCTCGCTGGTCAGGTCCTCCTGACGCGCCGCCAGCCCCTCGATCGTCAGGGCCAGCCGCCGGGGTGTGCCGCTGCTGCGCACCGCCGTGAACGGCAGCCGCAGCCGCTCCAGATCCGCCTCCACCAGCGCCCGCAGCTGGGGCAACGCCTGGCGGGCGAAGTCGGCCGGCAGTTCCTCCGTGCCGATCTCCAGCAGAAAGGTGGCCATGGCAGGGGCAGTGCTTCGGCCGACTTTATGGAACGGCTTCCCCAGCCGTTCGCTAGCTTCCAGACGAGTACGAGCGCCGGCTGCGGATGTCACCCTCGCGGGTCAGCAAGAGCCCCAGCACCCCATCCCCCACCCCCCCATCCGCGACGACCATGCCGCCGCGCACGGCGGCCGAGACCCTCAAGCTCGAGAGCGGTCACCTGCGCGAGCCGCTGCTGGTGGAGCTGGAGGGCAACGGGGCCAGCCATTTCGGCCAGAACGCCGTCTCGATCCTCAAGTTCCACGGCAGCTACCAGCAGGACGACCGGGACAAGCGCCAGAAGGGGCACGACAAGGACTGGCAGATGATGCTGCGCCTGCGCAGCCCCGGCGGCCGCATCCCCGCCTCCCTTTATCTCGCCCTCGATGAACTGGCCGATCGGCTGGGCAACGGCACCCTGCGGGCCACCACGCGCCAGGCCTTCCAGATTCATGGCATCGCCAAGGCGGATCTCAGGGAGGTGATCGGCACGATCGTGCGGGCGATGGGCTCCACCCTCTCCGCCTGCGGCGACATCAATCGCAACGTGATGGCCCCGGCGGCCCCCTTCCAAGAGGGGGGCTATCCCGCCGCCCGCCAGCTGGCGGACGACATCGCCGACCTGCTGGCGCCGCAGGCCGCGGAAGGCTCCTACCTCGATCTTTGGGTCGACGGCGACCTGGCCTATCGCATCAAGCCCAGCAAGGCGGTGAAGCAGGCCCGGGTTCGCCAGCACGAGGGCAAGGTGTTCAGCGGCGATGCCGCCGAGCCCCTCTACGGCAGCACCTATCTGCCCCGCAAGTTCAAGATCGCCGTCACCGTGCCGGGCGACAACTCCGTCGACCTGCTCACCCAGGACATCGGCCTGGTGCTTTTCAGCGACCGCAAGGGCAAAGCCGAAGGCTGCAATGTGTATGTGGGTGGCGGCATGGGCCGCACCCACAACAAGGACGAAACCTTCGCCCGCAGCGCCGATCCCCTCGGCTTCATCGCCCAGGAGCATGTGCTCGATCTCGTGCAGGCGATCGCGGCCCTCCAGCGCGACCACGGCGACCGCCAGCAGCGGCGCCACGCCCGCATGAAATACCTGATCCACGACCGTGGCATCGACTGGTTCCGCGCCGAGCTGGCGAGCTATTTCCCCCATCCGATCCGCTCCCTGCGCAACGAGCCCAAGCCGCGGCTGGAGGATTACCTCGGCTGGCACCGCCAGGACGCAGGTCTCTGGTTCGTGGGCCTGCCCCTGCTCTGCGGCCGGCTGGAGGGGGAGCGCAAGGCGGGCCTGCGCAGGCTGGTGTCCATCTACCAGCTGGAGGTGCGGGTCACCCCGAATCAGGACCTCCTGCTCTGCAACATCGGCACCGCCCAGCGCGGCGCGATCCGCCAGGCCCTCGCCGCCCTGGGATTTGCGAGCGAGGAGGCAACGCCCCGCCTGGAGCGGCATGCCATCGCCTGCCCCGCCCTGCCCACCTGCGGCCTGGCGATCACCGAATCGGAGCGGATCCTGCCCGCGGTGCTGGCGCGGCTCGAGGCCCTGCTGAGCCAGCTGGGCATCGAGCGGCAGCTGCTGGTGCGCATGACCGGCTGCCCGAACGGCTGCGCCCGCCCCTACATGGCCGAGATCGGCCTCGTGGGCAGCGGCGTGGATCAGTACCAGCTCTGGCTGGGGGGCACGCCGGGGCTCACCCGCCTGGCCAGGCCTTATCTGGAAAAAATGCCCCTGGAGCAGCTGGAGAGCACCCTGGAGCCCCTGCTCAGGGCCTGGGACCAGGAGAGCGGCCCCCGCCGCAGCTTCGGCGACTACGTGGAGCGCATCGGCGAGGAGCGGGTGCACGCCCTGCTGGGCGGCTGATGCACCCCGCCGCGAGCCTGCTGCTGGTCCTGGCCCTGGGCGGAGCGCTCGCTGCCGGCCGCGCCACCGCCGCCCCCAGCCGGCCCGTGCCGCCGCCCCCCCGCAAGGAGGTGTACGACCCGGACCGCAGCACCTGCCAGAGCGATCACCTGGTGAGCAGCTTCCGCCAGCAACTGCTGCCCTGGGCCGACCAACCGGAGCGGGTCCAGGAGCGGCTGCGGGCCCTGCAGGCCGAGATGCTGCGCGCCAGCCTGCGGCGCTGCGTGGAGCGCGGCCTGCTCAGCCCCAGCCAGGCCAGCGCGGTGGAGCGTCAGCTGGCGCTGCCCGCCTCCGGAACGCCTGCCTCCGGGCAGCGGCCGTAGCGGGCTTCGGGCTGGCCGCACCGCCAGGCCCAGAGCTGGTCGCCATGGCTGAAGTGCCACCACTCATTGGGGTGCTGGGCGAAGCCGGCCGCCTCCAGGCAGTGGGCCAGCAGGCGGCGGCGGCCGTGCCATTGCGCCTCGGGGGAGTCGGGCCGTTCGGCGGCGGCCATGGCGTGGTGGTGGGGCTCGGAGATCGGCCCGAGGTCGTCGATCTCCCCCCCCATCGCCAGGGGGCGACACTCCGCGTCCGCCAGGGTGAGATCCACCGCCCCGCCGGTGCTGTGGGGGGGAGGCGTGGCCGGATCGGCGCTCGGCGGCGCCCAGAAGCGACCCACCAGCTCCTCCACCTCCCGCTGAACCGCTCCGGGGTGGTCGGGGTCGAGGCCGCGGCGGCGGCATTCCTCCACAAACGCATGGCGCACCATGAAGCGCTGCACCGCCAGGGGCCGCCAGGCGTCGAAGATCGCCAGCCGCCAGTCGCGCCTCTCCTGCTGCAGGGTGGCCTGGGCCTGCAGCAGCCGCTCGATCACGCCGCGGCGCAGCCGGAACGGCCCGGAGCCGGCCCCGTAGGGGGCGCCGAGGCCCGCGTAGGGATGGGGCTCCAGGCGCAGCAGGGCCGGGGGAAGCGCCTGCAGCGGCTCGCCGTTGTCGCGGATCGGAATCGGACTCCAGGGGCGCAGGGGCATGGCGGCGGGCGGCGGGCGGCGGCGCGGGCGGGGGCCTGGGGCGGCGGGCCTCAATTCAACTGCGCCGCCTCCAGCAGCCGCTGGCGGCGGGCCTCCAGGGCCGCCCGCAACAGGGGCCGCCGCTCCAGGCCCGGATCCTCCTCCAGCAGGCGGCGGGCCAGATCCCGCGCCTGCTCCAGCACCTCCCCGTCGTCGCTGAGGCTGGCCAGGGCCAGATCCGGCAGCCCCGACTGGCGGGTGCCCAGCACCTGGCCCGGACCCCGCAGGCGCAGGTCCATCTCGGCGATCTCGAAGCCGTCGTTGCTGTGCACCAGCACATCGAGCCGCTGCCGGGCCGTGGCGCTGTCGCCCTCGTGGATCAGCAGACAGTGGGAGGCGGCCGCCCCCCGCCCCACCCGGCCGCGCAGCTGGTGCAGCTGGGAGAGGCCGAAGCGCTCGGCGTGGTCGATCACCATCACGCTGGCCTCCGGGACATCCACCCCCACCTCCACCACGGTGGTGGACACCAGCACCTGGCACTCGCCCCGGGCGAAGGCACCGATCTCCGCCTGCTTGCGCTCGCTCGACAACCGGCCATGCAGCAGGCCCACCCGCAGCTCGGGGAACACCTCCTCGGCCAGGTGGCGATGCACCTCCACCGCCGAGCGCAGGTCGAGCTTCTCCGACTCCTCCACCAGGGGCAGCACCACATAGGCCCGCTGGCCCCGCTGCACCTGCTCGCGGATCAGCGCCCAGGCCTGGGGCCGCTCCGCGCCCGCCAGGGCGGCGGTGCGGATCGGCGTGCGACCGGGGGGCAGCTCATCGATCTGGCTCACATCCAGGTCGCCGTGGAGCGAGAGGGCCAGGGTGCGGGGGATCGGCGTCGCCGTCATCGTCAGCAGGTGGGGCTGGAGCCCCTTGGCCAGCAGCCTGTTGCGCTGGCGCACCCCGAAGCGGTGCTGCTCATCCACCACCACCAGGCCGAGGCGCTCGAACTGCACCGGGTCCTCCAGCAGGGCGTGGGTGCCCACCAGGATCTGCAGCTGGCCGTTGGCCAGATCCTGCAGCAACTGGCGCCGCTGGCGGGCCGGGGTGGAGCCGGTGAGCAGGGCGAAGCTCACATGCAGCCGGGGCAGCCATTCCGCCAGCCGCTGCAGGTGCTGCTCCGCCAGCACCTCCGTGGGGGCCATCAGGGCCCCCTGCCAGCCGGCCTGCACCGCGCCGAGCAGGGCCGCCAGGGCCACCACCGTTTTGCCGCTGCCCACGTCTCCCTGCAGCAGCCGGGCCATCGGCCGGGTGCCGGCCATGTCCTCGCGGATCTCCGCCAGCACCCGCGCCTGGGCCCCGGTGAGGGGGAAGGGCAGGATCACCAGCAGGCGGGCCACCAGGTCCTCCCCCCCGGACGGCAGCGCCAGCGGGGGCGCGGGGCGGCTGCGCAGCTGCTGGCGCCGCAGGGCGAGGGTGAGCTGCAGCAGCAGGAATTCGTCGAACACCAGCCGGCGACGACTGGCCTGCAGCTGCTCCTGACTCTCCGGCAGGTGGATGCCCTGGCGCGCCTCCGCCAGGGAGAGCAGGGCCAGCGGCCGCCGCAGCTCGGGATCGAGCGGATCGCCCCAGTGGGCAATGCGCGGCAGCAGGCCGCGGATGGCGCCCGCCAGCCGCTCCTGGCTCAGCCCCTCCGCGAGGGCGTACACCGGCACGATCCGGCCGATGGCCGCCGAGCGCACGGGCGAGGAGGCCGTCTCGAGCACCTCGATCAGGGGATCGCGGAAGGCCGGACCGTACGGGGTCTCCCGCACCAGGCCGCTGACGGCCACCGTGGCCCCAATCGGAAATTGGTTCTGCTGCTGGCGCAACGCCCCGGGCGAGGCGAAGCGGCGGCCGGCCAGGAAGCGCGAAACCCGCAGCCGCCCGGTGCCATCCACCAGCTGCAGCTCGAGGATCGCCAGGTTGGAGTTCCGGGGGCTGGCGAAGGCGTGGCAGCGGCGCACCCGGGCCAGGATCGTGGCGGTGCTGCCCGGCTCCAGCTCGGCGATGCGCACCAGCCGGGCGTAGTCGAGGTAGTCGCGGGGGTAGTGGTGCAGCAGGTCGCGCACCACCAGCAGGCCCAGGCCCGCCAGCTGGGCGGCGAACTTCGGGCCCACCCCGGGCAGGGCGGTGAGCGGCGCCTCGGGATCGAGGGGCGCCGCGCTGGCCCTCGCCCCGGGCGATCCGCCGGCGGGGGTGGGCTCCAGCAGGCGCAGGCGCGGGCTGGCGGCCGGCAGCGGCGGCCGATGGCGGCAGCGCAGCTGGTGCACCCGTTGGCGCAGCTGGCTCACCAGCCGCGCCCGGCGGTCGGGGGCGTCGTCGGCGTAGCTGTGGAAGCGATCGGCCAGCTCCGCCAGGGAGCGCAACTCCTCGGCGGCGAGGCCGGCCACCCCCTCCCGCAGGCTGCGGACGATGAAGGCGCTGTAGGTCTCGCGCCGACCCACCAGATCGGCGAAGCCCCGCTCGCTCTCCAGCTGGCTGGCCTGCTGCAGGGTGGCGCACCAGCGTTCCAGCTCGGCCGACGGCCGGCCGGGGGTCAGTCCGGTGGACTGAGGCTCTCGTGGCGATCCCGCAACCACAGCTGTTCCGCCTCGTGCGCCTCGCGCCGCCGCTGCAGGCGCTGGAATTGCTGCGCCATTCTGCGCACCTCCTGGCGATGCTGTTGCAGGCGGCGCCGACAGGTGCGCAGGCGCGGTTCCTCCAGCTCCAGGTCGACGCTGCGCAGCAGCACCGCCATCACCTGCAGGGGACTGGCGTCGTCGGCCGGGAAGGGCAGCCGCAGCCGCAGCAGATTGGGGGGCGCCGGCTGGGGCTCCAGCTGGCCGGCGAGCACGGCATCGAGCAGGGAGACGGGCAGCAGGCTGCCGCTCAGTCCCACCCGCAGCAGCTCGACGTTGATGGCGTGGGAGAGGTTGCGCAGGCGGCGGGACAGGGCCGCCTCCACCCCGTCCAGCCACTGGAGCAGCGAGAGGGGATCGTCGGGAAGCTGGCCGCCGCTCCAGAGATCGGCCCTGCCCCCCTCCTCCTCCTCGCGCTCCGCAGGGGGCTCCGATTCCGCCAGCAGCCGCTGCAGCAGGGGGGGCAGATCGGCCACGGGCGAGGGATGCTCCCCTTCACCGCCCCCCTCGTCCTCCTGGGTGTCTCCCGTGTCGCCGCTGGCCCCCCAGGGCAGATCGGGGGAGTCCGCCGGCTGCGGCCGGCCCGCCAGGCCGCCGAGGGCGCGCAACAGGCCGGCGCTGAAGGGAAGCGACCCATCGAGATTGACCGACCCCTCCGGTAACCGCTCCGCCGGCGAGGCTGCCGGGCCATCAAGGCCGGGCGGCTGCAGAAGGCCTCGCTCCTCCTCGCCGGCGGAGGAACTGAAGTGCTCGATCAGTTGCTGGCGTTGTCGGCGTTCCTGCCGTTGCCGCTCCCGGGCGATCTGGGCCGCCAGGGTGGCGAGCTGCTCGACCGTGAGCAGACTCGTGCAGCGCCGCACCAGGGTGTTGAGGCGGCGGTGCAGCAGGCGCCGATCCTGCTCCGGAAGGGCGGGATAACGCCTGGGCTGCACCTGGGCGGCCAGATGGAAACAGGCCCGATCCACCCGCAAGGGCAGCACCTGGCGCAGCACCTGCAGGTAGAGCGCCAGATGGCGATAGAGCTCGGGATTGCCCTCACAGAGGCGCTCCCGCAGCTCCTGCAGCTCGTCTGCGGGTCCGGCCCGCTCCGTTCGTGGGGAGCTGGCCAAGGGGCGAACCTCAGGCCGGCTTGGTCATCGCCGCCACCTCGGCGGCGAAGTCGGACTGTTCCACCTCGATGCCTTCGCCGAGGGTGTAACGGGTGAAGCGACGCACCTGGATGTTCTCGCCGGTCTTGCCGGCGGCCTGTTTGACCATCTCGCCCAGGGTGATGTTGGGGTCACGGATGAAGGGCTGGTCGAGCAGGGCCATCTCCTTGAGGCGCTTGCCGATGCGACCCTCGACGATCTTCACCTTCATCTCGGGCTTCTTGCCGCCCAGGTCGTCGCGACCCATTTCGATCGTCTTCTCCCGTTCGACCACCTCTTCAGGGATCTGGTCGGTGCTGACGTATTCGACGTTGGGGCAGGCGGCGATCTGCATCGCCACGTTGCGCAGCAGCTCCTGGAAAAGCTCGCCGCGGGCGACGAAGTCGGTCTCGCAGTTCACCTCCACCAGCACGCCCACCCGGGCACCGGTGTGGATGTAGCTGCCGATCGCCCCCTCGGCGGCGGTGCGACCCGCCTTCTTCTCGGCGGAGGCGATGCCCTTCTGGCGCAGCCACTCGCTGGCCTTGGTCATGTCGCCGGCCGATTCGGCCAGGGCCTTCTTGCAATCCATCATTCCTGCGCCCGTCTTGTCGCGCAGTTCCTTGACGAGCTTGGCGGAGATCTCAGGCATCGGTGCGGTGAAAAGGGGGGAAGCGGAGGTGGGCGGGGGGTGAGGGGCGGGGGGAGGGGGCCTCAGCCCTCCTCCTCGGCGCCGCGATCCTGGGCGCCGTGACGGCCCTCGTTGATAGCGTCCGCCAGGCGGCCGAGCACCAGCTGCACGGAACGCACGGCGTCGTCGTTGCAGGGGATCGGCACGTCGCAGAGGTCCGGGTCGCAGTTGGTGTCAAGCATCGACACCAGGGGGATGTCGAGCTTGCGGGCCTCGAGCACCGCGTTGGTTTCACGGCGCTGATCCACCAGGATCACCACATCGGGCAGGCGACGCATGTTCTTGAGGCCGCCGAGGTACTTCTGCAGCCGGTCGAGCTCGCGGCGCAGCACCGCGGCCTCCTTCTTGGGGCGCATGGCGATGGCACCGGAGGCCTCCATCCGCTCCAGATCCTTGAGGCGATCGATGCGGGCCCGCATCGTGGTCCAGTTGGTGAGCATGCCGCCCAGCCAGCGCTGGTTCACAAACGAGGCGCCGCAGCGCGCCGCCTCCTGGGCGATCACCTCGGAGGCCTGCTTCTTGGTGCCCACAAACAGGAAGCGCTTGCCGCTGCGCGAGGCGTTGCGCACCCATTTGTAGGCGTTGTTCATGCAGACGGCGGTCTGCACCAGATCGATGATGTGCACCCCATTGCGCGCGCAATAGATGTAGCGCGACATCTTCGGGTTCCAGCGGCGGGTTTGGTGCCCGAAATGGGCACCCGCCTCCATCATCTCGGCGAGAGTGACAACAGCCATGACAATCGTGGGGTTTCGGGTTGGCCACCACCTGCCAGGGACCCGATCGGGTCACCCGAAACGTGCAGGTGTGCGGTGTGTTGGGACTGAAGCAACCTATCAAACGGCCGAACGGGCTTCGGCGAACAGGGCCCGCACCCCCAGCCGGTTGAGGGGCAGGCGCAGCAGCTCCATCGCCAGGGCGCTCTGGCCGCGACAGATCAGCCAGCTCAGCACGGGGCGGAGGCTGCGTTCATTGAGCAGGCCCCCCAAGGTGAGCAGCTCCCACAGCAGCCGATGCAGCCAGGTGTACTGGATGATGAAGCGCACGCGCCGGGTGGGGTGCTTGCGGTAAAAAACCAAGGCCATCTTCGCCCGCTCCCGCTCCACGCGCACCAGATCGGGAATCTGCTCGAGGCTCAGGGCCGGATGCCAGTGGTAGCCCACCGCCTCGGGGCAGCGGATCAGCCGCACGCCCTGGCGCCGCAACCGCTCCCCGAGCTCCAGGTCCTCCCAGCCGTAGAGGCGGAAGCTGGTATCGAACAGGCCGCTGCGCAGCAGCAGCTGCCGGTCGATTGCCACATTGCCGGTGGCGAAGTAGGCCCAGGACAGATCGGTGGGTTTGTGGGGCTCGCTGGTGGGATCCTCGAAGTTGGCGGTGTTGATCACGGCGCCGTAGGTGAAGCAGAGGCGATCGCCCCGGCGTTGCCAGTCCTGCTCCAGCGCCCGGGCATGGCAGAGCAAAAAGCCGTCGGTGACCACCAGATCGCTGTCGATGAACACGATCACCTCGCCGCGGGCGGCCTCGACACCGCGGTTGCGACCCTCGGCCGGGCCGCCGTGCTCCTGGCGGATCAGGCGCACATGGGGCAACTGGGTGGCATGGGCATCGAGCCAGTGCACCGTGTCGTCGGTCGAGCCGTCGTCCACCAGCACCACCTCATAGCCCTGCACGGGCGGCTCCAGGCGCTGACGCTCCAGCGCCAGCAGGCACTTGCGCAGGATCGGCAGGCGGTTGTAGGTGGGGATGACAACGCTCAGGAACATGGGCGGGAGGCCGGATCGCGGGGCGAAGAGCGGGGCTGGCAGAGGGGCTGGTGGTGGGGCTGGAGGAGGGGGGAGACGCGAAAAAGGGGACCCCGAGGGGTCCCCATGGGAACCATCGCCGCTGGCTCAGTCGGCGGCGCCACCGTTGTTGGCGGTGCCGGTGACGCCATTGCCGGCCCCTTCACCGCGGCCGTCGTTGCGCAGCTTGCGCTTCTTGAACTTCCGGGCATAGGCGCGGTTGCGCTCCTGCTTTTCCTTTTTGAGGTTCCTGCGCTTGGCCATGCGGGCGGCGGTCCTTTTGTGAGTGATCAGGCCACCCTACTCAACAGGACCTAAAGGCCGCTCACCCGGCACGGTTTCGATCAGCTGCCCGTCCTCCATGCGCACCAGGCGATCGGCGATGTCAAGGATGCGGAGATCATGGGTGACCATCAGCACCGAGATCCCCTGGTTGCGGGCCAGGCCCCGGATCAGATCCACCACCTCCCGGCCGGTGCGGCTGTCGAGGGCGGCGGTGGGTTCATCGGCCAGCAGCAGGCGCGGTCGGGCCGCCAGGGCGCGGGCGATCGCCACCCGTTGCTTCTGGCCTCCGGACAGATCGTGGGGGAGCTTGCCCAGGTGGTCGCCCAGGCCCACCGAGCGCAGCCACTGCCGCGACACATCGCGGCGGGCCCGGTAGCCCATCCCCTCCAGCAGATCGGCGCCCATCTGCACGTTCTGCTCCGCCGTGAGGCAGCGCAGCAGGTTGTGGCCCTGGAAGATCATGCCGATGCGGCGGCGCAGCCGCTGGCGATCCGCCCGGCTGGATCCCTGCAGCTCCTGGCCGAGCACCTCCAGGGAGCCGGCCATCACCTGCCGCAACGCCCCCACCAGGGTGAGCAGGGTGGTCTTGCCGCAACCCGAGGGACCGGTGAGCAGCACCACCTCCCCCGGGCGGATCGACAGGTCGACCCCCTGCAGCACCTGGCGGCGCATGGCGCCGCTGCCGAACCAGTGGTTGAGACCGCAGACCCGCACCGCCGGGGCCGCGCCACCGCCGCCGTCCGGCGGCCCGCCATCACCCGGGCCATGGGTGCCGCCCCCCTGACCCCCGCTGCGCTGGAGCGAGGCGGGGGCGGGCGTGGAGGTGGGGGCTGTGGCGATCATCGACTCAGAAGATCTCGGCCGGATCGGCATCGGCCAGCTTGCGCATGGCCATCAGGGCGGAAATCATGCACATCGTCAGAATCATGGCGAACACCAACAGCGAACGGTCCAGCTCCATGTAGATCGGCAGCCGGGTGCCGGAGCGAACCATCACGTAAAGCACCTCACCCGCCAGCCAGGAGGGCAGGAAGCCGAGCAGGGTAAGCAGCAGACCCTCCCGGGCCACCACCCCCAGCAGGGTGGTGAGCCGATAGCCCATCGCCATCAAGGTGGCGTACTCCGGCAGATGGTCGCTGACATCGGAGTGGAGGATCTGATACACGATCACGCAACCCACCACAAACGCCATGGCGGCCCCGAGGCTGAAGATGAAGCCGATGGCGGTGCTGGAGCGCCAGTAATCCTTTTCAAACTCCTCGAAGCCTTTCTTGGTGAGGATCGTCACATCCGCAGGCATCAGCCGCCGCAACCGCCGCGCCACCTCCACGGGATCCGCCCCCTCGGCCAGGCGCAGCAGTCCCAGTTCGATGCTGCCCGCCGAGGTGCCGGGCATCAGCTTGAGGAACGTCTCCCGGCTGACCAGCATGTTGCCGTCGGCGCCGAAGGAGGGCCCCAGGGCCACCAGCCCCACCACCCGCACCCGCTTGCCGGCCACCTCGGTCTCCACCACCTGCTCCTGCCGCATCATCTGAGGAATCGGCCCGAACTCGGGGCGGGAGAGTTCATCGAACAGCACCCGGCCCTGCTGGGTGAGCAGCTTCGCCTTCTCCATCAGGCCCGGGTCGGTGAAGAGGGGATCGCCGGGCTCGAAACCGAGCGCCAGGATCGAGCGGGTCATGCGCGTCTTCGGGTTACGCCAGAGCAGCAGGTTCCAATGCACCGGCGTGATGCCCGTCACCTGCGGATCGGCCATCGCCTGCACCAGGCGCCGACGGGGGAAGGGGGCCATCCCGACCGAACTGGTGGTGCGCGGACTGATCAGCACCAGGTCGGCGTCGAAGCGTTTGTGAATCACCACGCTGGCGTCGAACAGCCCGTCCCGGAATCCCAGCTGCATGAACATCAGGATCCCGGCGAAGGCGATGCCGGCCAGGGCCACGGCCAGACGGCCCGGCTGGCGGGTGAGCAGCAGCCAGGCCAGGGGGATGCGCCGTTGGGACCAGGGGTTGCCCATCGGCGATCAGGGCTCCAGGCGGGCGATCACCTTCAGCCCGGTGAGCTCCCGCACCCGCTGGGCGTCCTCTGGATCGAGGCGCAGGCGCACCTCGACGATCCGGGCGTCGGCATCGCGGGTGGGATCGGTGGAGAGCACCTCCCGCTGCCGCACCTGGGGGCTGATGCGGGTCACGGTGCCCGCCAGGCGGCCCTGGAAACCGCCGTTCTCGCTGGTGACGGTGGCCCGTTGCCCCAGCCGCACCCGGTTGATGTCGCTCTCGTAGATCTCCAGCAGCGCCTCCATGCGGTCGCTGTCCGCCAGCTCCAGGATCCCCTCATCCCCAGGCCTCTCCCCCACCCGGGCGTTGATCCGCAGCACCGTGCCATCGATCGGGGCCCGCAGCTCCGTGTTGATCCGATCAACGGTCACCCGCACCAGCTCGGCGCGGGCCAGCTCCAGCTGCCCCTGCAGCTCCAGAAAGGCCTGCTCCTGGAGGTCGAGGGAGGCGGAGGGGAAGGCGCCGGCGCCAGCGAGGCGGCGGTAGCGGTTGAGGTCGCGGCCGGCGATCGCGATCCGACGGCCGAGATTGGCGATGCGGGTGCGCAGCAGCTCCTCCTCGGCGCGCTGGCTCGGCCCGGAATCAAACCGCGCCAGCAGCTGGCCGCGGCGCACCAGCTGCCCCTCCTCCACCAGCAACTGGCTGATGCGTGGGCTGGAGCCCTTGTCGCTGGTGGGAGCCGCCAGGGTGCGGATATCGCCATAGGGTTCGAGCCGACCCAGCGCCGCCACCCCCTCCGGCTGGCTGCGCAATTTGGCGGCGGGCGCCGGCGCCGGAGGGCGGGCCGGGGGCCGCAGCCGCTGGACCGCCACCAGGCCTGCGGCGGTGGCCGCCAGGGCGATCAGACCGATCGCGAGGGCGCGGGCGGGTCGTCGAACAGCAGGCCCTCGATGTAGCGATCCGCCCACTGGGGACTGAACGCCTTCTCGAGCACCCGCCGCGTCTTGTCGTTCTTCTTCTGCTGCCTGCAATAGAGGAGCTGCCCCTGCCAGCGGCTCAGGGTAGCTGCATCCTCCGGATCCTGAGGTTCGGTGGCGGCGGCCGCGGCGGCGAGCACCGCCAGAAAGGCGGCGACGGTGTCGATGAACCAGCCCTCCTCCTGCGGCGAGGCGGGGCGCACGAACAGCACGTGGGGGGAGAAGATCGCCCCCCAGTCCGGCAGGGGCCGGGGCTGGGAGAAGGGTGGGCGCGGCAGGGCGGCCAGGGCGGCATCCAGCGCGGCGGGAAGGGCCTCGCCGACGGGGGAGAGATCGACGATCGCCGCCGACACCACCCCGCGGCCGGCGACGATGTCGGCGCCGAACACCGGCAGGTCGTAGCAGGGATCGGGGAACAGCACGCAGTGCAGGATCTGTAGGCCCGCGCCGAGGCGGGCCGTCTCGAGGTGCAGCTTGCGCAGGCCGCGGCAGCGATGCACCTCGTTGCGGATGAACAGGTCCTCGCCGTCGAGGCTGCCGCTGATCGCCTCCAGATCCGGGTCGATCGCCAGCGGCTCCAGCCCTGCCAACCCATCCCGGCAGGCACGGATCCGCTCCGCCAGGGCATCCACCAGGGGATGGATGCCTCCCGGCAGGGGGCTGGAGACACTGGGGCCGGCGGGGGCCTGGGGCATGGCGGCCCGGGGAGGTTCAGAATGGCGATCCTGACACGCGTGGATGACGCTGCGGATGGGTGGGGATCACGGGGGCGGAGCGGCTACAGACAGCCCCGCGGCGGATCACACCGCGCTGTTGCCGGGCCTCGGCCAGCCGCGGCGGCAGACCCTTGCCAATGGCGCCGAGCTGGTGAGCCTGCCGCTCCCCGGCGCTCCCCTGGTCTGCGTCGATTTCTGGTGTCGGGCCGGCAGCGTCTTCGAGCAGGCCGAGGAGAGCGGTCTGGCCCACTTCCTCGAACACATGGTGTTCAAGGGCAGCGACAGGCTGGAGGCGGGCGAATTCGACCGGCGCATCGAAGCCCTCGGCGGCAACAGCAATGCCGCCACCGGCTTCGACGACGTGCACTACCACGTGCTCATCCCCCCCGACGCCGCCCCCCAGGCGGTGGACCTGCTGCTCGATCTGGTGCTCCGGCCCCGGCTGGATGGGGAGGCCTTCGCCATGGAGCGGCAGGTGGTGCTGGAGGAGCTCTCCCAGAGCGAGGACCAGCCCGAGGAGGTGGCGGTGCAGACCCTGCTGGCCCACGCCTGCCCCGATCACCCCTACGGCCTGCCGATCCTGGGGCGCCGGGAGCGGCTGCTGGCCCACGACCCCGCCGCCATGGCCGATTTCCATCGCCGCCTCTACGGCGCCAGCCGCTGCGAACTCGCCCTCAGCGGCGCCGTCGATGACGCCCTGCTGGAGCACGTGGCCTGTGGGCCCCTGGGCCGGCTGGGGGACGTGGCCGAACCCGCGCCGCCCCCGCCCCTCCGCCTGGTGAGCGGCGAGGATCGCCTCGCCTTGCCCCGCCTGGAGGCCGCCCGGCTGCTGATGGCCTGGTGGCAGCCCGCCGCCGCTGACCTGGCCGGGGTGATGGGCGCCGATCTGGCCACCTCCCTGCTGGCGGAAGGGCGTCGCAGCCGGCTGGTCGAGCGGCTGCGGGAGCAGTTGCGCATCGTCGAGAGCATCGACCTCGACCTCCACCCGATGGAGTGCGGCAGCCTCGCCCTCCTGGAGGCGGTCTGCGACGCAGACGAGCTGCCAGAGGTGCGTCAGGCGATCCAGCAGGTCTGGCGCGAGGTCATGGAGGAGCCTGTCGGGGAGGCGGAGTGGTCGCGGGCCCGGCGCCTGGTGGCCAACAACTACCGCTTCGCGCTCGAATCGCCCGGAGCCGTGGCGGGCCTGATCGGCAACAGCCACCTCTGGGGACGCCGCCAGCCCCTGAGCGCACCGCTGCTGGAATTGGAGCGCTGGAGCCCGCAGCGGTTGCGGGACGAGGCCCTGCCGCGCCTCGATCCCGGGCGGGCCTTCGTGCTCGAGGCGGTGCCCGCGTGAGCGTCGCTCTCCCCCCTGCCCCCGCCCCTGTGCTGCTCAGCGGCGGCCTGCCCCTCTGGATCGCGGAGCGCCCCGGCCCGGCGATCCTGGCCGCACGGCTGGTGATTCCCGGCGGCAGCGGTGCCGATCCCGGCGGCGCCCGCGGCGCCCACCAGCTGCTGGCGGGCCTGATGACCCGCGGCTGCGGCGATCTCGACGCCGAGGCCCTCGCCGACCTAATCGAGGGGGCCGGCGCGGGGCTGCGGGCCGATGCCCAGGAGGATGCCCTGGTCCTGGGGCTGAAGTGCGCGGCCGACGACGCCAGCACGCTGCTGCCCCTGCTGCTGCGGATGGTGCGGCGTCCGGTGCTGGCGACGGACCAGTTCGAGCTGGAGCGCCAGCTGAACCTCCAGACCCTGCAGCGCCAGCGGGAGGATCCGTTCCAGCTGGCCCACGACCTGCTGCGCCAGGCCCTCTACGACCACGGGCCCTATGGCCACGACCCCCTGGGGGTGGAGGACGACCTGGAGGGGCTGGGCGCCCCGAAGCTGGCCTCGCTGGTGACCACCCTGGGCGGCCGGGGTGCGGCGCTGGTGCTCTGCGGCGATGCCCCGGCGGGGGTGGGCGAGCTGCTGGAGCGCGAGCTGGCCGCCGCGCCGTGGAGCACCTTCCCCCCCCGCGCCGAGGCCACCCCGGGCGGCCAGCCCTGCCAGGGGCGGCTGGTCAGCCTGGAGCAGGACACCGAGCAGCTGGTGCTGTTGCTCGGCGCCGCCACCGTGCCCCTGGGCCATGACGATTCCCTGGCGCTGCGCCTCCTGGAGACCCATCTGGGCATGGGGATGTCCTCGCGGCTGTTCGTGACCCTGCGGGAGCAGCGGGGCCTGGCCTACGACGTGGGGGTGCACCTCCCCGCCCGTTGTGGTCCGGCGCCGTGGGTGATCCACCTCTCCACGTCGGCGGAGCGGGCCGCGGAAGCCACCAGCTGCCTGCTGGACGAATGGCAGCGGCTGCTGGAGACGCCGCTCACGGCGGAGGAGCTGGGGCTGGCGCTGGCCAAGTTCCGGGGTCTGGAGGCGATGGGCCGGCAGACCTGCGGCCAGATCGCCGAACGCTGGGCCCTGCTGCTCGGCCACGGTCTGCCGATCGATCACCTCGAGCACAGCCTGGAGCGCGCCCATCAGCTCCAGGCCAGCGATCTGCAGGCGGCGGCTCGCCGCTGGCTGCGGGAACCCCGCCTCAGCCTGGTGGGACCCTCCGCCGCCGTGACGGCGGCGGAGGAGGCCTGGCGGCGTCATCCCCTCAGCGCTGGGCCGTCGTCCCCGGCGACAGCGGGCTGAGCCGGGCCTGGTCGAGCAGGAAGGTGCCGCGCCGGAAGCGCACCGCCACCACCCCCAGGGCCCGGCACTCCACCACCTGGCCGATCTCACCAGGGTCGACCAGGTCCGGGGGCCGCAGCATCGGCATCGGGTCAGCGGTCTTGAGGTAGGCCAGGCTGCCGTTCAGGCGCACGGCCATGCCCACGGAGAGGGGGATCGCCCGCTCCGGCACCAGCAGAGGGTCCCCCCGGTCCTGGAGGGGCTCCCCCTGCGCCCCAGCCTCCGGCTCCCGGCCTGCGATCACCCCGCCCTCCCGTGACGACCCTGTGCAAGCGACCCTAGCTGCAGCAGGATGGGCGCCAGCGACGGAGACGCCCGTGAGGGCCCTGGCCAATCTGAGCGGCGCCATCGCCGGGCTGCTGCTGATCCTGGTGGGCGGACTGGTGCCGGCGTCGCTGCCGCTCTGGGATCCAGCCAGCGGCTGGGTGCTCAAGCCCCTGATGATCACCCTGCAGGTGCCCGCCCTGCTGCTCACCGCCCTGGTCTGCGGCCACAGGGCCGCGGTGCTCGCGGCGGTGGCCTACCTCAGCATCGGTCTGTTCCAGCTGCCGGTATTCCACGAGGGCGGTGGCATCAGCTATCTGCTGGATCCGGGCTTCGGCTATCTGGCGGGGTTCGTGCCGGCCGCCTGGCTCGTCGGCAAGCTCGGCCGCCAGCAGGGTCTCGACGATCCCCTCTCCCTCAGCGTCCTGGCGGCCATCGGCCTGCTGGTGATCCACCTCTGCGGCCTCACCAATCTGGGGCTCGGTGCCCTGGCCGGCCGCTGGGGCACCAGCTTCCTGCCCCTGCTGCGCGACTACAGCCTGGCGTTGCTGCCCCAGCTGATCGCCTGCTGCGCAGTGGGCGTGCTGGCCTGGCTGTTGCGCCGTCTGCTGCTGGTCCCCTCATGACCCCGAAGGGTGAGAGCGTGCCCAGGGCCCGCCTGGCGCGCTCCCGGGCCCGACTAAGCTGGGTCGTGGTCGGGATTGTGCTGCTGCTGGATCAGGCCAGCAAGCTGTGGGCCACACAGCAGCTGCCCCCCGGCGAAGCGATCGCCTTCCTGCCCGGCCTGCTCCAGTGGCGCCTGGTGCACAACAGCGGCGCCGCCTTCAGCCTGCTCACCGGCTGGACGCCCCTGCTCGCCGTCATCAGCCTGCTGGTCTGCGCTGCCGTGGCGCTCGTGCTGCTGCGCCGCCCCCCCGGCGACGCGGGAACGGCGCTGGCCCTGGGCTTTCTGCTGGGGGGAGCCGCCGGCAACGGCCTCGACCGTTGGCGGCTCGGGGCGGTGATCGATTTCCTGGAGTTCGTGCCGATCCAGTTCCCGGTCTTCAACATCGCCGATGTGGCGATCAACCTGGCGGTGCTCTGCTTCGCCCTCGACGCCCTGGCCGCCCTGCGCCGGGAGGGTTCCCGCGATGCCTGAAACCCTGGAGAGGCTGCAGCGGCTGCCGGCCCAGCTGGGCTTGGCGCCCGCCCCCAGCGGCGCGGGGGAGCTGATCCTGGAGGTTCCCGGCGCACCGCCGCGACCCCTTCCCCTGCTGGGTGGCTGCTACCGCATCGGCCGCGACAGCGGCTGCGACGTGGTGGTCGACCATGGCGTTGTGAGCCGCAACCACGCCTTGCTGGAACGGCACGGCAACCACTGGCTGCTGCAGGACAGCGGCTCCACCAATGGCCTCTGGTGGCGCGGTCGGCGGGTGCAGCAGCTGCTGCTGCGGGACGGGGACCGGGTGAGCTTCGGCCCGGAGGCGAAGGGGGAGTTGCCCTCCCTGGTGTTCCGCCGCCCCAGCAGCTCCCGCTGGCAATCCCTGCGGCGACGGGGCGGCCTCGCCCTGGCGGCTCTGGCCGGCGGCGGCCTGCTGCTGCTCGCCCTCTCTGCCCTGCAGATGCCGATCCGGGGAAGCCTGGCCACGGTGCGGGGGCCCCTGGTGCTCTACGACGGCGACAACCAGCCGGTCGCTGCTGCCAATGACCAGCGCCACCATGAGCTGCAGCGCCTGGGCGAGTACCCGCCGGTGCTGATCGATGCCCTGCTCGCCAGCGAGGACAGCCGCTTCTGGTGGCATCCGGGCGTCGATCCGATCGGCACCGCCCGCGCCCTGGTGGCCAACCTGATCGGCGGCCGGGTGGTGGAAGGGGGCAGCACCCTCACCCAGCAGCTGGCCCGTAGCCTCTACCCCGCCCAGGTGGGGGAGGGGGAAACCCTGGAACGCAAGTGGCGTGAACTGCTGGTGGCCCTGCAGCTGGAGGCCCGCTTCAGCAAGCGCGATCTGCTGCTCAGCTACCTGAACCGCGTCTACCTCGGCGTCGGCTGGGGTTTCGAAGATGCCTCCCAGCGCTTCTTCGGCCGCTCCGCCGCCCGCCTGCAGCTGGAGGAGGCGGCCCTGCTGGTGGGGCTGCTGCCCTCCCCCAACGGCCACGATCCCTGCCTCAATCCCCAGGCGGCCCTGGGCGCCCGCAACGGCGTGCTCACCAAGATGGCCGCTACCGGTCGCATCAGCGCCGACCAGGCCCGCACCGCCAAGCGCCGACCGATCCGCCTGTCGGGCAACGCCTGCCGCGCCAGCAACCGCCGGGCCGCCCCCTTCTACACCGACCAGGTGCGACGGGACCTGGACGACCTGGTGGGGGTGGAGGTGGCCAGCGAGGGCAACTACCTGATCGACACCCACCTCGATCCAGCCCTGCAGGCGCTGGTGGAGCGGCTGCTGCGGGAGCGGATCGACGCCAACCGCGACCGGCAGGTGAGCCAGGGGGCGGTAGTGGTGCTCGACAGCCGCAACGGCGGGATCCTGGCGATCGCCGGCGGTCGGGACTACCGCCAGAGCCAGTTCAACCGGGCCTCGATGGCCCTGCGCCAGCCCGGCAGCACCTTCAAGCTGATGCCCTACGTGGTGGCTCTCGAGCGGGGCAAGCGTCCGGGCGACAGTGTCAGCTGCAACCCCCTGCGCTGGCGGGGCCAGTTCTTTGACAGCGGCTGCCGCGGATCCCTGAGCCTGCGCAGCGCCCTGGCGATCAGCAGCAACACCGCCGCCCTGCGGCTGGCCCGGGAGGTGGGCCTGGAGGCGGTGGTGCAGAAGGCCCGCGACCTGGGCCTGCGCAGCCCCCTGGCCCCGGTTCCCGGCCTGGCGCTCGGGCAGAGCGAGGTGACCCTGCTGGAGCTCACCGCCGCCTACGCCGCCGTGGCGAACAACGGCGTCTGGAATCCGCCCACCACCATTCGCCGGCTCACCGACGCCGAGGCCTGCTCCACCCCGTCCCGGGATTGCCGCAGCGCCGCCTCCGGACGAGCGATCACCAACCCGGGACGACGGGCGATGAAGGCCAGCACCGCCCGGGACATGCGCAGCCTGCTGCAGGGGGTGGTGAACGGCGGCACCGGCACCGCCGCCTGGGTGGGGGGGGGAGCCGCGGGCAAGACCGGCACCACCAACGACGCCCGCGACCTGCTCTTCGTGGGCTTCCTGCCGGAGCGCCACTGGACGATGGGGGTGTGGCTGGGCAACGACGACAACCGCCCCACCCGCGCCAGCAGCGCCCTGGCGGCGGGCCTCTGGGGCGAGATCCTGCGCGCCTCCTCCCCCTCCCGCTGAGGCGATGGCGCGTGGCCTGCCCTCCGGACCACGCCTCTGGCTGGGGATTCTGCTGGCCTTTCTCGCCCTGGCCCTGGTGGGGGTGGTGCTGCAGGCCTTCAACCAGCTGCTCTGGCAGCTGAGCTACTGGCTGCCGGGCTGGCTGCTCGGCCCGCTGCTGCTGCTGGTGCTCGCCGCCCTGGGCCTGGCGGTGGCCCAGGTGGGCTGGCCCTGGCTGCGGGCCTGGCGACGGGGTGACCGCGCCGGCCTGCCCGCGGGCACCAGCGCCCTGCCGCCCCCCAGCAACCGCCGCGAGGCGGCCCAGCGGAACCTGGAGGCGATCGACCAGACCCTCGAGCGGGTGCGGGACGCGGTGGAGCGCCAGGCCCTGCGGCAGGAGCGCGCCCGCATGCAGGCGGAGCTGGAGCGGGGCGATCTGGTGATGGTCGTCTTCGGCTGCGGATCCTCCGGCAAGACCTCCCTGATCCGGGCGCTGTTGAAGGAGCTGGTGGGGCAGGTGGGGGCGCCGATGGGCAGCACGCGCGAGGCGGCCCGCTACCGCCTGCGCCTGCGGGGCCTGGAGCGGGCGGTGATCCTTGAGGACACCCCTGGCATCCTGGAGGCCGGCGAGGAGGGGCGGGAGCGGGAACGGCTGGCCCGCCGCCAGGCAGTGCGGGCCGATCTGCTGCTGCTGGTGGTGGACGGCGACCTGCGGGCCAGCGAACGGGAGGTGTTCGAGGCCCTGGCCTCCCTGGGCAAGCGGCTGCTGCTGGTGCTCAACAAGTGCGATCTGCGGGGGGAGCAGGAGGAGCAGCGGCTGCTCGCCCTGCTGCGCCAGCGCTGCGCCGGCCGCATCGCTCCGGAGGACGTGATCCCGGCCAGCGCCTCCCCCCAGTCGCTGCCGATGCCCGGCGGTCGCCCCCTGCAACCCCCGCCGGAGCTCGAGGCCCTGCTCGGCCGCATCGCCACGGTGCTGCGCCAGGACGGTGAGGAGCTGATCGCCGACAACCTGTTGCTGCAGTGCCGGCAGCTGGGGGAGGCCAGCCGGGCCCTGCTGGATCGCCAGCGCCGGGGCGACGCCGAGGCGATCGTCGACCGCTATGCCTGGATCGGGGCGGGGGTGCTGATGGGGACGCCCCTGCCGGGCCTCGACCTGCTCGGCGCCGCCGCCGTCCATGCCCAGATGGTGGTGGAGATCGGCCGGGTCTACGGGGTGACCCTCAGCCGGGCCTCGGCCCAGGAGCTGGCGGTGTCCGTGGGGCGCACCCTGGCGGGCCTGGGGCTGATCAAGGGGGGCGTCGCCCTGCTGAGCGGGGCCCTCAGCCTCAACCTGCCCGCCCTGGTGGTGAGCCGCGCCCTGCAGGCGGTGAGCGGTGCCTGGCTGACCCGGGTGGCGGGCCGCAGCTTCATCACCTACTTCCAGCAGGACCAGGACTGGGGCGACGGCGGCATGGCCGAGGTGCTGCAGCGGGAGTATGAGCTAAACCGCCGCGAGGGGGCCCTGCGCAGCTTCCTGGCCGCCGCCTTCAGCCGCGTGGTGGAGCCTCTGCAGCGCCAGCCGGAACCGCGGCTGCCGCCCCGGCCGGGGCCGTGAGGGCGCCGGCATAGGCCTCCGGTGGCGGCGGCCGCAGCGGACCGCGGCTGTCGAGCAGGGTGACGAAGCCCAGGTACAGAACCGCCACCAGGATTGAAAGGGCGCCGGTGATGATCGCCACCCACCGGGAGCGCTGGCGGGATGGATCGGGAGGGGGGGTGCTCACGGGCCCTCCACGCTGGCGACCACGATGGCGGCGAGCCGCTCCAGATCGCTGGGGCGGGTGTGGGGATTGCCCAGCACCGCCTTGAGGTGACGGCGGCCCTGATGCAGGGGGCGGGAGAGCATCAGCCCCGCGCCCAGCAGCTCGGCGCGGGTGCGCTCGCTCCACACCGCCGCTGCCGCCGCGTCGGCGGCGGCCGGAGTGAAGGCCAGCAGATGGAGAGGTCCGCCGCGGAGGAGGAGCCGCTCGCGGCTGGGAGCCAGCAGCTCCTCCAGGCGACGGCAGCGGGCCAGGGCCCCGTCCAGCAGGTCGGCGATGCCTTCCACACCGAGCTGGCGCAGGCCCAGCCAGAGCTTGAGGATCTCGGCCGGACGGCTCCCCTGCAGGCCCTGTTCGCCGCCATGGGCCCACTCCCCGGACGCCCCCTGCTCCGCGGGCTCCATGTAAGGCAGGCCGGTGGCGAAGGTGCGGGCCAGGGCGGTGGGATCGGCCAGCAGCAGCAGGGAGGAGGTTTTGGGAATCCCAAGCAGCTTCTGGGGATTGACCGTGAGCGAATCGGCCCGGCCAAGGCCCGCCAGGGCGGCGGGCCGCTGTCGCCCCAGGGCGAAGACCGCCCCGATCGCCCCGTCCACGTGCAGCCAGAGGCCCCACCGCTGGCAAAGGTCGGCCAACGCCGCGAGGGGATCGATGGCCCCCCGCACGGTGGTGCCGGCGGTAGCCACCACGGCGATCACCGGCACGCCGCGGCGATCCAGATCCGCCAGCCGCTCCGCCAGCCGGTCCACATCCAGGCAACCCTGAGGGTCGAGCGGCAACCGCTGCAGCGCCTGGGGGGGAAGGCCCATCACCATCACGGCCTTGTCGAGCGACACGTGGGCGTCGGCGCCACAGAGAACCACAGCATCGGCGCGGCCCGCCAGACCCCGGCGCTGACGGGCGGTGACCAGGGCCATCAGGTTGCTGAGGCTGCCGCCGGAGGCGGGAACTCCGCCGGCGCCCTCCGGCAGCCCGAGGCGGGTGGCCAGCCAGGCGCAGAGACTGCGCTCCAGCCGGCTGATGCCAGGGGAGAGCTCCTCCGCCAGCAGATTGTTGTTGAGCCCCGCGCAGACCATCTCCGCGGCGATGGCGGCGGTGAGCGGCGGTGGATCGAGGTGGGCCAGGGCGCCGGGATGGCTCGGGTTGTAGGCCCCCTCCATCACCAGTTGCAGGTCGGCGAGCAGCCGTTCGGGGGCGATCCCGCGCGCCTCGGGCTCCGGCTCCGGCAGCAGGTGAATACCCGGCAGGGGGGCGCCGGCGGCGGCGGTACCGAGCCAGCGGCTCAGGTGCGAGGCGGCGTCCTGGAGGAAGGCTTCCAGGGCAGGGTCGGGGCTGGGGGTCTCCCGGAAGGGATCGGCGAAGGGTTCAAGCCGCTGGCGCGCCACGCTTCCCCCCTCCCGAAGCGGGGGGGAGGCCCCTTCGGGAGGGGGATCGGGGAGTTGGGCAGGGGAGAGACTGGCCAACAAACGCTCCGTGATGGGGGCATTCTGCCCGCCGACCGATGTCCCCCTGCCGCGACCGCTGGGACCTGTGGATGGATCGCCTGCTCCGCCAGGCCGCCAGGGTGGGGGAGGCAGGGGAGGTGCCCGTGGCGGCCGTGGTGCTCGATGGCGGCGGCCGGGCGCTGGGCTGGGGCAGCAACCGGCGGGCGCGCCATCAGGATCCCCTCGGCCACGCGGAGATCGTCGCCCTGCGCCAGGCGGCCTACAGCCGCGGCGACTGGCGCTTCAACGACTGCACCCTGCTGGTGACCCTGGAGCCCTGCCCGATGTGCGCGGGGGCCCTGATCCAGGCCCGCGTGGGAACCGTGGTGTTCGCCGCCTCCGACCCGAAGCGGGGGGCTCTGGGGGGCTGCCTGAATCTGGCAGCAGACCCCAGCGCCCATCACGCCATGCGGGTGATCGCGGGTGTGCGGGAGGCGGAGGCTCGCCACCAGCTGGAGGACTGGTTTCGACGGCGCCGGCGACTCAGGCGGCCAACGCCGCCGGAACCTGGCTGCGAAACGCCGGCAGCTCGCACTCGAACAGATTGAGCAGCCGGTCGACATTCTCAGGGGTGCTGTTGTAGCCCATCAGCCCCACCCGCCAGACCTTGCCGGCCAGGGCGCCCAGACCGCCGCCCACCTCGATGCCGAAGCGATTGAGCAGGTGGAGCGTGAAGGCCCTGCCGTCCACCCCCTCGGGGATGCGCACGGTGGTGAGGGTGGGCAGGCGCAGGGGGAGGGGCACATGGGGTTCGAGACCCAGGCGCTCCAGACCATCCCAGAGCCGCTCGGCGTTGCGGCGATGGCGAGCCCAGGCGTTCTCCAGACCCTCCTCGGCGATCAGCCGCAGGGCTTCCCGCAGGCCGAAGTTCATATTCACCGGGGCGGTGTGGTGGTAGGTGCGGTCGCTGCCCCAGTACTGGTTGAGCAGGGAGACATCGAGATACCAGTTGGGCACCTTGCTGGTGCGGGCCGAGAGCTTCTCCTCCGCCCGCGGACCCATGGTGAAGGGGCCCAGGCCAGGCGGGCAGCTCAGGCCCTTCTGGCTGCAGCTGTAGGCCAGATCCACCTTCCAGTCGTCGAGGTACAGCGGCACCGCCCCCAGGGAGGTCACGGTGTCGAGCAGCAGCAGGCAGTCATGACGGCGGCAGAGATCCCCCACCCCCTCCATGGGCTGGCAGACCCCGGTGGAGGTTTCCGCGTGCACGATCGCCAGGATGCGGGGACGATGGGTGGCGACGGCCTCCTCCAGTTCGGCCAGGGAGAAGGCCTCGCCCCAGGGCCGCTCGATCGTGACCACATCCGCCTTGTAGCGCTGGGCCATGTCGACGAGGCGATGGCCGAAGTAGCCCTTCACCGCCACCAGCACCTTGTCGCCGGGCTCGATCATGTTGGCCAGGGTGGCCTCCATCGCCGCGCTGCCCGTGCCGCTCATCGGCAGGGTGAGGCGGTTGTCGGTCTGCCATACGTAGCGGAGCAGCTCCTGCACCTCAGCCATCAGCTCGATGTAGAGCGGATCGAGGTGACCGATCGGCGTGCGAGCCAGGGCCTGCAGCACCGTGGGGTGGGCATTGGAGGGCCCGGGTCCAAGCAACAGGCGGTCAGGGGTGGCAATCGGCGCCAGGGAAAGCCGGTGCGCGTCGTTCACAGCAGGGAGGACGGGGAGGGGCAAGACCGGCGTCAGCGGAATTGTCCGCTGACATTAGGGACCGGGGTGGGGGAGAAGCGAGTTCAGCGGGCGCGCACGTTGCTGGCCGAAAGGCCACGGCAGAGGTGCTCGAAGGGGGCGCGCACCGCGGCGGCCTCCACGCTGCCGGCGTTCTCGAGCATCTCCACCACCACATCGGCGAGCAGGGAGATGGCTCGCACCGAGGGACCGGTAGGCACCCCAAGGCTCTTGTAGGTGTCATCCAGACCGTTGAGCACCCGTTCGTCGAGGATCGTGACGTCGTCAGCGATCAGGGCGTAGCTGGCGTAGCGCAGGAAGTAATCCATGTCGCGCAGGCAGGCGGCCAGGCGACGGGTGGTGTAGGCGTTGCCGCCCGGGAGGATCAGCTCCGGATTCTCCAGCCAGAGGCGCTGGGAGGCCTCCCGCACGATGGTGGCGGCCTCGCGGTTGATCAGCTCCACGGCCGCCAGACGCAGGCTGGATTCGGCGTAATAGGCGTCGATCCGGTCGATCGCCGCCCGGTCGAAGTAGCGGCCGAGCTTGTCGTAACGGCCGATCAGACCGCTGATGGCATCGCGCATGGACAGAAATCGACGCACCTGGAGCGGAAGTTAGCACTTGCAAGTCTCCAGACCCCTGTCGTGGGGCTGGTTCTGACCAATCTGACAAGAACGGTTACGCAGCAGCGCAGCGCAGCCCCGAACCGGCGTGGGGCCCGGGACGGGCCCGTCGGGATGGCGGGTTTTGGTACCAACGGCTACATAGTGATCCCCTGGACGCTGCGTACCGTCCAGCCGCGCCAGGCCTCGGGCCGGCCGCCCTTCCGTTTCCCAGCCAGCACGACCGCCATGGCCAAGACCGCTCAGGACGTTCTTCGTCAGATCAGCAGCGAAGGCATCGAACTGATCGACCTCAAATTCGTCGACCTGCACGGCAAATGGCAGCACCTCACCGTGTGCAAGGACCTGATCGATGAGAGCGCCTTCAGCGAGGGCGTGGCCTTCGATGGCTCCTCGATCCGCGGCTGGAAGGCGATCAACGAATCGGACATGGCGATGGTGCCCGATCCCGAAACCGCCTGGATCGACCCCTTCTACAGCCACAAGACCCTCAGCCTGATCTGCTCGATCCAGGAGCCCCGCAGCGGCGAGCCCTACGCCCGCTGCCCGCGCGCCCTGGCGCAGAAGGCGCTGAACTACCTCAACTCCACCGGCCTCGCCGACACCGCCTACTTCGGTCCGGAACCGGAATTCTTCATCTTTGACGACGTTCGCTACAAGAGCAGCAACGGCGGCAGCTTCTACCAGGTGGATTCCGTGGAAGCCGCCTGGAACACTGACCGGGTGGAGGAGGGCGGCAACCTGGCCTACAAGATCCTGCTCAAGGAGGGCTATTTCCCTGTCGCCCCCAATGACACCCTGCAGGACATCCGCAGCGAGATGCTGCTGACCATGGGTGAACTGGGCGTGCCGATCGAGAAGCAACACCACGAGGTGGCCACGGCCCAGCACGAACTCGGCATCAAGTTTTCTGAGTTGATCAAAGCGGCCGACAACGTGATGATTTATAAATATGTGGTGCGCAATATCGCCCGCAAGTACGGCAAAACGGCCACTTTCATGCCCAAGCCCGTCTTCGCCGACAACGGCAGCGGCATGCACGTGCACCAAAGCCTCTGGAAGGCCGGCCAACCCCTGTTCTTCGGGGAGGGCACCTACGCCAACCTCTCCCAGACCGCCCGCTGGTACATCGGCGGCCTGCTCAAGCACGCCCCCTCCTTCCTGGCCTTCACCAACCCCACCACCAACAGCTACAAGCGTCTGGTGCCGGGCTTCGAGGCACCCGTTAATCTGGTCTACTCCCAGGGCAACCGCTCCGCGGCGGTGCGCATCCCCCTCACCGGGCCCAATCCGAAGGCCAAGCGCCTCGAGTTCCGCTCCGGCGATGCCCTGGCCAACCCCTACATCGCCTTCGCCGCGATGCTGATGGCCGGTCTTGATGGCATCAAGAACCAGATCGACCCCGGCGACGGCACCGACGTGGATCTGTTTGAGCTCTCCGCCGAGGAACTGGCCAAGATCTCCACCGTTCCCGCCTCCCTCAACGGAGCCCTGGAGGCCCTCGATGCCGACAAGGACTACCTGCTGGCCGGCGGCGTGTTCAGCGAAGATTTCATCAGCAACTGGATCGCCCTCAAGTACGAGGAGGTGCAGCAGCTGCGTCAGCGTCCCCATCCCCACGAATTCGTGATGTATTACGACGCCTGAGCCACGCCTCAGCGGCCCAGACCCCAGGCCAGCAGCACCCCCAGACCGGCCCAGCGGACGATTCGCCAGAAGCGTTCCGCCTGGGCATCTTGGGAATGGAGGCCCGCCGGCAGGGGATCGAGCAGGCGCTGCACCAGCCCCAGCCGCTGCCGGCGGCGGCGCATCGGGGCGCTCGATTCCGCAGGCGGAAGGCGCCTTGCCGCCAGGTTGAGCACCGAGGCCATCGGATGGAGCACACCGGCACCCCGCTGGCGGCGACTCGAACGGCTGGAGGGGGTGCCCATCGGGGTTGGAGGGGGAGGGGAGGTCTGGGCCAGGATGGGGCCAGACACGAATGCCGTCCAGTGGAACAGCCAGCGGAAGCGATGCCCGAGGTAGCGACCCCCGGGGACCGGCTGGGTTGGCCGGAAGGAGCCGACGACCTGGCGGAGCAACTGGTGCACCGCCTGGCGATCGGTGATCGGGAGTGGCACGCCGTCAAGAATCAGGCCCCCCGCCGGGCCGCCGAGCAGCTGGCCGCCGCCATGATGCAACTGCTCAGCTGCGACGATCCCCGGCGGCGCGATTGCGGCGAGGGTCGCCAGCAGGCCATCGATCTGCTGGAGAACGCCTTGGGCTGGCTGAAGGGCAGCATCACCGACCCGGGCTGCCCCCCGGCGCGGTCGCTGAAGCCGGCGCTCAGGCGCATCACCAGCGCCGGCAGGCGGGGGCGCCGCACGGCCAACTGGAGGCGATTCCCACGACCGCTCCAGCGCACGTCGTCGAAGCAGTGGTGGATGAGAAACAGGCCCCGGCCGCTGACCGACTCCGGCTGCGACGGCAACTGATGGAGGCGCGCGTGGGCGGGAATGCCGGGGCCTTCGTCCTGGACCTGCCAGACCACCCAGTGGGGGGTGATGATGCGGCGCACCCGGAGACACTTACCCGGATCACAGCCGTTGCCATGGCGCACGGCATTGACCAGGGCCTCCTGGAGGCCGAGCTGCAGCTCGCCCTGGCGCAGGGCATCCCCGATCGGCTCCAGGAGGAGTTCCACCAGAGGCGCCAGCTGCAGCGTGGAGGGCGTGATGAAGTCGGCCCAGCGCGCTGCCATGGAGGCATCTGCCAGTGGGGATCAACTCCGCAACGCTAGCCCGCTGCGGAACCCTGCCCCTCAGCCCGCCGGGGCCTCGCAGCGGCGGGCCAGGTCAGGGTGGCGCAGCAGGGCATCCATCAGCCGGACTCCGCGCAACTGATTCACCAGCGGCATGTGGCCCTCCGGAGCCTCCTGGGACCAGGTGAAGGAGCCCGGGTAGCGGGTCCACACCCCGTCCCGCTTCCAGCCCAGGCGGGGCCAGAGCAGCTCCCAGCGTCCGCCGCAGGCCCGCAGCAGACGGCCCTGAACGGAGAAGCCGAAGCGAGCGCGGGAATAAAACAGCCAGAGACGATCAAGGCTCACCAGGTCGAGGCCCGGCATCGGCGCCACCTCGGAGTAATAGACGTAACCCCGCTGTTCGGCGGCCGGACCGGCGAGCTGGCGCAGGTGACTGGAGGTGAGGCGATCGGCTTCCTCAAAGGCCTCCTCCAGCAGCAGGCTCTGCAGCGGGGCGTAGGCCAGGCCGGCGGCGCTGGGGGTGGCGAGCCAGCCCTCCGGCCGGCGCTCCCGCAGCCAGGCGCGGCCGGACTCCCCACCATGGCGGTGCAGGATCTGTAGAAGGGTTCCCCAGGCCCAGTCCTCGCCGCTGGCGTCGCAGCGATCGAGGCTGGGGGGAATCAGGGGGATCAGCTCCGCGGCGCGGGCCTCCAGCGTCGGCAGCAGGCTGCGGCGCTGCCGTGGGGAGGCGGAGAGGAAGCGTTCCAGCAGTTGTTCGGCGGCAACGCTGGAGGTGACCGGTGGGCCGGAGAGCATGGACAGGAGAGGCCGGCCGTGCGGGTGGGGCCGGCGGAGGCGGCTCGGCCCACTTTGTCAGACGGATCCCGAAGGCGCCGGCTGGGCAGGGGCTTCAGCCCTGCCTAGGATCGGCCTTTCGCCGCACACCATGGCCGCCGCGATCCAGTTCTTCCGCGGAGTCGACGAGCCGGTCGTCCCCGATATCCGTCTGACCCGCTCCCGCGACGGTCGTACCGGCCAGGCCCTGTTCGTGTTCGAGGAGCCCGAGGCCCTGGCGCCGGAAACGATGGGCGACATCACCGGCATGTTCATGGTCGATGAGGAGGAGGGGGAACTGGTGACCCGCGAGGTCAAGGCCCGCTTCGTCAACGGCCGGGCCTCGGCGATCGAGGCCACCTACACCTGGAAAACCATGGAGGATTTCGAACGGTTCATGCGCTTCGCCCAGCGCTACGCCGAAACCCACGAGCTCGGTTTCGCCGGTGCCGAAAAGGCCGACCCCGATCAAGAGGCGGCCGAGGAGCCCGCGGACGCTTGACATTCGGGCAGTGGCTGGGACTGGTCGCCGTCGTCGCCGCACTGCTCCTCCTCTGGAGCCTGCGCGAAGCGATGATGCTGCTCTTCGCTGCTGTCGTGGTGGCGATGGCCCTCTGCACCCTGGTGGGGGTTGTGCGAGAGCGCCTGGGTTGTCGGCGGGTTGTGGCCCTGGGCCTCAGCCTGCTGGCGGTGCTGGTGGTGATCACGGTGGTGGCCACAGCCGTGATTCCACCCTTTGTGGGGCAGTTCGCCGAGCTCCTTCAGAAGCTGCCCATGGCCGCTTCGGTGCTGATGGACCTGCTGCACCGCTCCCTGGAGAGCGCCTCCCGCATGCTCTACGGCAGCGAGGATGGCGGCCTGGCCATGCTCAAACAGCAGTTCCGGCCCGAAGGGGATGGTCCGGGGGCCCTGGCCAGTGGTCTGAGCGGCGGCGCCCTGCGCCTGCTGGGCTGGACCGGCCAGCTGGGCACCGGCCTGCTGCAGACGCTCTTCGTGGTGGCGGTGGCGTTGATGATCAGTGCCCAGCCCAGCCACTACCGGGAGGTGACGCTGCTCCTGGCCCCCTCCTTCTACCGGCGGCGGCTGCGCCAGGTGTTGGTGCAGTGCGGCGAGGCCCTCAGCGGCTGGATGGGAGGGGTACTGATCAGCTCCCTCTGCGTCGGCACCCTGGCGGCGATCGGCCTGTCGTTGCTCGGCGTGAAGCTGGTGGCCGCCAACGCCGTGCTGGCGGGGATTCTGAACGTGATCCCCAACATCGGCCCCACCCTCAGCACGGTCTTCCCGATGTCCGTGGCCCTGCTGGATTCGCCCTGGAAGGCGCTGGCGGTGCTACTGCTCTACGTGGTGGTCCAGAACCTGGAGAGCTACCTGATCACCCCATCGGTGATGCACCACCAATTGCAGCTGCTGCCCGGCCTCACCCTCTCGGCCCAGCTGATCTTCACCGTGCTGTTCGGCCCGCTCGGCCTGTTCCTGGCCCTGCCGATGGCGGTGTGCCTGCAGGTGATCATCAGGGAGTTGCTCATCCACGACATCCTCGATCCCTGGAAGCGAAAGCGCTTCGCTGAACGGCCATGAGCGCCCGCACCCTCCTGGGCGGACTGGCTCTGGTGGTGGTTGGGCTGATGGCCTGGGAGCTGCGCTGGGTGCTGCTGGTCCTCTTCGGCGCCGTGGTGCTGGCGGTCGCCCTTGATGTGCTGATCAGTCAGCTGCGACGCCGAGTTCCCCTGGCCAGGCCCGTGGCGCTGGTGATCGTGCTGGTTCTGGTGGCGTTGGTGGGGGGCTTGCTGGTGAGCCTGCTCCTGCCGGAGGTTGTGGAGCAGAGCCAGCAGTTCTCGGAGCTGATCCCGGTGCTGCCGGCGAAACTCACGGCCCTGGTGAAGAAGGTGCCCCTGCTCGAGCGGGCCGAGAGCACCCTCGCCAACCTCAGCCTCGACCGGCTGCAGAACCTTGCCGGAGGGGCCCTGGGCATCGCCGGCGGGGCGGCCAACAGCACCCTTCAGCTATTGCTGATGGCCCTGCTGGCGGTGCTGCTGGCCTTTGATCCGCGCAGCCACCAGCGCCTGCTGCTGGCCGCCACTCCGCAGTTCTACCGGCCGCGCATGCGTCTGATCCTGCAGGACTGTCGCGAGGCCCTCGGCGGCTGGTTGGCCGGCATGACCCTCTCGGCCCTGGTGGTCTTTCTGACCACCTGGGCCGGCCTCGTGCTGTTGAAGGTGCCCCTGGCCCTGCTCAGTGGCATCGTCTGCGGGTTGCTCACCTTCGTGCCCACGATCGGCCCCACGGCCGCCACCCTGCTGCCGATGGCGGTGGCCCTGTTGCTGGTCTCCCCGGGCAAGATGGTGCAGGTGCTGCTCCTGCGCCTGGTCCTGCAGAACGGTGAGGCCTTTCTGCTCACGCCGCTGCTGCTCAGCCGCACGGTGAACCTCCTGCCCACGGTCGCCCTGATCGCCCAGCTCTGTCTGGGGGTGCTGCTCGGACTCCCCGGGGTGCTGCTCGCCCTGCCCCTGGTGGTGGTCCTCCAGGTGATCAGCCAGGAGGTGTTGGTCCGCGATGTAATGGACCGCTGGGAGCGGGATGGCTTCCACAACGGCTGACCCCAGGCCAGCGGCAAAGCCGACCGGTCAGCGGGGTGAGCGGGCGTAGTGGCGCCAGAGCGAGGGCTGGAGAAGCAGCACGGCGGTGGCCAGCCAGTGGTAGCGAATGGCGTGGAGCAGGCTGGTGAGGGTGAAGCGGTCGGCCAACAGTTGGATCTCCACCCGCAGATCGATCAGCGCCAGAACCAGCAGCAGCAACGGCACCAGCGGCAGGGCGCCGCGGCGACGGGGTGAAGCGAGGGGGTCGGGAGCTGACGAAGCTGCAGCCGGGGCTGGGCTGTCGATCATCGCCGCGAAAGGACGGGGAGCAGGGTGGGGGCCAGGCCGATGCTGGACCAGCTGCCCACGGCGATGCCCACGCTGAGGGCCACGGCGAACCAGAACAGCGTGCTGCCGCCGAAGAAGATCAGGGCCAAGAGGGGCAGAAGGGTGGTGAAGGAGGTGTACAGGGAGCGGGTGAGGGTGGCGTCCACGGCCACGTCCACCTGGTCGATCAGGGAGGTGTCGGCCAAGACCTTCTTCTGCTCGCGGATGCGGTCGTAGATCACGACCGTATCGGTGACGGAATAGCCGGCGACGGTGATCAGGGCCACGGCGAAGAGCGAATCCACCTCCACCCCAGCCAGCAGACCCAGCCAGGCGAACACCCCGCAGGTGATCAGCACATCGTGGGCCAGGCAGAGGAGGGCGAGGAAGGCGAAGACGCCGCTGTACATGAAGGTGATGTAGGCCGCGATCGCCGCGAAGCTCACCAACAGCGAAATGATGCTGCCCCGCAGCAGCCGGTCCCCGAGGGTGGGGCCGATCGTGTTGACGGAGGTGCCCGACGGATTGAAGGGGCCGACGGCGCTGGACAGGCCGCGCACCACCGCTTCCCCCTGGACCGCCGTCAGGGCGGGCAGCCGCAGCGCGATCAAGCGACCGCCATCCAGCAGCTGCACAGCCGCGCCACCAACGGCGGGGGCGGGCTCCTCGCCTTCAGCAGGGAGGCGGAGCGAGGCCAGCGCCTGGCGCACGGCGTCGGAGCTGAGGTCGGGGCAGGGGCCTGGGCAGCTGCGCTCCAGCTGGATCTGGGTGCCGCCGGTGAAATCCAGACCCGGGCGGAGCGGGGCGTGGATCGCCGGGTTGCTCCAGCAGAGGATCAGGCCGAGGATGCTCAGAGCGCAGCCCAGCAGGGAGCCGATCCAGGCCGGGCGGCGCCAGCGGCTGATCCGGAAGCGCGGCGACGGCAGAGCTGGCGGTTGGCCAGCGGACACTGAACTGGTGGCGGTGGCGGGTTGGGCGGCGGTCACTGGGGAGCGGTCGGCAAAGGGAGCTCAGGAGGCCGTGGCGGCCGGTTGCTGACGGGCCGGCAGGAAATAGCTGACCCGGCGCAGGGCGGGATAGGTCATCAACAGTTTGAGCAGGGTGCGGGTGCAGGTGAGGGCCGTGAACAGGCTCAACAGCAGACCGATGGCCAGGGTGACGGCGAATCCGCGGACCAAACCGGTGCCCAGGAAGAACAGGGCGGCACAGCTGATCAGGCCAGTGACATGGCCGTCAAAGATTGAGGAAAACGCCAGGGAGAAGCCGGTGTCGATGGAACGGATCAGGGTGTTGCCTGCGCGCAGCTCCTCCTTGACACGCTCGAAGATCAGCACGTTGGCATCCACCGCCATGCCCACCGAGAGGATGAAGCCGGCGATGCCCGGCAGGGTGAGGGTGACGGGGATCAGGGCGTAGAGAGCCAGGTTGAAGAGGGCGTAGAGGGCCAGGGCCACCACGGCCACCACCCCGGGCAAGCGATAGACCACCACCATGAACACCCCCACCAGGCCGAGCCCGGCGAGGCCGGCGATCAGGCTGGTGCGCACGTTCTCGGCCCCCAGGGAGGGGCCGACGGTGCGCACCTCGACAATCTTCACCGGCAGGGGCAGGGAACCGCCCCGCAGCTGCACTTCCAGCTCCCGGGAGTCGTCGGCGGTGAAGCTGCCGCTGATCGTGGCGCCGCCGCCGGTGATGCCGGCGGTGCGGAACTCCGGACCGACGGTGGCCTCACTGATCGAGCGGCCGTCCAGCACGATCCCGAGCACCCGGCCCGTGCCGGCGATCGACTGGGTGAGTCGGGCGAACTGCTCACCGCCCTCGCGGGTGAAATTGAGGGTGACCTCCCAGCCGCTGCCGCTCTGCTGCTGCTGGCGACCGGCGGTCTGCAGCTCCTTGCCCGTGAACAGGGTGGGGCCATAGAGGGCCAGCACACGGCGGTTGACTTCGTCGGCAAGGGCCTCGAGCTGCTCGATCTCGCCGCTGCCGGTGGGCACCGTTAACCCGAGGGCGCGCAGGGCGTCGGCGCGCTGCTCATCGCTGAGGCTGGGTTTGGGGGGTTGGGTCTGGCCCGGGGCCGTGGCCTGGCGCTGGGCGGCGGGGCGGCGGACGGCCAGAACGGCTTCAACCTGGCGCTTGAGGGGAAGCAGGGTCTGCATCTCCTTTTCGGTGCCGGGTCGCTGGGCCCGGAATTCCAGCAGGGCGGTGGTGCCGAGCACCTTGGCCGCCTGGGTGGGGTTCTGCTCGCCGGGAAGCTGGAGCACCAGCTGGTCGTCACCCACGGTCTGCAGGGTGGATTCGGCCACGCCGAGTCCGTTGATGCGACGCTCCAGAACCTCCCGCACAGCCTCCAGCTGCTCGGGCTTCACGGTGCGTATCTCTCCGGCCGGCAGCACCTGCAGGGTCAGCTGGCTGCCGCCCCGCAGGTCGAGACCCAGCTTCTGGCCGAGGGGATCGGTGGGGGTGTTCCAGGTGGAGAGAAGGGCGCCGGCGGCGATCGCCAGGGAAAGGATCAGCGCCAGCCAGCCCTGCGGTCGCGACATGGCCTCAGAGCGCTCCCTGCTTGAGCTGATGGGCGGCCGCCACGATCTGGTGGGGCTGGATGATCGTCAGGTTTTCCAGATTGCCGTTATAGGGCGTCGGGATATCCTGGGAGGAGAGACGCACGGGGCGTGCGTCGAGGTCGTCAAAACATTCCTCGGTGATTAAGGCGATCAACTCAGCGCCGATTCCCCCGGTTTTCATGCACTCCTCCACGATCAGAACCCGGCGGGTCTTGCGGATCGATTGGCAGATCGTCTTCATGTCAAACGGCTTGAGACTGATCAGATCGATCAGCTCCACGTCCACCCCCTCCAGCTCCAGCTGCTTCACCGCCTTGAGGCAGTGATGACGCATCCGCGAGTAGGTGAGAATCGTGACATCGCGGCCCTCGCGCACCACATCGGCCTGGTCGAGGACACAGATGTATTCGCCTTCCGGCAGCTCCTCAGAAAGGTTGTAGAGCAACACATGCTCGAAGAACACCACGGGATTGTTGTCACGGATCGCAGCCTTCATCAAGCCTTTGGCGTTCGTGGGGGTGCTGCAGGCCACAATCTTGATGCCTGGGATGGCGTGGAAATAAGCTTCCAGCCGCTGGCTGTGTTCGGCCCCCAGTTGCCGGCCCACGCCACCGGGACCGCGCACCACGGTTGGGATCGTATAATTGCCACCGCTGGTGTAACGCAGCATGCCCATGTTGTTGGAGATCTGGTTA
>JBEIHT010000007.1:0-43653 GCA_040381155.1 Aphanothece sp.
CCCATTTGCCTTGTCTCAGCAAACGTGGCTATTCATTGTGCTTTCGGGCCTGGGTAGCGGCTTGTCATCGTTCTGCTTTTTCAGAGCCCTGAAGCAAGGCGATGCTTCGTTGGTGGTGCCCGTTGATCGACTAAGTGTGTAGTCCCAGCAGGTTGTTCAGCTGACAAGGGGGTGTGAGGTCGCCATGGTCCGGGTGTCACCGCCGATCCACTGACCTCACACACCATGCATACCCACCCGAATGCCCGGCTGACACCCCTCAGCCGCGAACGACTGCTGCGACGACACATTGACGGTGGTGAGCCGCTCAAGGCCCTTGCCGCCCAGGCGGGGATCAGCCTCCGCACCGCCTACAAGTGGCTCGCCCGGTACCGCTCAGGCGGTCACACCTCTCTGGCGGATCGACGGAGTGTTCGCCGCACCCAGCGGCGGACGCTCGATCCGCAGCAAGTGCAGCATGCCCTGGACCTCCGGCACCAGCGCTGCACCCTCAGGAGGATCGCCAGGACCCTCGACGCTCCCCTCTCGACCGTGGGACGGGTGATGAAGTCGCTGGGCCTGGGTCGGCTGCTGAACCTTCAGCCCAAGGTTCCGGTGCAGCGGTACCAGTGGGAGAAGCCGGGCGACATGATCCATGTCGACACCAAGCAGCTGGCCCGCTTTGCGCGTGTCGGTCACCGCATCACCGGCGACCGTCGTCAAGGCTGCTCCCGTGGCGCTGGCTACGAGAAAGTCCACGTGGCGATTGATGACGCCACCCGCCTTGCGTACGTGGAGGTGCTGCCTGACGAGCAGAAGTCCACCACGGTCGGTTTTCTGACGCGGGCTGTGGGCTGGTTCAGCGAGCAGGGGATCACCTGCCGCCGTGTCCTCTCGGATAACGGCTCCTCGTATCGCTCTGGCGAATGGCGCAAGGCCTGCAGCGCCTTGGATCTCAAGCCCATCCGCACCAGGCCCTACACACCCAGGACCAACGGCAAGGCCGAGCGGTTCATCAAGACGCTTCTGGGTGAATGGGCCTACGCCATGCCGTTCCAGACCTCAGAGGAACGGAACCGCTGGCTGCCCCGCTATCTGGGGCTCTATAACGGCCGCAGGCGCCACATGGCTCTCGGTGGCCTCAGCCCTCAGCAGTGCCTCAATCGGCTGCTGGTCGCTGAATGACCTGCTGAGAAAGCACAACTAAGCCTGTTGATGGTGGCTTTAGTAGGCTTTGCTTTTCTGGGTGAGCGGCCTTCGGTGATGGGTTGGGCAGGCTTGCTATTTGTGGCTGGGGGCGGAATACTTTTGTCGCTTGCGTAGTTGCCAACTGAACCCACCCGGCGAGGTGTCTGCGGTGCAGCGGACGTTCACGACTCGCTCAGCAGGCTCAGCGCCTCCATCACCTGGAGGCGGATGCCGCCCAGGGCGCCAGTCGTCCTCAGCGATGCGGCGCTGGAAATGGGCCGCAACACGCTGCGCAACGGCGACATCGCTGGGCCTGGCTAATCGCAGCGTTGCCCCCTCGATCACCACTTCAGCAGGCATGGCGTTGAGGAGAGATCAGGAACTGACCAGGATCGGGGAACAGCCCTTCAGCCCGTTCACCGGCAACGTGGACGGCAACAGGTCAGGACAAACACCCTGCGACTGGAGGATGGCCGATAAATTGAGTTGATCCTCCAAAAGGCAGGCATGCCCACTATCCGGAAGCTGAACGATTGTGGCGCTTGGAAGAAAGCCTGCCAATCGCTTCGCCTCGCGTTGGGAAGGCAGCAGGCGATCCGCCTCTGAGGCCAGGATTAAAACAGGCTGATGAACGCGATCAAGGGGCAGATCCTCCAGGCGGAACTGTCTGAGCAATGCCAATCTCCAGGCAGCGCTTTGAGGCCTCACCGCCTGCATGGCAGCCAGCAGCTGATGCCGTGTGGGCCAGCGGACCCGATCGGATGCAATCAACAGATTACACAAACTCAAGGCGGAAAGTTGGTAGATCGGGGTGGGCAACAGTTGAGTCAAGGAGCTGCAAGCACCGATCCAGGGTTGACGCTGCGCTGAGGAGGCGGGATTGACCAGGATCAATTGATCACACAGGTTCGGATAGCGCGTGATCAAACTCAACGCCAAACAACCACCAAACGATTCGCCGCAAACGGTGGTCGTGCGTCCAGGATGCTGTTGCTGCTCGCCCCGAATCAAGGTGGCGACTTGCTCCGTCAGTTCGTCCCATCCACTGAGGTCGTTTGGTGGAATGGACAAGCAGCGAATGTCAAAGCTTGTGCTGAGCCCGGCAGCCTGTGGTTGCAGCAGTGCACCACTGCCATCCATGCCCGGCAAAAAGACAAACAGCGGTCGGGATGGTGTGCGAGGCGTCGAAGCGATGAGCCGCAAGGCACTGGATGTTGTCATCATGGTTTGGCAGGATTGAACGGTCTCATTGAGCCAGCATGTCCGCGATCTGGCTCCAACAGGCTTGGGTGAGATCTCGAGCTGCAGCCGCTCCGCTGCTGCCTCGATACCGAGATTTCCAAGCCGCATCGATCAGCAGAGGATGGCCAAAGAGAACATCAACATGCCGATACAGGATTGCAGCATGCCAGCCATCGCGTTGGAAAAGTGCTTCCGATGGATCGAAGCGCCGAAACAAAGACAGCGGAGCCAGCTTTCCCTGCCTTTCCTCCCTTGAAGCAATCGCAACCGGCAGAACCGCCAGCCCAGTCACCGGCGCCCTCAGGGCAAGGTGGGCAAAGCCCCTGTGAAACGCGCTGAGCTGCTGGGGGGCGTTGACCTTCACCATCGGATCCGCACCCTCAGGAAACACGCCCACCACCTGATTGGTTTGCAGAAACCTGGCCGACTGCCGGAAGAACGATGACTGCTTGCGCTGATCAGCCTCGAGCGGAAAGGCGCCCATCAGCGCAATCGCCTGCTGCAAGAGCGGCACCTGGCTCATGTAGTAGTGGCAGACGAACCGCACTGGGCGACCGATCGCCGTCATCAGCAGCGGAGCATCAAGCAGGCTGCGATGGTTGCTGACAATCAGAAGTTTGCTTTTGCTGGGTATCCTCTCAAGATGCTGCAATGACACGGATACCCCTGTGGCCTCCAACAGGCTGCGGGACAGTTGCAGGGGGATGGGGCTATTCATGCATTTGCGAGTCGTCTTGCCACAGGCGGTTCGATCCACTCGTTCAGCACCTGGCGGTGCCGATGCAGGTGCGGCGCGACCTGGCAGCCCAGCCGCTGCATCGCCGCCTGCTCAGCCCTGGTGATCACCCCGGAACCCAGGCTCTCAAGGAACAGCTCGCCAGTGGTCATCGCTTTGTAACCGTCTTGTTACATGCTGGCGCCTCGGCGGGGATTCCGTGAGGGCAGGGGCTCCGAGCAGCCGCCCGGAAGCCCTGCCATGACAGGACCGGATCGATGCCCGCGGCGCCTGAGCTGTTTGGGTGCTTCATGGCCGCCTGCTGATGGTCCGCAGCCACGTCGGTGGGGGCCTGCAGACCAGGCACGGCTGCGGGCCTCGGCTTTTCAGAGCAAAGCAAGTGAAACATGATCATGGGCCGGAGGGATCGTGGCCAACGATTCACAATTCTTTGCACTAGGGTGGGCCAAAGAATCCCTTCACTTGAACGACCTTCTGGCTGCTGTCTACCTTTTCTTTTTTGCGCTCATCGCTGGTGGAGCTTTTGCCTTGATGAGTCAGAACCTGCGCGGCTCCGCTCCGCTGACTTCTCGGAGAACCGGCTCCATGCCAAGTCGCCATCCCGAGGCGCCCGAGCCCGGTGATGAAGTTCTCTATGTCGACCTCAGCCGTGAGCGGCTGGAGGCTCTCTACCAACAAGTGCCGTAAGCCAGCAGCCTGCCACCACTCTTGCGGCAAAAGCCAGAGGACCCGCCGCCTTCTGGCCCCATGAACCCCCTCCTGTGGCTACTGCCGAGTCCCACCGTGCTTCCCTCTCGTTTCCGAGCGACAACGGCAAAACCGGCCCCTCCTGCTCCAGCCTGGCGGCTGTATTGGGATCGTCTCAGCCGAGGCGAATGCGGCCTGCCGGCGGCCTTCATCAAGTGGGTGCTGGCGCTGCCGGCCGTGATTCTGGTCCACCATTGCGTGGCCGGCGACCAATGGTCCGATCCGGCCAATCCGCTGCGCATCGATCAGGCCCTGCTGCTGAGGCCACCCTGCGGCAGGCAGCTGAGCGGTGCCTGGTGGTTAATGCCTCCACCGAGTCCCGCAGCGCGGCGGCGGCCTTAGTCCGCCAGGGCCTCCCGGCGGTATGCGTGGTGCCGTCCGATGCTCCGGCGATGTTCCACCACGAGGGCGTGCGCTTTGTGGCCTGCCCCGCCAGCCGCCGGGGAAAAGGCGGCCGCAAGGTCCAATGCATCAGCTGCGGCGGCCGCTTTGGCCTCCCCCTCTGCGCCCAGGCCAATCGGCCGTTCGTGATCACCTTTCCCGCCCATGGTCCGCGCGCGGCGGCGGCAGCGCCCCACTGCAGCTGAGGGGGTCGCCCCTCCAGGGCTTGCTCCGGGCCTCTCCAGCATGGGGCCCTCCTGCGGTCGGGCCCCCACTGGGATCGGTCCCGTCGCTGCGCCGCTTTCGGCGCCGATTCCATGGCCATGCTTTCTGCTGCGGCTTCTCCGTTCTGCCGGCCTGAGGAGGATCCGTTCCTGCTGCTCGAATCCAGCCTCAAGGCGATCGAGCGGATCCTGCTGCTGCTGCGGGGTCTGCCGCTGCGCCGCACCTGGATCGAGCAGCCCTACGGAGAAGAGGAAATCACCCTGCTGGAAGAGGAGGTGATCCCGGCGATCCAGCAGTGCCTGGCGCGGGTGGATGAGCTCGATGAGCGGCTGGCAGCCCAGCGGGTGCTGGCCGACCGCGAGCATTTCGTGCTTGATACAGGCGCCCAGCAGGAGTGGGAGCGGATCAACAGCCGCCCGGCCCGCAACCTGCCGGGGCTGGCGCGCCTGCTGGAGCGGCCCTCGCCCTTTGCCCCTCCAGCGGCAGATCAGCCCCAGGCATGAGCCGCTACCAACCGCCAGAGCTGCTGGCGGCCCGTCATCAGCTCGCAGGCTTCCACTGCCGCTCCGAGGAGCAGACCACCTGGCTGGTGGAGATGGCCAGGCAGGCCCATGGCACCGGCACCACCCGCGTGTTTGTCGTCACCGAGGTGGATCAGCCCCACGTCGTTGCCTACTACGCCTGGTGCATGGCGAGCGTGGCAATCGCCGATCTGCCCGAGCGATTGCGCCGTGGCGCCGGCCGCACCCCCCAGCCCATCGCCTTGCTGGCCCGCCTGGGGGTGGACCAACCCCATGAAGGACAGGGCCTCGGTGCGGCCCTGCTGCTGGATGTGATCACCCGAGTCGCCGGCCTTGGCGAAGCCATCGGCTGCCGCGGCTTGCTGGTGCATGCCGAATCCGAGCAGGCCCGCAGTTTCGACGGGCACCTGATCCCGGAGTTTGAGCGCTCACCCACCGATCCGCTGCACCTGCTGCTGCTGCTCAAGGACATCCGCCGCACCCTGGGGCGCTGAACCCGGTTCCACCTCCCCCGCCGCCGGAGCCGTAGAGCAGTGGCCCCTGCTGTGGCTGCTGACACGCGCCCATTGCACTCATGGGGGGAAGTGGCGGATGAACTCCGCCGTGCTGCTGATCAGCTGGAGGCCGCAGTGGGGCAGGCCCTGAGACGGAAGGCTGCTGATGAAGTACAGCTCGTTGCACTCCCGCCAGTGGCTTAGGGCCAGCGGTGAGCTCCAGGGGCAGCCCGCCAAAGCGGTTGCCCGCATAGCCGTGCAGCACTACCCCCCATAGAACTGCTTTCTGGTGCGGGGGAAGACGGCAGTCGAGTCACAGGCTGTGGTGACAGGGAAGCCTCCAGCAGGCCCAGATCCCGCTGGCCAGGGCTCCCGCCGCTTTGCACCGATCTGCGCCCGCGGCAGGCTGATCGCAAGCTCCAGCAGGGTCAGATCCGCCCCGGCCTGGGGGGTGAGGGTGACGATCACCTGCCGGTAGCCGCGGCTGCACTGGCTGGCGCCTATGCGGCAGCCGCACACCGGGCACAGAGGAGTTCCACAGGGCGGTGACCGACGACTTCCAGCGCTCCTACGCCGGAATGGGCGGTCAGCTGTCGGTGGTTCCCACCGTCATTCAGGAAGTCATGGATCAGACAACAGCCGTGAGCGGGAAGGTGAGATCCGCAGCGATCTCTTCCGCGTTGCGCTCAACGGCTCCACACCCTGCATGAGCAGCGCCGCCTCACCACCGCCCGGCTGGCGGCAAGCCTGCACCGTGAAGAGCCCATGATCAGGCGGCACCTGGAGCAGCTGGTGGAGGCCGATCTGGTGGCCGCGCAGGGCCAGGGACGCGGTCGCAGCTACACCCTCTCGCAGAAGGTGTACCAGCGCATTCTTGAGCTGGCCCGCCGGCGACAGGTCCTGCGCCGGCGAGACCTTCTCCAGGCCCTCTGGCTGGAGGAAAACCAAGCCACCCATGCCTTGATGTGAGCGCCAAGAAGCTCTACCTGGAGCTCCGCGACGCCGCCACCGATCTGGTGCTGTACCAGAGCCCGGATCTGCCGGTGGATCTGATCGGGTGATGGACAGGTCGCAGATACGGACACTCACGCGCATGTTCGTATGGGTTACGAACACGTCCCGGCTCCACGGCCCGGAGCAGCCGAGACGGCTGGACCTTGGCCACAAAGGCACCGATGCTCACGTCCATGGCACAGGTGATGTGGTTGATGACCTGATTTATGGCGACCGAGCGGCCACCAGACCCTGCCTGGTTGCAGAGGTGGGCGACAGCACTGTCATTAGCAGTGGGCTGATGCCGAGGTTCACCTGTTGGTGTGCGGCGTCGATGACGCCCTCGTGCAGGCCCTCAAGAAACGAGCCGTGGCCTCTGGCCCATCACGCTGGAATTCCACCAGAAGATCGAGCTCGCTCTCGCCCGTTCGGTAGTCGGGACTCAGCACCGATCCGAAGGCCTGCACATGGCCAGCCGGGGCTGCGACAGGTGCAGCAGAGTATTGAGGTGTAGCCTTGTGCCGCGCATCATTGATCCCGATGATCTTGATGCGTTGAAGCCTGAGGGGCGGCCTCCAGGCTGTCAAACCAACGGCGCAGCCCATCGCGCAGCGGGCCGGCCTGGGCGATGGCCCAGGCGCCATCCTGGCTGAGTTCGGGATCGCCCGCGCCGGGATCGAGGTAGGCCAGAGCGGCCTGGGTGAGGATGGTCAAGGTGTGTGGATCGGGGTTCCACCCGGGGATGGCCGTTCCCAGCCGTTCGCTCAACCTGAGGAGATCACGGTTCTTGCGCGAAGGGATCCCCAGGGCGATTGTTCTGCGCCCACAGGAAGATCGCTTCGGCCGGTTCCACCCGGTAGGTCTGCAGCGCCAGCGTGCGGCGGATGCGCTCGGGCTCCCAGATACGCCAGAGGTCCGCCATCTGGCGACGCAGCGCCTTGAGCTGCAAGGCTTCGGCGATATCGCCCAGTTCGAGCAGCAGCTGAACGCCCACGCAGAGGATGCAGGCCACCTGCAGGGCCGAGACGGTGCTGCCCCCCTGCGCCGCCGCCGCCTCGTTGGACTTGCCCTTGATCGGTTTGCCGTCCCGCCGGGTTCGGTCCTCGCGCCGCTCTGAGCGCTGTGAAGCCCCTCTGGGGCCGCCAGGGGGCAGCAAAACCCTTGCGGCCACAAGCCCGCTCCGATCCGGTCAGGGCTTAAGCATTTATACTTATTTTCCTTCGCGGGTGCAGTTGGATTGGGGCGTGCCTTTCTCGGCCAACAACCATGCACCTCCAACCCGGCGTCCTGGTGCGCTACAGCGCCAGCCCCGACGCCACCTACCAGGTGGTCAACGTGGATGACTTCAGCGATTGCGTCTGGCTGCGCCGCTTTCCCCTCAGCCAAGATCGCTTGCCCACCTTCGGTGTTCCAGCCGACCAGGTGCGGCCCTTCGTCAGCGAGCGGAGCCAATGATTCCCCCCCAGTTCCTGGCGATTCACCGCCTGATCCTTTCCGCCTGGAGCGTTGGCTCGCTCGCCATGCGGTTGACCCTGGCAGCCCTGGGTTTCGACCTTCTGCTGCACGGGGCTTGTGGATCATGAAACCCCTACGCCGGCAAGCCAAGGGTTCTCGATGCGATTTGCTCCCTGCTGAGCACAAACGCATCGTCTCGATTGCCAATACCGAAGTGATCGATCAGAGCGATCAAAGCTTCGACAAAGAATTCAGGATGGGCGCTTTCCAGGGCCTGGATCTCCACGGATCCCCGGACGCCTGATGTGTCCCTCTCCTTGCCAAAGGAAGCCGCCACCCCCACCTCCCTCCATGATCGGGGCGATCTTGCCCGCCGCCCATGCAGATCGTCGCTGCCCTGATCGAAGCCCTGCGGCAGCATGGCGTGCGACGCGTGCTTGGCGTCCCCGGCGTCTGATCTGCACCGCCGCCGATTCCAGGAGGTCACGGTGGCCAGCGCCGTGCTCGATTCCGGCCGCACCGCCGCCGAGGAGCTGGTGCGGGTGCTGGAGGCGATGCGGCGCGAGTCCCGCCCCGGCTACCTGGAGCTCCCGGCCGACTGCCTCAACCGGGAGATCGCCTGGCCGATCGATCTGGCTCCTCCCGCCCCCGCAGCCCCCGCCATCCCGGAGGAGTTGAGGCGGCAGGGGGAGCGTTGGCTCACCTGGCTGCGAAGCCGCCAGAAACCCTGCGTGATCGGCGGCGTGGAGCGGGAGGGCTGGCCCCTGGCCACCAGCCTCTCGGGGAAAAGCCTGCTGAGCGAAAGCCATCCCCAGGTGCTGGGCATCTACGAGGGGGCGATGGGGCAGCCCGGACTGAGCAGGCGCCTACGGACGGGCCGCCAACGCCGGCTCCCGCTCCGGCTTGTTCTCCGCCGCCGGCGCCGCCGGCATGCGGATGCCCCCCTTGATCGTCTGCACGGCCAGCATGCGCTGGGTTTCCTCCTCACTGCGCACCGCGCTTGGCACCGGCTGGTAGCCGGAGGGGGCGAGGGCCTGGCCCCGCAGCACCGAAGCGAGGGTTTTGGCGGTGAGCTTGAGCTGCTGCCAGGGGTTCATCATCACAACCCGCTTGTAGAGGTAGCTGTCGAAGGTGAGCCGCTGCACGTCCTTGTCATCGCACATCTCCACAAACGCCTCGCGGGCGGCGTCGTTGCTGTAGAAGATGTTCTGCAGGATCTCCAGCACCTTGTAGGTGGCGCCGTATTTGCGGTCCCACTTCTTGAGGTACACCTTCAGCTCCTTCTCGCTGGGAATGCGGCTGCCGTTGGCGCTCGCGGCCACGATTTCTTCGGCGCACATGCGGCCGCTCTTGGCGGCAAAGTAAATGCCCTCCCCGGAACTCTTGGTGACGTAACCCGCCGCGTCGCCCACCAGGGCCATGCGGCCCACCACCCGGCGGGGGCGGGGATGCTCGGGGATCGGGTGGGCCTCCACCTTGATCACCTCGCCGTTCACCAGCCGCTTGGCCGCCCGCTCGCGGATGCCCTGCTGCAGCGATTTGATCAGCGACTGGTTCTTCTGCATCGTGCCGGTGCCCACCGCCACGTGGTCGTATTTGGGGAACACCCAGGCGTAGAAGTCCGGAGACACATCGGTGCCGACGTACATCTCGGCCAGATCTTCGTAGTAGGCCATCTCCTCCTTGGGCAGCCGGATGCGCTCCTGGAAGGCGATCGCCACGTTGTAATCGCCGGCATCCATCGCCTTGGCGACGCGGCTGTTGGCGCCGTCGGCGCCGACGATCAGATCCACCTCCAGGGTTTTCAGCTCACCGGTGGCCTCGCCGTTGCTGTAGTCGGCGTAATGGAGCGTGTAGGGGCCCTGGCGGTTGGCGCCCGTGTCGATCTTCTGCACCAGCCCGTTGATCAGCTGGGTGCCGAGATCGGCGGCCCGGTTGCGCAGGAAGGAATCGAGCACCTCACGCCGGCACATGCCGATGTATTCCTGCTGGTCGTCCAGATGGATGTCCACCTCGCGGTTGGAGGGGGAGATCATCCGCATGTTGCGAACCTTGCGGTCGATGATGCTGTCGGGCAGGTCAAATTCGCTGACCATGCACAACGGGATCGCCCCACCGCAGGGCTTGGCGTTGTCGAGCTTGCGCTCGAACAGCCAGGTTTGGATACCGGCCTTGGCCAGCACTTCGGCAGCACAGGATCCGCTTGGGCCACCTCCGACCACTGCGACTCGCAACATCTTGAAACTTGCTCCGGGCAAGGGATCCTGGCTGGAAGCTAACACTGCGAACCGGCCCTGTGTTGGGCTTTCTTGGCGTTCCCCGTAGCATCGGCACTGCACGCCACGCCTGACAGCGACCGATCGCCGGTGTCCCCACGGGCCTCCCGCTCCAGCCACTCCGGCCGGCGCGAACGACCACAGCGAAGCGGGCGGGCCGATCGCTCCCCCTCCCGGGCCGGTGGTGGCGTGCACGACGACATCCCCGTGGCCCTGCGCAGCACGAGCGTGGCGCCTGCCCGATCCAGTCCCCTGCGGGGCCTGGGCTTGTTGCTGCTCGGGGTGGCCGGTACTGCCGCCCTGGCGGCCGGCCTGCTGCTCTCGCCCCTGCGCACCCGGCTGCTGCCCCCGCCCCTCGCCGATCAGGCCGCTCGCCCGGCCGCCGATGGACGGCTGCTGGGCCATTTCCCCTATCCGGAAGCCGCCCCCCACACCCTGGCGGCCATCGCCCCGGGCCTGGAGCTGCGCCGCGAAGCAGCCGGCAGTTTTCTGGCGATGCAGCGTGCCGCCGCCGCCGAGGGGGTGAATCTGCGGGTGCTCAGCGCCTTCCGCAGCCTCGCCCTGCAGAAACAACTCTTCTTCGACGTCAAGGCCAACCGCAACCAGGACGCCCGCACCCGCGCCCGGGTGAGCGCTCCGCCGGGTTTCTCCGAACACAGCACGGGCTACGCGGTCGACCTCGGTGACGGCCGCCTGCCGGCCACCAATTTGTCGCAAGACTTTGAACGCACCCCGGCTTTCCGCTGGTTGCGGGCCAACGCCAACCGCTTCCACTTCAGCCTCTCCTTTCCCCGCGACAACCGCCAGGGGGTGAGCTACGAGCCCTGGCACTGGCGCTATGAGGGCTCCACGGAGGCCCTGCGCCTGTTCGAGCCCGCCCAGCGGTTCGCCGGCCGCTGAACCGCCCGCCGGGATCCCGGGGCGGGAGGCTGGCGTCTAGAGTCAAGAATCGCTTCAGATTCGTCCGCTCCGCGGCCGCTTTCCTTCAGCACTCCCCATCCCACCCCATCCGCAGGACCCCGGCCCCATGAGCGGCGAGCACAAAGGCACCAAGATTCGCAATATCGCGATCATTGCCCACGTCGACCACGGCAAAACCACCCTGGTGGACGCATTGCTCGCCCAGTCGGGCATCTTCCGCGACAACGAGGCCGTGCCCACCTGCGTGCTCGACTCCAATGATCTGGAGCGGGAGCGGGGCATCACGATCCTCTCCAAGAACACCGCCGTCGATTACGAAGGCATCCGCATCAACATCGTCGACACCCCGGGCCACGCCGATTTCGGCGGCGAGGTGGAGCGGGTGCTCGGCATGGTGGATGGCTGTCTGCTGATCGTGGACGCCAACGAGGGCCCGATGCCCCAGACCCGCTTTGTGCTCAAGAAGGCCCTCGAGAAGGGCCTGCGGCCGATCGTGTTCGTCAACAAGATCGACCGCGCCCGTGTTGATCCTGAGCAGGCGGTGGACAAGGTGCTCGATCTCTTCCTTGAGCTCGGCGCCGACGATGACCAATGCGATTTCCCCTACCTCTTCGGCAGCGGCATGGGCGGCTACGCCAAGCCCGACATGGCCACCGAGAGCGACACCATGCGGCCGCTGTTCGACGCGATCCTGCGCCATGTGCCGCCGCCGGTGGGCGATCCAGCCAAGCCCCTGCAGATGCAGGTGACCACCCTCGATTACAGCGACTTCCTGGGTCGCATCATGATTGGCCGCATCCACAACGGCACGATCCGCGCCAACCAGCCCGTGGCCCTGCTCCGCGACGACGGCAGCGTCAAGCGCGGCCGCATCAGCAAGCTGCTCGGCTTCCAGGGCCTGCAGCGGGTGGAGGTCGATTCGGCTAGCGCCGGTGATCTGGTCGCCGTGGCCGGTTTCGATGAGGTGAATATCGGCGAAACGATCGCCTGCCCCGACAACCCCGAGGCCCTGCCTCTGATCAAGGTGGATGAACCCACCCTGCAGATGACCTTCGTGGTCAACGATTCCCCTTTCGCTGGCAAGGAGGGCAAATTCGTCACCAGCCGCCAGCTGCGCGATCGCCTGCAGAAGGAGCTGCTCACCAACGTGGCCCTGCGGGTGGAGGACACCGACTCCCCCGATCGCTGGTCCGTGAGCGGCCGGGGCGAGCTGCACCTGGGCATCCTGATTGAAACCATGCGCCGCGAGGGCTTCGAATTCCAGGTGAGCCAGCCGCAGGTGATCTTCCGCACCATCGATGGCACCCCCTCCGAGCCCTACGAAACCCTCGTGCTCGATGTGCCCGAGGAATCGGTGGGTGCCTGCATCGAGAAGCTCGGCATGCGCAAGGCTGAGATGCAGAACATGGAAACCAGCAATGACGGCCGCACCCAGCTGGAGTTCCTCGTGCCCTCCCGCGGCCTGATCGGCTTCCGGGGCGAATTCATCCGCGCCACCCGCGGCGAGGGGATCATGAGCCACTCCTTCCTCGATTACCGACCGATGCAGGGCGATTTCGACACCCGCCGCAACGGCGTGCTGATCTCCTTCGAGGAGGGCACCGCCACCTTTTATGCCCTCAAGAACGCCGAGGATCGCGGCCAGTTCTTCATCACCCCGGGCACCAAGGTGTACAAGGGCATGATTGTCGGTGAGAACACCCGGCCCCAGGATCTCGAGATCAACGTCTGCAAGACCAAGCAGCTCACCAACATGCGCTCCGCCGGTGCTGAGGAGCTCGACACCCTGCAGGCCCCCCTGCAGATGACCCTGGAGCGCGCCCTGGAGTACATCGGCCCCGACGAGATGCTCGAGGTCACCCCCGAATCGATCCGCCTGCGCAAGCTGCCCGCCCGCAAGCCTGCCAAACGGTGAGCAGCGGCGAGGCAAACCTGGCCGACGACCCCCGCTTCCAGGAGGCGGTTCGCCTGTTCAACGCCGCCGACTGGTACGCCTGCCATGACGGCTTCGAGGAGCTCTGGCACGAAACCCAGGGTCCGATGCGGCCGGTGCTGCAGGGGTTTCTGCAGATCGCTGTGGCGGAACTCCATCACGAGCGCGGCAACCGCCGCGGTGCCACCGTGCTGATGGGTGAGGGCCTCGGCCGCCTGCGGGACTGCGGCGAGGAGGCCCTGGGGATCAGCCTGGCCTCCCTGCGTCAGTGCGTGCACGAGCGGCTGCGGCTCCTCCAGTCGGAGGGGTCCCTGGCGGCTCTGCCCCTGCCCCGTCTGGAGAAAAAAGGGCCCGGCGATCGGTAAATTGGAGCGCTTGTCCCTTCGGGCTTTGGTCTTGCCTCACCAGGCTCGCTGGTACCCCATGGTCCCCGTGGCAGCCTCCATGGCGGTCGTGATGATGGGTCTCACGGCTCTGGCTGGCCAGTTCCTGCCGCGACAGGCCGAGGCCCAGACAGCGCCGGCCACCGCCCCGGCAGCACCGGCCCCGGCGGCCAAAGCCGCCGTGCCCGATGACGGCATGGTCACCATCGAGTCGGACCGCCAGCAGGCGGACAACGCCACTGGTGTGGTCACCGCCACGGGCAACGTGCGCATCACCTACCCGGGTCGGGGGATGGTGGCCACGGCGCGCCAGGCTCAGTACTACTCCCGCGAAGGCCGGCTCATCCTCAGCGGCGATGTCGATGTGACCGATGCCGACGGCCAGCGGATCCGGGCTGAGCGGATCGTCTATCGGCTTGACAGCGAGCGGATCGTGGCCGAACCCCAGCCCGGTCGCCAGGTCACCAGCCGGCTGAAGCTCCGCCAGCAGGCCAGCCCGGCACCGGCGCCGGCGCCACGGCTGCCATGAGCCTCACCCTTGAGCGGGTCGCCATCACCCTCGGCGGGCGGCCCCTGGTCCACGACGTGAGTCTGACCCTCAGTCCCGGCGAGGTGGTCGGCCTGCTGGGGCCGAATGGCGCCGGCAAGACCACCACCTTCAACCTCGTCACCGGCCTGCTGCGTCCCGATGACGGCGATGTGCTGCTCGATGGCGAGAGCGTCACCGATCTGCCGATGCCCAGCCGCGCTCGCCTGGGCATCGGCTACCTCCCCCAGGAGGCGAGCGTGTTCCGCAACCTCAGCGTGCGTGACAACCTCCGCCTGGCCCTGCAGGAGAGCGGCAGCGCCCCGGAGCGGCACCGCGAGCGGCTCGAGCAGCTGATCAGTGAATTCCGCCTCGGCTCCTTCCAGCATCGCCGCGGCTTTCAGCTCTCCGGGGGCGAGCGCCGGCGTTGCGAGGTGGCCCGCGCCCTGGCGGTGGGGGATCAGGGTCCCCGCTACCTGTTGCTGGATGAGCCCTTCGCCGGCGTGGATCCGATGGCCGTGGCCGATCTGCAGGAGCTGATCGACGGCTTGCGCCTGCGCGGCATGGGGGTGCTGATCACCGACCACAACGTGCGCGAGACGCTGGCGATCACGGATCGGGCCTACATCCTCACCGATGGCCGCATCCTGGCGGCGGGCAGCTCCGAGGCGATGGCCCATGATCCCCTGGTGCGCCGCCACTACCTCGGGGAGGCCTTCCAGTTGTGAGGGGCGTGAGTCCACCGCCGCTCTCGGTGCCGGGCCGGCCGAAACTGCTGAGGCTTGCCGCCCGCGGGCGGGCGGAGTCGTTGCGGCAGCGCCTGCTCCTGTCCTGGCGGCGATTGCCACTGCTCGACCGCTGGTTGCTGAACGAGCTGATCGGTCCGCTGCTGTTTGGCATCGCCGCCTTCACGGCGGTGTCCCTGTCGGTGGGGGTGGTGTTTGAGCTGGTGCGGCGGGTGGCGGAGTCGGGCCTGCCGCTGACGGCGGCCCTGCAGGTGCTGCTGCTGCGCCTGCCCGGCTTCCTGGTGCTCTCGTTCCCGATGGCCACCCTGATGGCCACCCTGCTCGCCTTCAGCCGCCTCTCGGGAAGCAGCGAACTCACGGCCCTGCGCAGCGTGGGTGTGAGCACCCGCCGCATGGTGATACCGGCCCTGGCCCTGGCCCTGTGCATGAGTGTGCTCACCTTCGTGTTCAACGACGTGATCGTGCCCCGGGCCAACCTCGAGGCCACCAACAGCCTGGAGCGAGCCCTGGGCAAGGCGATCTCCACGGAAAAGGGCAGCAACATCATGTACTCGCGCTTCGGCCGCGTGGCGATGGAGGGGGGTGAGCGGGTGAAGATGCTCACCCATATCTTCTATGCCCGCAATTTTCTGCGCGGTGAGATGCAGGATGTCACCCTGCTCGATTTCTCACGGCTCGGTCAGCGCCAGATGCTCACCGCCGAGAGCGCCCGCTGGAATGAACAACTCTCGCTCTGGCAATTCAGCAATGGCCGCATCATCAACGTCGATGACGCCACCGGCAGCACCACCTCGGCCCGCTTCGACCGCTACAACTATCCCCTCAGCCGCGATCCGCTGGAGGTGGCCAAGCTTCCCACCGACCCCAGCGTGATGACCGTCGGGCAGGCACGCACCGCCGAACGGCTGCAACGCAGCGCAGGCAACCCCAAGGAGGCCCGCCGGCTGCGGGTGCGGATCCAGGAGAAATTCGCCTTTCCAGCCATCTGCCTGGTCTTCGGACTGATCGGCAGCAGCATCGGTGTGCGGCCCCATACCCGCACCAGTCGCAGCCAGGGCTTCGGCATCAGTGTGTTGTTGATCTTTGGCTATTACCTGATGTCGTTCATTTTCAGTTCCCTCGGCATCACCGGCACCCTCACCCCCTTTCTGGCGGCCTGGCTGCCGGTGTTCGTCGGTCTGACGGGTGGGGTCGTGCTGCTGCGTCAGGCCAGTCGCTGATCCGCCCGCGCCACGGCAGACTGGACGTGCGCTGATCGCTGTTGGTGAACGATCCGGTCATGGCCCTCGGCCTCGGGGCCTTTGCCCTGCTCCTGCTGGTGCTGCCCCTGAGCTTCTGGGTTCTCAGCGGCGGCCGCCAGGGCCGGGCCAGCTCCCTGGTGCGCTTCCTGGTGGCCGCCGCCAACCTCTGCCTCACGGCCCAGCTGGTGCTGCGCTGGTGGGATTCGGGCCACTTCCCGATCAGCAACCTCTACGAGTCGCTCTGTTTCCTGGCCTGGGGCTGCACCCTCACCCAGCTGCTGGTGGAGCGCAGCTGGCCCAATCCCCTGGTGCCGGCGGCCGCCACGCCGATGGCCCTGGGCTGCGTGGCCTTCGCCAGCTTCGCCCTGCCGGAGCGCCTTCAGGAGGCCTCACCGCTGGTGCCGGCCCTCCGCTCCAGCTGGCTGGTGATGCATGTGAGCGTGATCATGCTCAGCTACGCCGCCCTGCTGGTGGGCTCCCTGCTGTCGGTGGCCGTGCTGTTCACCGACCGCAGCGAATCACTGGAGCTGCGCAGCAGCTCGATCGGCAGCGGCGGCTTCCGCCAGGCCCAGCTCGTGCCCGACGGGGCGGCCACCATGAGCCTGAGCAGCAGCAGCTTCCGCATCAGCGAGCAGCTCGACAGCCTCAGCTATCGCACGATCACCGTGGGTTTCCTGCTGCTTTCGGTGGGCCTGGTGAGCGGAGCGGTGTGGGCGAACGAAGCCTGGGGCAGCTGGTGGAGCTGGGATCCGAAGGAAACCTGGGCGTTGATCACCTGGCTGGTCTATGCGGCCTATCTGCACACCCGCCTGATCCGCGGCTGGCAGGGCCGCAAGCCGGCCCTGCTCGCTTCCGCCGGCCTGGTGGTGCTGGCGGTCTGCTACATCGGCGTCAACCTTCTGGGCATCGGCCTGCACAGCTACGGCTGGTTTTTTGGCAGCGAAGCCTGATGCACCGTCGCAGGCTCCGGCTCCAGACATAGGCGGCCGCCGCACCGGCGGCGGGCAGGGGGCCGGGCACCTCAACCACCCGCTGGAAGAAGCGCTGTCCAAGCAGCTGATGTCCTGCGGTGGTGGGATGGTTGCCGTCCCAGAAGAGGAAGGAGGACTGGGCAGCGGGATTCCCCACGCAAGCAGGGGTGGTGGTGCAGCGATTTTGCACATTGGTGAACCCGTAGGCGCTGCCATTGGCTTGCACCTCGCTGAAGAATTCATCCGTCATGAACGGCATGATGTCGAGTTCGGGTTGGGCTACTGCCAGATCGGCCAGGGCCTTCGCCAGATCGGCATTGAACTGTTTGCTCAACCCGGTGAGGAGAGGCGAAAGCGTTGTGCCTGCGTATTCCGGAGTGGCGCCCATGTTCGCTGCGTTCGGAACCAGAAAACTACGGGCGCCTTTCTCGGCAAGTGCTTTGATCGTGCCGATGACATTGCTGACCGCATTGGCGCCGATGCTGGTTGGCTTGATCGGGTTGGTGGAAGGCGGTTGGTTGTCGAATGTCCCCACGCCATAGCCATCGCCAATAATGGCTCCCTGGCTGTCTTTGGGTGCCGTTGCCGACCACCAAAAAACATCATTTGGGAAGTACCAAACAACGAATAGCGAGGACTTGGGATCGAAAGAGGGTGGTGTATTGACAAACTGCGGTAGCTGCCAGGCATTGCCCACATTCTGATAAGCACTAGGTGCAAAGTTGGTTGAGGCAGGGCGCAGAGAAATCACATTCGTGAGCCCCGAGCTTGCTCCGCCAACCGCGTAGTTGGTTCCTCCCGCCATGGAGGGTTTAAAACTCGTGTCGTTGGGGTTGAAGGCCTTCCACAGGTACTCGGCCGCTACCGGGCCATTGCTGAAGCGCCCTCCCACATAGGGAGTTGGTGGGAAGGGGGGGAAAGTGGGAGCCCCGATGGCATTGCCATTGATCAAGCCGCTGTTGCCGCCATCGGAGAGGCTGTCCCCGAAGACGAACAACTTGCTGAGGGAGTTGAGGCGGGCTTCAGCGCTGCCGGCGGCCAGGCAAGCCCCGAGCAGAGGGGCCAGCAACAACCCGCGACGCAGGCCGGGGAAGGGAAGGCGGGACAAGGAGACCGGATCACGCACCCCCTAAATATGGGCAGAACCGATGCAAATGCCAACAAGGCTGGTGATCAAAACCACACCTCCACGCCCCCACCCCGCTTCGCGGCACTCGCTCCTTGCCGCTCCGGGCGCGGCCCTGGGGTGTTGACCTGCCGAATCAGACCAGCGCGGGTTCAGGCCGCCGGCTGGAGCGGATCCCCTGGATGGCGGTGGCGTAGTCGCTCGCACCGAAAACGCCCGAGCCGGAGACGATGGCATTGGCGCCGGCCTCAATCACCTTCCAGGCATTGGCTGGCTTGATGCCGCCATCCACCTCGATCCAGGGATCGAGGCCGCGCTCATCGCACAAGCGGCGCAGGGAGCGGATCTTGTCCACCTGGTTCTCGATGAAGCTCTGGCCCCCGAAACCGGGGTTTACGCTCATGATCAGCACCAGGTCGCAGAGCTCCAGGCAGTACTCGAGGGTGTCGATCGGTGTGCTGGGGTTGAGCACCGCCCCCGCCTGCTTGCCCAACTCCTTGATCTGGGCCAGGTTGCGGTGCAGATGGGGGCAGGCTTCCACCTGCACCGAGATGATGTCGGCGCCAGCCCGGGCGAACTCGGGCACGTAGCGCTCCGGTTCCACGATCATCAGGTGAACGTCGAGCGGCTTGCTGGTGACCGGCCGCAGCGCCTCGACGATCAATGGACCGATCGTGATGTTCGGCACGAAGCGGCCATCCATCACATCCACGTGGATCCAGTCGGCCCCGGCGGCGTCCACCGCGCGCACGTCGTCGCCGAGGTGGGAGAAGTCGGCCGAGAGAATCGAGGGGGAGACCACTAGGGGCTTGGTGCTCATGGATTTCGGCCGGCAAATGGGAAGCCATTGTAAGGAGCGGCCGACTCACGCCCCGCCCCGCCCCGCCGTGGGGATGCCGCCGGCCACGCTGATACGATGACGCCGCTTCCCGACACGCCAGAGGGTTCGCGGCGGCCGGTGTTTCCGGCTTCCTCTCCGGGCCTCCCCACTGTGCCCCACCACCGTGCCTTCGCCAGGGCACGGCGCCCACACGGGCATCGTGCTCCTCTGCCGATCGCTGAACCGATCGCTCGCGAAGCTCCCATTCCCTCGCCGAGCAGTTGTGGATCGTTCTCTCATCCAGGAAATTCTCGAAGTCGTCGAACAGGCCGCCATCGCCTCCGCCCGGCTGACTGGCATGGGGCTCAAGAATGAGGCCGACGCCGCCGCCGTCGAAGCGATGCGCGAACGCATGGGCCAGATCGCCATGCAGGGACGCATCGTCATCGGCGAGGGAGAGCGCGACGAAGCCCCGATGCTCTACATCGGTGAAGAGGTGGGCAGCGGCAGCGGCCCCGGCGTTGACTTCGCCGTGGACCCCTGCGAAGGAACCAACCTATGCGCCAACAGCCAACGGGGCTCGATGGCGGTGCTCGCCGCCTCCGACCGCGGCGGACTGTTCAATGCGCCCGACTTCTACATGAAGAAGCTGGCGGCGCCGCCGGCTGCCAAGGGCAAGGTGGACATCCGCAAGTCGGCCACCGAAAACATCGAGATCCTCAGCCAGTGCCTCGGGGTGGCCAAGGACGAACTGGTGATCGTGGTCATGGACCGCGCTCGCCACAAGGATCTGATCGCTGAGATCCGCGCCACCGGTGCCCGCGTCCAGCCGATCTCCGACGGCGACGTGCAGGCCGCCATCGCCGCCGGTTTCGCCGGCACCGGCACCCATTGCCTGATGGGGATCGGCGCCGCTCCCGAGGGGGTGATCTCCGCCGCCGCCCTGCGGGCCCTGGGCGGCCATTTCCAGGGCCAGCTGGTGTACGACCCCGCCGTTGCCCAGACCAAGGAATGGGAGGGCCTCACCCGCGAGGGCAACCTGGCCCGCCTGGCGGAGATGGGCATCAACGATCCCGACAAGGTGTATGAAGCCGAGGAGCTGGCCTCCGGCGCCAACGTGGTGTTCGCGGCCAGTGGCATCACCGATGGCCTGCTCTTTGATGGGGTGAAGTTCGAGAAGGATTGCACCCGCACCAGCAGCCTGGTGATCAGCACCCTCGACAACACCGCCCGCTTCACCACAACGGTGCACATCAAGCCCGGCGCCCAGAGCATCGCCCTGCGCTGAGGTCCGGCAGCGGATCCGTCTCCATGCACATCGCCGTCATCGGCCTCAGCCACCGCACGGCTCCCGTGGAGATCCGGGAGCGCCTGAGCATCCCGGAACCCACGATGGAGGCCACCCTGGAGCGCCTCCGCTCCGACGACCAGGTGCTGGAAGCTTCGATTCTCAGCACCTGCAACAGGCTGGAGATCTATGCCCTGCTCCGCCATCCGGAGGAGGGCATCGCCGCCGTGGCCAGCTTTCTCAGCCAGGTGTCGAGCCTGCCGCTCGAGGAGCTGCGGCCCCATCTCTTTGCCTACCACCACGAGGAGGCGATCGACCATCTGCTGCGGGTCTCCGCCGGCCTTGACAGCCTGGTGCTGGGGGAGGGGCAGATCCTCTCCCAGGTGAAAAAGATGGTGCGCCTTGGCCAGGAGTACCGCTCGATCGGGCCGATCCTCAACCGTCTGCTCAACCAGGCGGTGAGCACCGGAAAGCGGGTTCGCACCGAAACCAACCTGGGAACGGGTGCCGTTTCGATCAGCTCCGCCGCCGTCGAGCTGGCCCAGCTGAAGGTGGGTCAGGCCCGGGGCCTTGATGATCTGGTGCCGCTGGATCAGGAGCAGGTGGCCGTGGTGGGAGCCGGCCGGATGGCCCGGCTGTTGTTGCAACACCTGCAGGCCAAGGGGTGTCGCGGCGTGGTGCTGCTCAACCGCACCATCGCCCGCGCCGAGCAACTGGCGGCCGATTTCCCCCAGCTGCCCGTGCAGTGCCGCCCGATCGAGGATCTCGATCACTGCCTGAGCACCTGCTCTTTGGTGTTCACCAGCACCGCAGCGGAGGAACCGATCATTCACCGCGCCCGACTGGAAACGCTCAACCGCCGCTCCAGCCTGCTGCTGATCGACATCGGCGTTCCCCGCAATATCAGTGCCGACGCCGCCGAGCTGGACGGGGTCAGTTGTTGTGATGTGGACGATTTGCAGGAGGTGGTGGCCCGCAACCAGGAGGCCCGGCGTGAGATGGCGGCTGAGGCCGAGGCCCTGCTGCGCGAGGAGGCCCGCCTCTTCCTCGATTGGTGGGATGGCCTGGAGGCGGTGCCCCTGGTCAACCGCCTGCGCACCCAGCTGGAGGAGATCCGCGAGCAGGAGCTGCAGAAGGCCCTCAGCCGCATGGGACCCGACCTTTCCGCCCGCGAGCGCAAGGTGGTGGAAGCCCTGAGCAAGGGGATCATCAACAAGGTGCTGCATGCGCCGGTGACCCGCCTGCGGGCCCCCCAGGCGCGGGCGCAGCGGCTGGCCGCGATGAAAGTGCTGCAGGATCTCTTCGAGCTGCAGGACGACGCCAGCGGGTCCGCCTAGGTGTCGGCCATAACGGCTACAAAGTGCTGCCGTTCCCTACGGAGGCGCACCGCGCTCCGGTACGGTCTTGGCCTGCCGGGGAACGAGGGTTCTCGATGAAACGTGTTCTGGCGATCATCCTTGGCGGAGGTGCGGGAACACGCCTCTACCCCCTGACCAAGATGCGGGCCAAACCCGCCGTTCCGTTGGCTGGCAAATACCGGCTGATCGATATTCCCATCAGCAACTGCATCAACTCGGAGATCAACAAGATCTACGTGTTGACCCAGTTCAACAGCGCCTCCCTCAATCGTCACCTGACGATGACCTACGACCTCTCGGCCGGCTTTGGCCAGGGCTTCGTCGAGGTGCTCGCCGCCCAGCAGACGCCCGACAGCCCCAGCTGGTTTGAGGGCACGGCCGATGCGGTGCGCAAGTACCAGTGGCTGTTCCAGGAATGGGACGTGGACCACGTGTTGATCCTCTCCGGCGACCAGCTCTACCGGATGGACTACAGCCGCTTCGTGCAACACCACATCGATAGCGGTGCCCATCTCTCAGTCGGCGCGCTGCCGGTGAACGCGAAGGATGCCGAAGGCTTCGGCCTGATGCGCACCGACAGCCACGGCCGCATCCGCGAATTCCGCGAGAAGCCGAAGGGGGATGCCCTGCGGGAGATGGCGGTGGACACCGCCAGCCTCGGCCTGAGCGTTGAGGAGGCTCAGCGCCGCCCCTATCTGGCGTCGATGGGCATCTACGTGTTCAGCCGCGACACCCTGTTCGACCTGCTGGCGGCCCATCCCGACGCCACTGACTTTGGCAAGGAGATCATCCCAGCCTCGCTGGCCCGCGGCGACAGCCTGCACAGCTACCTCTTCAACGACTACTGGGAGGACATCGGCACGATCGGGGCGTTCTATGACGCCAATCTCGCCCTGACGGAGCAGCCGAATCCCCCCTTCTCCTTTTACGATGAAAAGTTCCCCATCTACACCCGCCCCCGCTATCTGCCGCCCAGCAAGCTGAACGATTGCCAGATCACCCAATCGATCATCGGTGAGGGCTCCCTGCTCAAGGCCTGCAGCATTCACCATTGCGTGCTTGGCGTGCGCACCCGCGTCGAAGATGAGGTGGTGCTCCAGGACACCCTGGTGATGGGCGCCGACTACTTCGAATCGGCCGAGGAGCGCGCCGTGCTGCGCGAGCGTGGCGGCATCCCGATCGGCGTGGGCCAGGGCACCACCGTGAAGCGCGCCATTCTTGACAAGAACGTGCGCATTGGTGCCAACGTCACGATCATCAACAAAGACCATGTGGAGGAGGCCGACCGGCCGGAATTGAATTTCTACATCCGCAACGGCATTGTGGTGGTGGTGAAAAATGGCACTATCGCCGACGGCTCGGTGATCTGAAGCCACCATCCTTCCCGGCGATTTCCGCCTGCTGTCCTGGGGCTTTTTTCGGCATCGCCTGAATTCATCCTCCCAGGCTTCCAGCTGCCGCTGGCCTGCACACCCGTGCCGTCCTGCGCCCCGCCCATGGCGGTTGCGGAGTTGCTGACATCGGCCTGCCCCCACTCCCCACCCCACCCCTGCGGAGTCACACTTGGCCTGGAGCCACGCAGCAGGCATTTTTCCAATGAGCAAGGCGCACTTCGGCCTGATCGGCCTCGGCGTGATGGGCGAGAATCTCGTGCTCAACGCCGAGCGCAACGGCTTCTCCAGCGTCGTCTGGAACCGCTCCTACGACAAAACTGAAAAGTTCCTCGCCGGTCGGGGCGCTGGCAAGGACATCATCGGTGTCGCCAGCCTGCCGGAGTTCGTCGCTGCCCTCGAGCGACCGCGCCGCATCCTGATGATGGTCAAGGCCGGCCAGCCGGTGGATGACATGATCGCCACCCTGGCGCCGCTGCTTGAGGAGGGGGATCTGCTGATCGACGGCGGCAACAGTCTCTACACCGACACCGAACGACGGGTGGAGGAGCTGGAAAGCCGCAGCTTCGGTTACATCGGCATGGGGGTGTCCGGTGGTGCGAAGGGGGCCCTGGAGGGGCCGAGCATGATGCCCGGCGGCACCCGCACCGCCTACGACGCCATCGATTCGTTGCTCACTGCCATGGCCGCCAAGGTGAGCGATGGCGCCTGCGTCACCTATGTGGGTCCCGGCGGCGCCGGCCATTTCGTCAAGACCGTTCACAACGGCATCGAATACGGAATCGAGCAGATCCTGGCCGAGGCCTACGACCTGATGAAGCGGGTGGCGGGCCTGGGGGGCACCGCCATGGCCGATGTGCTGGCCGGATGGAACGACACCGAGGAGCTGGCCTCCTTCCTGGTGGAGATCACCGAGGTGTGCCTGCGCACCCAGGATCCCCTCACCGGTGGCGACCTGGTGGAGTTCATCGTCGACGCCGCCGGCCAGAAGGGCACCGGCCTCTGGACGGTGGAGAGCGCCCTGAACATGGGTGTGCCGGTGCCCACCATCTACGCCGCCCTCAACGCCCGTGTGCTCAGCTCCCTGCGGCCCCAGCGCCTGGCGGCCGAGCCGCTGCTCAGCGTGCCCGCCGGCCCCGCCTTCAACCTCGGCAGCCCCGCCGATGGCATGGGCCCCCTCAAGGATGCCTGCATCCTCGCCTGCATCGCCAGCTATGGGCAGGGCATGGCCTTGATGCAGGAGGCCTCCCAGCTGCACGACTACCAGCTGAATTTCCCGGAGATCGGCCGCATCTGGAAGGGGGGCTGCATCATCCGCGCCCGCCTGCTGCAGCGCATCCAGGACGCCTACGCCGCGCGGGCCGACCTGCCGAACCTGATGCTCGATCCCTGGTTCCTGGCCCAGGTGAACGCCCGCCTGCCCGGCCTGCGCCAGGTGGTGGCCGGTGCTGCCCTGGCCGGCATCCCCGTGCCCTGCCTGAGCAGCACGCTCGATTACATCCAGAGCTATTTCACCGGCCGACTGCCGCAGAATCTGGTGCAGGCGATGCGCGACTGCTTCGGCTCCCACACCTACGAGCGCACCGACCGGCCCGATTCCTTCCACACCGAGTGGCTCCCATGACCCAGTACCACCTCCGCATCGCCGCCTCGGCCGACGATCTGGCCCGTCAGGCTGCGGAGCAGGTGGCCGCCCAGATCGACCTGGCCCTCGCCCAGCGCGACCGGGCCCAGATCGCCCTGGCGGGGGGCAGCACACCCCGGGCGGCTTACGAGCGCCTGGGGGCCGAGCACCTGCCCTGGGATCGGCTCGATGTGTTGCTGGGGGATGAGCGCTGGGTGCCCGCTGATGATCCCGCCAGCAATGCCCGCATGATCGGCGAAACGCTGCTGGCCCAGCCTCTGGCTCGCCATGCCGCCTTCCATCCGGTGCCCACCGGCGAGGCCACCCCCGAGGCCAGCGCCCTCGCCTACGCCGCCCTGCTGGCGGATCTGTGCGCCGGCTCCCCCCCCAGTTTCGATCTGATCCTGCTGGGGCTGGGGGATGACGGCCACACCGCCTCCCTGTTCCCGGGCAGTCCCGCCCTGGCGGTGTGCGACCGCAGCGTCACCATCGGCGAAGGCAAGGGGTTGCCGCGCATCACCCTCACCGCCCCGGTGCTCTCCGCCGCCCGCCAGGTGATCTTCCTGGTGAGCGGTGCCGGCAAGCGCCAGGCCCTGGAGCGGCTCTTCGACCCCCAGGAGCCGGTGGAGCGCACCCCCGCCCGCCTGGTGTCACCCCGCAGCGAGGTGTTGATCCTGGCCGATGCGGCGGCGGCGGCGGGCCTGCCCGAGCGCGTCAGCGCCTGATCCGCACCTCCCACCGGTGTCCCCCGTTCTGCCGCCCCCGGACGCCAGACTGAAGGACCCCCATCCGGGCCCTGGGTTTGACTTCCCCCCTAGATTCCGCGGCTGACGCCGCCCCCGCGCGCACGCTGGTGCGCGGCGATGGTTTCGCCGGCTGGCACGCCCTCAACGACACGGTGATGGGCGGCCGCAGCAGCGGCCGTTGCTCCCTGGGGCCCCAGGGCCTGCGTTTCGACGGGGAGGTGGTGGAAGCCGGCGGTGGCTTTGTGTCCGTGCGCTCGCCCCTGTTCTCTCCACCCCTTGATCTCTCCGCAGCCAGCGGCCTGGAGCTGTGGCTGCAGGGGGAGGGGCGCCGTTTCAAGCTGGCGGTGGCCTGCGCCGACGGTGTCGCCGGCCTCACCGAGCTGATTCCGGGCGGGCTGCGCTGGGTGCAGGAGTTCGGCACCGAAGCGGAGGGCCTCAGCCGCGTCAGCCTGCGCTTCGCCGATCTCATCCCCTCGGTGCGGGCCAAGCCGGTGGCGGGCCTGCCCCTGGGCCTGCCCCTGCGCTTCGACCCCTCCCGCATCACCCGCCTGCAGCTGCTCCACTCCCGATTCGGCGACGGTGGCAGCCCCAACCCCGGCTTCCGGGCGGGGCCGATCCATCTGCAGATCCAGCGGATCGATGCCCTGGCCTGAGACCGCCAACACCGATCTGAGCCGTCTGGTGGCCGCTGCCGCCGACCTCTGCCGCAAGCCCCTGCGCCACGGCGTGGTGCTCACCTCCAGCGAGGCGGAGGAGGACTGCACCCTGCGGATCGAGGCCCGCTCTCCGCAAGGGGAAAGGCTGGCGGCGGAGGATCTGGAACTGGAGATCTACCGCAGCGGCGAGCAGACCCATCTCACCCTCGCCTGGCACCAGGACGACCAGCGGCCGATGCTCTGGCAGGGCAGCCATCCAGTCTGGATGTCCCCCCAGGGACAACGCTGCGAACGACCGGCCGATGGCCTGCCGCTGGAGGCCCTGGCCCGCCGCCTGCGGGCCCTGCTGCTGCCCCTCTGAGCAGGAGGTGATCAGGCGGGGGGCTGGTCGGTCACGGCCCCCAGGCTGCTGCTGCTCACCTGCCGGGCGTACTTGCCCAGCACACCGGTGCGGTAGCGGGGTTCGGGCCGATGCCAGGCGACGCGGCGGCGCTCCAGCTCCGCCTCCGCCACGTTCAGCTGGATCAGCAACCGGTGGGCATCGACCGTGATGCTGTCCCCCTCCTCCACCAGGGCGATAAGGCCGCCGACCGCCGCCTCGGGGGCCACGTGGCCCACCACCATCCCGTAGGTGCCACCGCTGAAGCGGCCATCGGTGATCAGCGCCACCTTGTCGCCGAGGCCCTCGCCGATGATCGCGGCGGTGGGCGCCAGCATCTCCCGCATGCCCGGCCCCCCCACGGGGCCCTCGTAGCGGATCACCACCACATCCCCCTCGCGGATCCGCTTGGCGAGAATCGCCGCCAGGGCCTCCTCCTCGCTCTCAAACACCCGCGCCGGGCCGGTGATCGTGGGATTCTTGACGCCGCTGATCTTGGCCACCGCGCCCTCCGCCGCCAGGTTGCCCTTGAGGATCGCCAGATGGCCCTGGGCATAGAGCGGCCGGGCCAGGGGGCGGATCACCTCCTGATCGGCGGGGGGCTCGCTGGGAACCTCCGCCAGCACCTCGGCCAGGGTGCGGTCTTCGACGGTGCGGCAGTCGCCGTGGAGCAGGCCGGCGTCGAGCAGCAGCTTCATCACCTGGGGGATGCCACCGGCCCGATGCAGATCCACGGTCACGAAGCGACCGCTGGGCTTGAGGTCGCAGATCACCGGCACCCGCTGGCGGATCGTCTCGAAGTCGTCGATGCTCAGGGGCACGCCGGCGGTGCGGGCCACGGCCAGCAGGTGGAGCACGGAATTGGTGGATCCACCCACTGCCATGATCACGCTGATCGCGTTCTCGAAGGCCTCACGGCTGAGCAGATCGCGGGGGCGGATGCCCTTGGCCACCGCCTGCACCAGCACCTCGGCGCTGCGGGCGGCGCTGTCGGCCTTCTCCGGATCCTCCGCCGCCATGGTGGAGCTGTAGGGGAGGCTGAGGCCCATCGCTTCGAAGGCGGCGCTCATCGTGTTGGCGGTGAACATGCCCCCGCAGCTGCCCGCACCGGGGCAGGCGTTCTTCTCGATGGCGGTGAGCTGCTCGGCATCGATGCGGCCGCCGCTGTACTGGCCCACGGCCTCAAAGGCGCTCACCACGGTGAGGTCACAGGCCCCGAGACGGCCGGGTTTGATCGTGCCGCCGTACACAAACACCGCCGGGATGTTCATGCGCGCCATCGCCAGCATGGCGCCGGGCATGTTCTTGTCGCAGCCGCCGATCGCCAGCAGACCGTCCATGCTCTGGGCGTTGCAGGCCGTTTCGATCGAATCGGCGATCACCTCGCGGCTCACCAGGGAATACTTCATCCCCTCGGTGCCCATCGAGATGCCATCGCTCACGGTGATCGTGCCGAACATCTGGGGCATGGCACCGGCGGCCAGGGCGGCGGCCTCGGCGCGGTGGGCCAGATCGTTGAGGCCGATGTTGCAGGGCGTGATCGTGCTGTAGCCGTTGGCGATGCCCAGGATCGGCTTGTTGAAGTCGTCGTCGCCGAAGCCCACCGCCCGCAGCATCGCCCGGTTGGGGGAGCGCTGGATTCCCTGGGTGATGGCGGCGGAGCGAAGCATGGGGGGCGGGAGGCTGATGCTCCGAACCTACCGAGGGGGCCGTTCAGCTCTGGGGCTGCATCCGCTCAAGCTGGCGGCGCACCTCGTCGATCGCCTGGTTGAGCTGCTGCACCCGGTCGTGCAGCTGGGCGTCGAGGGGGGGGCGCTCCAGGTCGTGGGGGGCGATCTCGGGTTGGTGGAGCACGCGCCGGGCCTGTTGCGCGAAGCGCCGCCGCTCGGAGCGGTTCAACAGCCACCAGGCCAGGCCGGCGGCGCCGACCAGGCCGCCGGCGAGGGCACTGGCCAGAATCGCGCCGCCACCACCACGCGCCACGGAATCAGCCCTGGAATCAGGCATGGGCGAAGGGCCAGGCCAGCAGCAATGGGGCCAGCCTAGGCGGGCGGACTGTTCCTAACCGCCGTAGAGCCGCAGTGCCGCATCGCCGAAGCCGGGCCGCAGCCGCCGCTGCTCGTCCACCTCCGGATCGATGCCCGCCGCATAGATCGTGAGCTCGGGGAAGCGCTCGCCCACCAGCTTGAGCCCGGGCGCTCCGCAGAGGCTGGTGATCACCCGCAGCCGTGCGCCGCTCACCCCCAGGCCCGCCAGGCGCTCCAGCAGGGCCAACAGGGTGGCGCCGCTGGCGAGCACCGGCAGGAACACCAGCACTCCCACCCGCTCGCCGATCGTGGCCGGCAGGTCGTCGAGGTACCAGTGGTTGTGGCCGTCCGCCCCGCCGGTCTGCAGGCCCACATGGGCCACCCGTGCGGCCGGCAGCACCGTGCGCGCCCCATCCCAGAGGCCCAGGCCACCCCGCAGCACCGGAATCGCCAACACCGGCACCGCCGGATCGATCACCCGGCCCTCGCAGCGCCCCAGGGGGGTTTCCACCTCGACGCTCCGCTCCGGCAGCCAATCGCGCAGGGCTTCGTAGGTGAGCCAGCGCCCCAGCTCCGTCATCGCCGTGGCGAACAGGGGCGGTGGGGTCTGGCGGTCCCGCAGGAGGGTGAGCCAGTGGCCGATCAGGGGGTGGGGGGGAACCACCACCCGCAGGGTCATGCCCATGACTGCCATAACTTGTCGGTTCACCGTAAGCCTGAGGCCATGGGGGCACACCTGCGCCACGCCATCACCGCGCTGGCCATCCGGCTGCGACCCCTGCTGCTGGCCCTGCTGCTGCTGCTTCCCCTGGGCCCGCTGGCGGCGCCGGCGGCGGCGATCACCGCGCCGGAGCTGCGTTCCCAGCGCAGCCTTCAGTCCCTCGATCCGGACATGCACGGCCGCAACCTGCAGCAGGAGGAATTTCTCAAGGCCGACCTGCAGGGCTTCAACCTCAGCGACACGGATCTGCGCGGCGCCGTGTTCAACGCCAGCAATCTCCAGGAGGCGGATCTGCACGGCGCCAACCTGGAGGAAGTGGTGGCCTACGCCAGCCGCTTCGATGGCGCCAACCTGGAGGGGGCGGTGCTGCGCAACGCCATGCTGATGCAGAGCCACTTCCGCGGCGCCCGCATCGACGGCGCCGATTTCAGCGACGCCGTTCTCGACCTGCCCGAGCAGAAGGCGCTCTGCGCCAGGGCCAGCGGCACCAACCCGCTCACCGGCGTCACCACCCGCGACAGCCTCGCCTGCCGCTGAGCCGCCTGCCGCTGATCTCCAAACGAGCGGCGCGCCTACAGTGCGGGCGGACCGGTTCTGCGGGGGATCAGCCCGCGGAGGAAACGGGGAAAGACCGGTGAGCCGGCGCTGTCCCGCAGCTGTGACGCTCCCTCCGGGAGCCAGCCAGAACGCCCGCCGGTCCCCTGCCCCCTTCGACCGGCGCGGACCGGCATTTCGATGATCAAGATTCTTCACGGTGCGCCTGCCGGCCTCGCTGTCGTTGCCCTGCTGGGCCTGGCGGTCGCTCCGGCCCAGGCCCACCACGCCATGGAGCTGTTGCACCTGCAGCCCACCCCCCTCAATGGCCTGCTGAGCGGCCTGCTCCATCCGGTGCTCGGCCCCGACCACCTCCTCTTCCTGCTGGCCCTCTCCCTGGTGGGCCTGCGCCAGCGCACCAGCTGGACGCTGGGCCTGCTGGTGGTTGGCTTGCTGGGCAGCTGGGCCGGCCTGGTTCTGCCTGGCCTGCCCGGCGCCGAGCCGATGGTGGCCCTCTCCCTGGCGGTGGTGGCCCTGGTGCTGCTCGGCCGCCTGCCGGCGCCCTTGCTCCTGCCAGCCTTCGCCCTGCATGGCTACGTGCTCAGCGCTTCGGTGCTCGGCTGGAGCACGATGCCGGTGGCGGGCTATCTGCTGGGGCTGGCGATCAGCCAGGGCCTGCTGCTGTTCGCATCCCTGCGGCTGCTGGCCCGCTCCGCCGCCCGGCTGGCCCCCCGCAGCCGCCGCTGGCTCGCCCTGGCCCTGGTCGGCGCCGGCTCGGCCCTGGCCCTTGCTCCCCTGCTGGCCTGAGCGATGCGCGAACCCCAAGCCGCGGCGCCACTCTCCGCCGCTGAACCGTCCCAGCGGCTGCCGGTGACGGTGGTGACAGGCTTCCTCGGCGCCGGCAAGACCACTCTGCTGCGCCGCCTGCTGCTCGATGGCCAGCGGCGCCTGGCGGTGCTCGTCAACGAGTTCGGGGAGGTGGGCATCGACGGCGACCTGATCGCCAGCTGTGGCTTCTGCCCGGAGGAGGAGCTCTCCGGTCGGTTGGTGGAGCTGGCCAACGGCTGCCTCTGCTGCACCGTGCAGGACGAATTTCTGCCGACGATGGAAACGCTGCTGGAGCGCTCCGACAGCCTGGACGGGATCGTGGTGGAAACCAGCGGTCTGGCCCTGCCCGAACCCCTGGTGGCGGCCTTCGGCTGGCCCGCGATCCGCACCCGCACCCGGGTGAACGCGGTGGTGACGGTGGTGGATGGCGAAGCCCTGGCCGCCGGCCACGTGGTGGGCAACGCGGCGGCGGTGGAGGCCCAGCGACGGGCCGATCCCAGCCTCGAGCACCTCACGGCGATTGAGGAGCTGTTCGAGGAGCAGCTGGAGGCGGCCGACCTGGTGCTGATCAGCCGCGCCGACCTGCTCGATGCCGCCGCCCTGGAGAGGGTGGTGGACGCGTTGCGACCGCGGCTGCGCCCCGGCACCCCGCTGCTGCCGATGGCCCGGGGCGAACTCGACCCCCGCGTCATCTTCGATGGCGAGTTCGCCGGTCCCGGTCGTTCCGGGGCCGGCCACGATCCCCACGACGACCACGACCACCAGCACGACCACAGCCACGTGGCGATGGCGTCGCTGCTGGTGCGCCGATCCGGGCGCTGGCAGCGCAGCGCCCTGGAGAAGCGCCTGCGCCAGTTGCTGGCCGAGGAGCCGGTGATCCGGTTGAAAGGTCGGCTTCGCCAGGCCGATCGACCCCTCACCCTCCAGATCCAGGCGGTGGGGCCCCGGCTGGAGAGCTGGTACGAAGGAGCCGTCGGAGCGGACGGGGTGGAGGAGCTGGAACTGGTGGTGCTCGGCGCCGCCGGCGACCGGGAGCGCCTGGAGCGGGCCTTCGCGACCCTCTGAACGCTCCCCTCAGTCGAGGGGGATGTCGCCCCGGGCGCAGGTGCCATCCCAGCAGAGGCTGCGGTCCTCCAGCCAGCGGCTGGTGACGGGCCGCGTCTGCCCCCCTTCCCCCATGGTCACGGTGCCGCTGCCGTCGTGGCGGAATTCAATCCGGCGGTCCCCCACCAGCAGAAACCAATGGGCGCCCACCGCCTCCACCCGCATCCGGCACTGCTGCCAGGGCCCATCCCCGATGCGGCACTCCAGCGCGATTTCGCCGCCCCCGGGGCCGCCCGCCACCGCCCGCCCCACCCCGGCGCCCAGCGTGGCCACCAGCAGGAGGGGCAGCAGCAGGGGGCCGCTGGCGCGAAAGCAAGCCGATGGGGCCACGGCCTGGGGGCGCGGAGGGCTGTTTCCACCCTGAGACGCCCGGAAGGCCCCCGCCGGGCGGGCTGCCAAGATTTAACAAATGCCCCGCAGCCGGTGCCCCTTTTTCATGCCCGCGTTCAGGTCTCCCTGCGACCCTCGGTTCTCGACCCGGCTGGCGAAGCCACCCGCGCGGCCGCCGGCCGGCTGGGGGTGGAGGGCGTGCGACGGCTGCGGATCGGCAAGGCGATCGAGGTGGACCTGGAGGCGGCCGATGCCGAAAGCGCCCGTGCCCAGCTCGCCCTGCTCAGCGACCGCCTGCTCGCCAATCCGGTGATCGAGGACTGGACGCTGGACCTGCGTGAAGCGATCTGAGGAACGGGGATGACGATCGGCATCGTGGTGTTCCCCGGCTCCAACTGCGACCGGGATGTGCAGTGGGCCCTGGAGGGCTGCCTGGGGCGCCCCACCCGCTTCCTCTGGCATGAGGAGAGGGATCTGGGGGCGATCGAGGCGGTGGTTCTGCCAGGTGGCTTCAGCTACGGCGACTATCTGCGCTGCGGCGCCATCGCCCGCTTCGCGCCGCTGCTGGAGGAGGTGGGCCGCTTCGCCGCCGCCGGTGGGCCGGTGCTCGGCATCTGCAACGGCTTCCAGGTGCTCACGGAAATGGGTCTGCTGCCCGGGGCGCTGACCCGCAACCGCGACCTGCACTTCCTCTGTGAGTCGGTCCAGCTGGAGGTGCGGCCGGGCTCCTGCCGCTGGCTCGGCGGCTACAACGAGGGCGAGCGCCTCCAGCTGCCGATCGCCCATGGGGAGGGGCGTTACCAGGTGGAGAGCGAGGAGCTGCGGCGTCTCGAGGGGGAGGGTCAGGTGGTGCTCCGCTACAGCCACAACCCCAATGGCTCCGTGGGGGATGTGGCCGGCCTCACCAATGCGGCCGGCAACGTTCTCGGGCTGATGCCCCATCCGGAGCGGGCCTGCGATCCCCTCACCGGTGGCGTGGACGGCCGACGCCTGCTGGCCGCCATTCTCGGCTGAGCGACGGCTCGCGAGGCTGGAGCGAGCCCAGCAAGGCCGGAAGCTTCATCCCCGGCAACCAAGCAAAAAGGGGGCCTGCAGGCCCCCTCGCTTCACAGTGAGCGCCGCGAAGGCACATTGGCCATGGCCGGACTCAGTTCACCGCCGCGAAGAACTCCTTGCTCTTCACCGGATCGGGGTTCATGGTCTTTTCGCCGGGCTGCCAGTTGGCGGGGCACACCTCGTCGGGATGGGACTGCACGTACTGGAAGGCCTGCAGCACCCGCAGGGTTTCGTCCACACTGCGACCCACGGGCAGGTTATTGATCGTGCTGTGCATGATCACGCCGTCGGGATCGATGATGAACAGGCCTCGCAGGGCCACGCCGGCCTCCTCATCGAGCACCTCATAGGCACGCGCAATCTCCTTTTTGAGATCGGCGATCAGGGGATAGGCGATGTCGCCAAGGCCGCCGCTCTTGCGGTCGGTCTGAACCCAGGCCAGGTGGCTGAACTGGCTGTCAACCGAAACCCCGAGAACCTCGGTGTTGCGGCTGGTGAAATCGGCGTAACGATCGCTGAAGGCGGTGATTTCCGTCGGGCAGACGAAGGTGAAATCGAGGGGATAAAAGAAGAGCACCACGTACTTGCCGCGGTACTGGGACAGTGTCACCTCCTGGAACTCCTGATCCACCACTGCGGTGGCCTTGAAATCGGGAGCCGGCAGTCCGACGAGCCTGGTCATGGTCGAAAGAGGGGGAGGGAAAGAGAAACAGGTTGCTGGGCTGGGTCGGGCCCGCTGGAAAGACGGGTTTACACTCCAAGGCGAAGTCGTACCGACTTCCACTTGCAACCTTTTCAACCTATCACGGATCCTGCGCTCCCGGGGGTTCGGCGGCGCCATAGGCTGGTAGTGAATCGTCTGGCCGTTTTCCCCTCCATGACCTGGGACCCGTCTGTGCTGCGCAAATACAACAGCACTGGCCATTTCCGGCTGCTCAACCAGGTGCGCTCCGAACTCAAGGCCAACCCGCTGGTGCGGCCCAAGGAGGGTGAGTCGGTGGCCGTGGCCAACCGCAGCCGCACCCTCACCCGGGCCCTCGAGAACCGTCCCCAGGGGATGGGCATCCTGCGGGCACGGCGAAGCGCCGCCGCCTATCCGTCGGTCACCGTGGTCTCCGCCCAGCCCGCCACCCCCGATGGCCCCTCACCCCAGCCCTACGGCTCCGGCACCGGAGCCGCCAGCTTCCGCGCCCGCCTCAACCAGGTGGACATGCGCTGAGCTGGAAGGCTCAGTTGCACCGACATGAACATGGCTCGGGGGAGACTTGAACTCCCGACCTTGGGGTTATGAATCCCACGCTCTAACCAGCTGAGCTACCGAGCCGTGATCTGCAGACTGTACGCCAGCGGGTCAGGCCCGGGGCGGCAGAAACTGCAGGGGGTTGGCGGCACCGCTGCCCGGGGTGTGGATCTCGAAGTGCAGGTGTGGCCCGGTGCTGCGGCCCGTGCTTCCCATTTCGCTGATCGCCTGCCCCTGATTCACCAGGTCACCCTCGCGCACCAGGATGCGGCTGTTGTGGCCGTAGACGGTGGTGCTGCCGTCCTCGTGGCTGATCCTCACCAGGTAGCCGTAGCCACCGTCGTCCCAGCCGGCGTAGGTGACCCGACCGGCCGCCGCCGCCACAATCGGGGTGCCGACGTTGTTGGCAATGTCGATGCCCTTGTGCATACGGCCCCAGCGCCAGCCGAAGCCGGAGGTGAACACCCCCTGGGCAGGCCAGACCCAGGCGGTATCGCCGGGATCGAAGCTGCCCGGACGCTCCTGACCAAAGCGGGGAAGATCCGGCCAGCTCAGGCCTCCACTGCCCACAGGCTTGAGGGCCAGCAGCATCCGGTTGCCCCCGGGTGAGGACTGGGCCACCCGCACCTGGCTGCCCACCACCAGGCTCGCGGTCTCCAGGCCCGGATTGAGGCGCAGCAATTCGGCCAGGGTCATGCCGTAGCGCTGGGCGATCTTGAGGAGGGTGTCGCCGAAGCGCACCACCGTGTTGGCGGGCCCATTGCTGGCCAGCAGCGGCGGGGGAGCCTGGAGGGGCAGGGAGCGGCGCAGAGCGCGCCCATCCAGGGAGGCGATCCGGGCAGCCTGGTGCGCCTTGCGGGTCGGCAGGGCAAGCCAGTCGCCGGATTCGTAGCGGTGATCCTCGTCGGTGTCGTTCAGGGAGGCGAGCTGGCTTTCGTCCACGCCGATGCTCTGGGCGAGCTCCTCATTGCTGACGGGCCGCACCACCTGCACCCAGACACGATCGCTGCGCTGGGGGAGCGAGGCAAGGAGCACTTCAGTGGAGGCGGAACCCCCCAGGTCCTCGGTGGCGATGCCCACCAGGGGGAGGCACATGGAGGTGCCTACCAGGGAAGTCAGGATCCAACGAGAAGGCTTCATGCAAATTCACCCAAGGAACAGGAACCCGGTGGAGAAGCCAACATCCACGGGTCCGGCAGACAGTAGCGGGCGGAACAGGGAACGGCAAGGTTGGAGGTGCCATCACGGTCTTCGTCCCTGCGTCACTCCCAAGGCCTCCAGCGGCGGGTCAACGAATGGTCAGGGTTTGCTGACGCAGGGCTTCGAACACCACCACCCCCACCGCCACGGAGAGGTTGAGGCTGCGCACGCCTCCGCCCGGCCGCTGGCGGTTCACCGGCATCGGGATCGTCAGTTGCTCGTCGCAGCGCTCCTGCACCGCCTCGGGCAGCCCGTCGCTCTCCCGCCCGAAAAGCAGCCAGTCCTCCGGGGCGAATCCATGGCTGGTGTAGGGGCGCTGGGCCTGGCTGCTGAAGGCCAGCAGCCGACCCCCGCGGGCCTGCCGCACGGCCTGAAAGGCTTCGAAATCCGCGTGACGGTGCAGATCCACCCAGGGCCAGTAGTCGAGTCCGGCACGGCGCAGCTGGCGATCGTCGATCGTGAAGCCCAGGGGTTCGATCAGATGCAGCTCCGAGCCGGTGGCGGCGCAGGTGCGGGCGACGTTCCCGGTGTTGGGGGGAATCTGGGGCTGGAAGAGAACGACCCGCGCCATCGCTCAGTCCGGTGGCACGGCAACGCCCAGCATCCGCAGATCGAGGGCGCGGCCCTGGAGCACGAGCCAGCAGGCCCCGGCCGCCTCCGCCAGGCGCCGCTGCAGGGGGGCCAGCCGGCTGCGGAAGCGTCCGCCTGCGGCGGTGGCCGGCACCAGGCCCCAGCCCACCTCCTCGCAGACCATCAGCAGGGGCGCCGGCGTGGCACGGACTGCGGCGAGCACGGCCTCGCAGTGCTGGTGCCAGCGATCCTCCTCCAGCTCCAGGTGGGCGGCCACCCAGGTGCCAAGGGAATCCACCAGGCCGATCTCGCCGTCTTCCAATTCCGCCAGGGCCTCACTCAGGGCCCCCTGCACCTCCCGGCAGCTCCAGCCGGGCGGCCTCCGCTCGCGATGGCGTCGCAACCGCTCCTGCCAGTCCGCGTCGTCCTCCAGCAGGGGACCGGTGGCGAGATACACCACCCGCAGGCCACTGTCCGCCGCCAGTTGCTCGGCCCAGCGGCTCTTGCCGCCGCCGGCGGGGCCGCTGATCAGGGTGAGACCGCGGATCGGTCCCGGAGCCTGGCCGAGGGCAGGAAGAGGGATCTGGCCGTGCTCAGCCGCCACCGTTCATGTTGTGCAGGGTGGCCACCGAGGAGGGGGAGACACGATTGAGGTAGCGGAAAATCCAATACTTGAAAATTGTTGCCAACACCACCGGGAAGGTGGCAATGAACAGCATGATGAAATTCTCGCGCGCCGGTAGACCAAAGTGATGGGCGATGCCATCCAGCAGCACGGTCCAGCCTTCCGGTGAGTGGAATCCCACAAAGATATCGGTGAAGAGAATGATCGCAAATGCCTTGGCGCTGTCGCTCAGTCCGTAGATCATCTCGTCGATGAAACCGCGCAACACCTGCAGGTCCCGTTGGCCGAACACGCAGACCAGGGTGAAACCAAGCAGGCCGAACAGGTCGGCGAGCACATTCTTGATCGCCTGCGTGCTCTCCTGGTCGGCCTCCTGCTTGAGCTCCTTGGCTCGCTCCGCCAGCCGGTCCTGCATCGCGGCACGGCTCGGCACCGGTTCACCGCGGATGAGGGCCTCGAATTCAATCTCATCCTGGAAGACGCGCAACTTGCGCACCGCCACCTCCTCCAGCTGGGGCCGTGGGTAACTCAGCAGCGGATTGGCCTGGGAGAAGTGATCCACCAGGGGGGACACCACCTGGGCCCGCATGAAGTGCTGGGTGAGGATCGGCACCAGAATCAGCAACAGCAGGACGCGCAGCGAGACCAGGGTGGAATCGCGGCGGCGCCGGAAGCCCGCCACCACACTCACCTCCGCGTCGGGGTCGAGCTGGCGCCGCACCTGATCCACCATGCCGATCAGGCTGCGGGGCAGCACCTCGGGGGAGCGGCTGATCGTGGGCAGGGGTTTGCGGTTCGGGTCGTAGCGGCTGACCACCGATTCGATCAGCTGCAGCTGGCGCAGCTCCTGCCCTCCGAGCTCCTGGCGGTAGGCCTCGATGCTCTCCAGGGACTGGCGACAGACCTGCAGGGCCGCGCGGAAGCGGCGCAGCATCTGGGCCTGGGTGCCCTTCGGGATGCGCAGTTCCAGTTCCGGCCGCACCGGACGGTCGTTGTAGTACTCCATCTCGAGGCTCTGGATGAGCAGGGCGGCCTCGTAGCCGCGCTCGAGCTGGTTGCTGAGATCGAGAGACTGGGCACGCCCGAAGGTGCCCATCCAGTCCGTCAGGCCCATCGGCGGTGTGGTGTCGGGATCAGCGGGAGAAGACCCACCAGGTGAGCATCGGCACAATGGTGCCGACCACGAGCAACACCACCACCCAGGTGAAGGCATTGCTGCTTTCGGTTTCCTCCCTGGTGGGGATGTTGGTGGTGACCAAGCTTGCTTCGGCCACCTCCGGTTCGCCAGGGTCTTCGCCGCCGCGCAGCACGGTGCCCAGCCGCTCCAGGGCATCCAGACTGGCCTGGCGGTAGCGATCCCCCCCCCGCAGGGGCAGGGCCATGGTGGTGCGGGCCGTGCTGCGCAACAGATCGGGGGGCAGCTGCCGCTCCAGGGCGGGGGAGGCGGCGATCGCGGCACTCTTGGTCTGCCCATCGATCAGGATCAGCAGTCGCGAGTCGCCACCGGGAGCCGTGGACCAGCGATCCAGCAGCTGACGGGAGAGCTCCGGCAGGGAGAGGCCGTAATCGAGCCGGCCCACCGTCACAAGGCGGGCATCGACGCGCTCCTCGTTGAACCGCTCCAGCTGGCGTTCGATCTCGGTGCGCGTGGCAATGCTGAGGACGTCGGCGTCGTCGAGCACCCGGCTGGCGGGAGGCTGGGCCGGCAGGTCGTTGAGGGAGAGGGCCAGGCAGGGTGCCAGGGGCGCGAGCAGCAACAGCAGGGCCAGGAGCGGCGCCAGCAGGGGGGTCCGCAGGCAGGAAAGCCTGGGTCTGCCGCTGGTCGGGAACGAGGAAAAGGAAGACGACACGCGGGACATCGACATCGGCCTGGTTCCAGTGTGGCGTCAGCTGGCCAGGCTGTCTCGGTTCAGAACCGCAATCACATCAAGAATCTGTTCAGCCCGTCCGGCTTGCAGGCCCATCAGGCTGGCCATTTCCCGCAGCAATTCCCCCTCCTCATCCGCCACCACCCGGTCGCAGTGCACCAGCTGGGCGGCCATGGCCAGGGCCGTTTCCTGCTGACGGGGGGAGAGGGCCGGGATGGCCTTGCCGATCAGCGAACGCCAGCCATCGCTGCGCAACTGATCGAGCAGCCCGTCGAACAGTCGCCCCATGCTCTCCTCGCTGCGGCCTGAGAAGGGATGGCGCCCCTCCAGCTGGCCCCGCAGGTTGCGGGCTTCCTCGTGGTCGAGACCCCCATCGCAGGCGACGGCCGCCAGGGCGATGGCGGCGAAAGCCTCAGCGGAATCCATCGCGGGCGCTCAGCGACACCCCATTGCAGCAGAGAACAGGGCGCTTCGACCATTGTGTGGGGCAGGAACGCCCCCCGCCCCATGCCGCGCTCGATTCCTGCCCGGATCGCCCTACGCGGCGGTGTGCTCGGCCTCTCCCTCACCGTGCTCAACCAGTGGAGCGCCCCCCAGGTCGCCGAACCGATGGCGCCGGCCCTGGAGCGGGCGGCGGTGCTGGCCAGCCTCCTGGCGGTGGTGTTGATGCTGGTGGGCCTGCTCTGGGAGCGGATCGAACCGGTGCCTCCGGAACGGGTGGCCTTGAGCGGCCGGGAGGGGCTGGAACTGGCGGACGATCTGCCGGCGGATCTGCGGCGGGAACTCGCCTGGGGCAGCCAGATGCTGCTCACCGCCACCCCCGCCGCCACCCTGTTGCTGCTCTGGCGGGGCAGGCTGCTGCTGCGCCGTGGCCTCCTGGCGGACCAGCCATTCAGCCCAGGCCCGATCTGCGAACGGGCCAGCGCCCAGGGGCGGGCGATCTCCCTGGTGGACCTGCGCCTCTACCCAGGCCGAGAGGAGTTTGCCGGCCTGCTGGCGGGTCTGCCCGCGGTGGTGGTGCAGCCGCTCGCCCAGGAGGGGCTGCTGCTGGTGGGCGGCTGGTCGGCGCGCTGCTTCGGCCGCAGCGATCTGCTCTGGCTGGAGGGCTGGGCCCGCCGCCTCACAGACGAATTGGCGCCGGTGCCTGGCGGCGCGGTTGGGGGCGAGGCGGAGCGCTCCGTTTCGGCACCTGGAAACGGCTGACCACCCGTCCGCCGGGCGTGCTGATCTCCATCTGCCCGTTGGGGCCCAGCCGGCCGCTCAGACGTTCGCCCCGGGTGGATTGGCGGTTGGCGCTCCTCTCGAAGAGCAACTGACCCTGCGCCTCAATCGCCTGGCTGGTCCAGTTCCAGCTGCAGCGCCGGGCCCGCAGGTTTTCCCCCTTCTGCATCAGCCAGCAGCCGGCAGGAATCTCCACCGTGGTGATCGGTTCGCTCACCAGCAGGGAATCGCCCCGGGCGCTCGCCGGCCCGCGCCGGGCCAGGAAGGGCCGATCGCTGCTGAGGCGCCGTTGTCGCCCTTCAAGGCGCAGATCCACCCCGTCAAAAGCGAGCGCTTCGGCTGGATCGCGGAGGCGTACCGCGCCGGTCAGCCGGTAGTCCTGCTGGACCGTGTTGCCCTCCAGACGGTCGGCCCTGAGGGTCTGGGGCGGCCGGCTCGGTGCCGATCCCTTTGGCCGCCGCACCCCGTTCACCGGCCCCCGGGCCTCCAGCCGGCCGCTGCGAGGTTCCCAGTCGGCCCGGCTGACATGCACCACAAGCTCGGGGGGGCCGCGCTTGCCGGGCCCGAAGGGATCGAAGCGGCGGGACCAACGCTCCAGTCTCGGCTCGCCCAGCAGCTCCAGCCGGTTCTGCTCCAGGAGGAAGCGGGCCTGCCGCGCCACAAGCCGGGCCTGGGGGTCGAGCGCCTCGGGGTGGCGGTCGATCAACATCAGCTTCTGGGACGGGATCCAGCGCACCCGGGAGGCGCGGATCAGCACCGGTTGGGCGCCGATCTGCTCCAGGCGGATGCTTCCCTCCAGCAGAATCGCCTGGCCGTCGTTGATCACCGTGCCGTTTTCGGCGGAGAGGCGGTAGAGCGGTTTGCCCGCCCCGTAGATCACACCTCGGGGTTGCAGGGCCTGGGCGACCCGGCGGCTGAGGTCATAGCGGGCCTCCGGGCTCGTGAGCTCCCAGGACGGACGCCCCTGGGGGTCCTGCTGGCGGAGGTCCAGGGATCGGAACACAAAGGGGACGCTCCCCTCCAGCGGCGCTGGCGGGCGGCGGGCGCAGGCCGCCAGGGCACCAGGCAGGGCCAGCAGGCCGAAGACCAGGGCCAGCCGCCGCGGCAGGCGAGGGCAGCCCCTGCCGGGCGGGGTCACAGGGGTCCGTCCAGCTCGAGACGCTGCATCACCGGCGCGGGTTCCGGCAGGGGCTGCCCCGCGGCCAGCTGGCCCCAGCGGCGGCTCCGCCGCCAGGCTTCGGGATCGGCCTCACCGGGACCGCTCAGGAGGGGCTCCTGGCCGAGTTGCTCCAGCATCCGCCCCGAGAGATCGGGCAGCAGGGGGGCCAGCAGCACGGCCACCCAGCGGCTGGTCTCGAGCACGGCGTAAAGATCCGCCCCCACCGCCTCCCGTTGGTCGCCCTGCTTCTGGCGCACCCAGGGGGCCCGCTCATTGAGGAAGGCGTTGGCCTCCCCGGCCAGGGAGAGGATCGCCTCGGCGGCGGCCCGGAAATCGCAGCCCAACAGTGCCGTCTCCACCCGCCGATCCACCTCCGCGGCCCGTTGGCCGAGGGGATGGTCGCTGGCAGCGGCGGGGCCCGCGGGGGGTACGGCGCCCTCGAACCATTTGCGCGCCATCGAGGAGGTGCGGTTCAGCAGGTTGCCGATCGTGTTGGCCAGGTCGTTGTTCACGAGGTCCTGGAAGCGCTGCTGCTGAAAATCGCCATCGTCTCCGAAGGGGATGTCCCGCAGCAGGTACCAGCGCACGGCGTCGCGGCCGCAGCGCTTGAGCAGCACCTCCGGATCGAGCACGTTGCCCAGGGATTTGCCCATCTTCTGCCCCTCCCGGGTGAGGAAGCCGTGGCCGAACACCTGCTCCGGCAGGGGCAGGCCGGCGGAGAGGAGCATCGCCGGCCAGAAGACGGCGTGGAAGCGCAGGATGTCCTTACCGATCACATGCAGGTTCGCGGGCCAGCCCCGCTCGGCCAGCACCGCCAGGGAGGGGGCCTCCCCCGGTTCGAGCAGGGCCGTGAGGTAGCCGAGCAGGGCGTCGAACCACACATAGAAGGTGTGGCCTGGATGGCCGGGCACCGGGATGCCCCAGGGCAGCCCCACCCGGGAGATCGAGAAGTCGCGCAGGCCGCTGGCCACGAAGTTCTCCACCTCCCGCCGCCGCGAGGGGGGCATCACGAAGTCGCTCCGGGCCACCAGCTCGGCGATCGGCTCCTGGTACCGGGAGAGGCGGAAAAAGAGATTCACCTCATCCCGCCATTCCAGCGGGCGGCGGTGAATCGGACACTCCGGGTCCTCGGCCTCGTGGGGGTCGTCCTTGAACTCCTCGCAGGCCACGCAGTACCAGCCCTGCTGCCGGCCCTCCAGCACATCCCCGCTGGCCTCGACCCGGGCGAAGAACTCGGCGACCAGGAGCCGGTGGCGCGGATCGGTGGTGCGCACGAAGCGGTCAAGGCTGATGTGCCATCGCTCCCAGAGGGAGCGGAACTGCTCGCTGACGGCGTCGCAGTGGGCCTGGGGGCTGAGGCCGGCCGCCTCGGCGGTGCGTTGAATTTTGAGACCGTGCTCATCGCAGCCGGTCACGAAGGTCACCCGCTCCCCCTGCAGCCGCTGGTATCGCGCGATCGTGTCGCAGGCCAGGGTGGTGTAGGTGCTGCCCAGGTGCGGCCGATCGTTGACGTAATAGAGGGGGGTTGTGAGGGTGAAGGACATCGCGCCTGGATCCGGGGGCCAACGCCCCGGGCCGGAAGCCCGGAACCCCGCCCGTCGGCCGGATCCTACCGGTGGTGCGGCTTCGGCCCTGGCGGCTCTGGGGCTGGCGGCTCCTGGGCTGGCGGGATGGAGACTGGCCCGGCCCCCTTCCCGAACCGCGCACGATGCCTGACGCCAACGGCGATGGCCTGGTCCTCGTCTTGGGAGGGGGAAGCGGCGGCGTGGCGGCGGCCCTGCAGGCGGCCCGCTCCGGCGCCAGCACGGTGTTGGTGACCCCGGGAGCGTGGCTGGGGGGCATGGTCAGCGCGGCGGGGGTGTGCTGCCCCGATGGCAACGAGCTCAGCCCCTGGCAAACGGGGTTGTGGGGGGCGCTGCTGCGGGCCCTGGCGGCGGAGACCCCGGGCGGGCTCGACCAGAACTGGGTGAGCTGCTTCGGCTACCGCCCCGATACGGCCGAAGCGATCCTGCGCCGTTGGGTGTTGGCCGAACCGCGGCTGCGCTGGTGGCCCCGCGGCCGGGTGATGGAGCTCCAGCGGCGGGGAGCCCGGATCACCGCGGCGCTGGTGCACACCCCCCAGGGCCTGGAGCGGCTGCGGCCGACCATCGTGATCGACGGCAGCGACCGGGGCGATCTGTTTCCGCTGGCCCAGGCCGGCTTCCGTCTGGGATGGGAGGCGCGCGAGGCCTGGCAGGAGCCGAGCGCCCCCAGCCGCGAGGCGCTGGCGCGCGATCCCTTTTTCCGTTTCCAGCCCGTGCAGTCCCCCACCTGGGTGGTGATGGGCCAGTTGGCCGCTGGCCCGGGGCCAGGCCCCGGGCGGCCGTCGCTGCCCCCGCCGTTCAGCGGGGCCTGCGAGAGCTTCGGCCTGGAGCCCACCCTCACCTACGGCCGGCTGCCCGGCGGCCTGGTGATGCTGAACTGGCCCCTGCAGGGCAACGACTGGCACGCAGGGCTGGAGCGGGCCTTCTCCAGCGAGGGGGCTGCCGCCGCCCAGGAGGTGGAGGCCTCCCTCGCGGCCGAGATGCAAGCCCACAGTCGCGCCTTCGCCGCCGCCCTGCAGCAGGCCTCCAGCGGCTGGCTTCGCGCAGGCGCCGCCTTCCCCACGGCCGCCCAGGCGGCCGCCGGAGCCCTCACCGGTGCTGGCGACCTGGCCCTGATGCCCTACTGGCGCGAGGGGCGGCGGCTGGTGGCGCGGGAGCTGGTGCTGGAGCAGCACCTGCTGCCCGTGGGGCCCGGCGAGCGCCTCGCCCCCCTGCCGCGGGACGGGGCCGGGGCGACCACG
>JBEIHT010000008.1:0-43319 GCA_040381155.1 Aphanothece sp.
ACATCCACCACGCGGCGCGCGGGTGCTCTTGTTTGTGCGCGAGCAACGCAAGCAGGATGGCCGCCCCTGCGGCCCCACAGAACCCTTCGTGTGCCTGGGGTTTGCCTCGTACGAAGGCCACGAGGGCGAGCGGCCGATGGCGATTCGCTGGCGGCTGGAGCGCCAGATCCCGGCGGCGTGGCTGCCAGGCCGTTGCTTGGCATAGCAGCGGGGTTGGCGGTTTGAGGGGGGTGGGCAGCGTCAGTTCCCTCGCGCCGTCAGACTGGGAGCACCGCACCAGGACCGATGGAACTCACCGCTGTGCTCACCCCCGCTGAGGAAGGTGGCTATGGGGCCTTCAATCCCGAGACAGGCACCACAACAGAGGGCGAATCCATCGAGGAGGCCATCGCCAACCTGCGCGAAGCCACCTCGCTCTACCTGGAGGAGTTCCCCGCTGCTGTGAAGGGGCATCCGCTTGTGACGATGATCAGCGTTCCCGTCCATGCCTAAGCTCCCGCACCTATCCGGACGGGAGGTCTTCGCGCGCTGGAACGGCTGGATTTTGCGGCGGTTCGCCAGACCGGCAGCCATGAGCAGCTTCTCCACGCATTGTTAAGCGTGAAACACCACGGAATCTCGCAAGCGTGGGCTGTCCCTGGATAGGGGGATTTCCAGGGCTTCCCAATCGCCTTCCGCCTTGGCCATCCATTCAGGAACGGCCGACCAGAGTTCAGCCATACAACACCTCGCCATGGTCAAGCGCTTCGCGCACGACCGGATCCCCGCCCCGGTAGCGCACCTCAACCTCTTCCGGCCGCCGCACCAGCAGATCCAGCGGGAACCGCACTGGGCAGAGACGGCGCATTTCCCGGATCTTGGCCAGGTGGCGCCCCTCAAAGGACATCACCACCAGGATGTCGGCATCAGAATCCCAACTCCCCTCCCCGCGGGCCAAAGACCCGAACAGAATCACCTTCTCGGGGGCGTAACACTCCACAAGCCGCCGCGTGAAAGCACGCAGCGCCTCGCGGGTCACCAGAGGGGTCGGCGTGGTGGGCATGGAGAACATCATCGCGAAGGCCTGGAGAACAGGCCAGGACGCCGCTGCGCGAGGCGTTGGCGCTGCTCTGGGCCACCGGCGCCTGGCGCGAGGAGCTGCGCCAGCTACTGCCCTGGGCGCTGCCGGTGCCGTTGCGGGTGCACGGCCGCTATTCCCGCGCCGAGGTGCTGGCGGCCTTCGCCATCCACGATGGGCGCGGCGCCCGCCGCAGCCACCGCGAAGGCGTGCTCTGGCACCAGAGCAGCGCCACCGCCACCTCCGCCACTGGCCAGCGCTTCATCCACCACGCCACCCGCGGCTCGCGGGTGCTCTTGATTGTGCGCGAGCAGCGCAAGCAGGATGGCCGCCCCGGCTACCACCGAACCGTTTGTGTGCCTCGGCTTTGCCACCTACGAAAGCTACGAGGTCGAACGGCCGATGGCGATCTGCTGGCGACTCGAGCGCCAGATCCCGGCGGCGTGGCTGCCGGTGATGGGGTTGGCGGTTTGAGGGGGGTGGCAGAGCAGGAGGCCACGGTGGACGGCACCTGATCAACCCTGGCGGCTGAACAACGTCTTGCCACCTAAAATGACGGCAACGCAGTGTGGGCTGGTTTCATGAAGGGGGAGCTTACCACCGTGATTGAACCGGCTCCTGAGGGAGGCTTCTGGGCGATCTGCCTGGAGATCCCGGGCGCTAACGGACAGGGTGAATCCATCGAGGAAGCCAAACAAAATCTGCAAGCAGCGGTTGAGCTTCTGCTTGAGGATCGTGAGGCTGAGATCAGTCGCGGACTGCCGCCTGATGCTATGCGCATGCCACTGCAGATCGGATGAAACGCCGCGATCTGGATCAATCCAGCCACCGGTGTGAAGGAAGCTGTGCCCAGACACAACGAAATCAAGGAACCCCTGGCCCGAAAGATCCTCGCCAGCCTCGGCGGATGTTGAACCTTCGGCTGCGCATGCACGCCCACTAAAGCCGCCCCGTGATCGAAGCGGCTTTTGTTGTGCTCACCACCGACACCTGCTCCACCTGCCAGCGCCCCCACCGAACCACTCCGCTTTCTGGGCTTTGCCGAATGAAAGTCACGAGGCCGAGCGGCCGATGGCACGGGGGAGTCTCTGTTGCGGCAGGAGCGGGAAATCCCGCCGGCATGGCTGCCGCTGTAGGTATTGGCGGTTTGCGGGGTTGGGCGACGCCAGGCGGTTCGCGTCAGACTGATGAGCGGTGGATCGGACGGACAGACCATGGCCGATGGGATGGCCAGCTTGAGGCTGATGCTGCCTCTGGCAAGCTTGATGCCCTTCTAGCAGAGGCGCAAAACGACCAACAAAAGGAGCCGCACCGCCTTCTGTTTGAGACGCACACCAGGATTCAGCCATGCAGCACTTCGCCATGGCCGAATGTTTCACGCCCGATCGGATCTCCCCTTTTGTAGCGAGCCTCGATCTCCTCCGACCACCGGACCAGCAGATCCAGCGGGAATCGCACCGGACAAAGACGGCGCATCCAGAAGAGGGCCGGCAACAGAATCACCCTCTCGGGCGCGATGTGCTCCATCAAAGGGAGCTGAGGTCAGGCGGCCGACCAGATCGCCCAGCCTTCGCCCGCAAGCTTCAACGACCAGTTACCAGGGATCGAAAAGGGGTTCCAGAAGCTATCGCCGATCTTCACGATCGTTGTGTCATCAATCCTCGCGGCATAGCAATCGTGCCCGGCCTGCAACACATGCACGTGGGAATGATTGGTGATCTTCTGCTCGCTGCGCAGACGACTCAGCGCCATAATGCCATTGTGAGCGCGGGAGCCAACGGCATAGAGATGCTCCCAGTAAAGACAGGGGATGCCCGGGTGGGTGAGCAGGAAAGCGTAACCCTGCAGCAGGCGCTTATGGTCGAGCGGAAAATCGGCGTAAGCCTGCCTTTTCGTGTCGTGGTTATCCAGAAAGGTCACCGCCTTGGCAGGCCAGCCGCCGGCGATGCTGATAGTGCTGTACTTCCATAATCCCAACTGATCAAAAGGCTTGTCTCCCCAGAAAATATTCCGTAGATGCGACTGCAACGGGAAGTCGAAGGCCATGGACTTCTGGTCAACCTGAAAGCCATCGCTCTGGTCGATCCAGTCATAAATCAGCTGCGTATTATTATCCCAGTATTCGCCGACGGAAAGATAGGGCTTGGTGTGGTAATTGTATTCAGCAAGATGTTGTGGCGCATAACCCTTTACCATGTCGTAACGCCAACCATCAAAGCCGATCTCGCTTTGCAGCCAAGACAGCCACTCCTTCAGCTCAGTGCGAACGACCGCTTCGGTATGGGCAATATTCGGCGCAAACCCTGACTGTCCATCATCGCGACCACCGCCGCCGCTGCCGGCAACGATTTCAACGGGATCCGCCTGTTGGTATCCCCAAGCCATCTTCGTGCTGGCAATCTGATACTGATCACCTTTCCAGGCAATCTTCTCTCCCTGGATGTTGCGTTGCTGGGCCTCACGATGATTGATCACAATATCCGCAATCACTTTCAAGCCGTGGCCATGGGCCTGACTGATCAGCGCTTCCAACTCAGCTCTGGTGCCAAAAAGGGTTTCAGCACCCTTGCTCTCCTCCCAGTAATCCTGGCCATTCACCGGCCACTCCTGGATCCATTGCCTGAATTCGCCAACGTCATAAAAATCCATTGGCGTATAGCCCATATAATGCTGATATCTCGATTTGCTCGGCGGCGGCAGCCAGAGCAGGGTGATGCCGGCAGCAGCGAAGTCGCCGATCAGCGATTGCAAATGGGCATACAGCTTGCCCCGCTCCCCCTTGATGGTGATGTCCCAGCAGAAGGCCTGCAGCATCACATCGGATGTGGCCTTGCTGCTGCCGTAAAGCGTCATGATTGCCTGTCAATTCAGCCTCAATCTAGCCCTGCACCACAAAGCTGGAAGCAAGGGGTTGGCAACAACGGCCAGAACTCATTGCCATGGCCATAATCCACAAGAGTCCCTCTCCACCATGCCGCTCCCCTCCCTCCGGCGCGCCCTGGTCGCCAGCGCCGCCCTGGGCCTGGTTGCCCTCTCCCCCGCCGCCCTGCAAACCGCCGCCCTCGCCTGCTCCCGCGTCACCTGGACGGGACCCAACCAGCAGGTGATCACCGGCCGTTCGATGGACTGGCCCTACGGCTTCAATTCCCACTTCCACGTGATCCCCCGCGGGGAAACGATCGATGGTGCCGGTGGTGTTAATTCCCTGCGTTTCACCACCCGCTACGGCTCGGTGGTGGTGAGCGGCAGCACCGAGCCCGGCGGCCCGGTGGATGGGGTGTTTGATGGCATGAACGAAAAGGGCCTGGCCGCCAACCTCCTCTACCTGGCCGAGAACGATTTCGGCATCCGCAGCGCCGATGCCCGCCGCCCCCGCCTCTCCTTCGCCGCCTGGACCCTCTACCTGCTCAGCCAGTACGCCACGGTGAAGGATCTGGTGCGGGCCGTCGCCGAAGACCGCATCCAGATCGTGCCGGTGCCCTTCGGCCCCGGCGGCAAGGCCAAGGCCACCGTGCACATGGCCGTCTCCGACGCCAGCGGCGATTCGGCGGTGATCGAATACCTCAAGGGCAAACCGGTCATCCACCACGGGCCCCAGTTCCAGGTGATGACCAACAGCCCCGTCTACAGCGAGCAGCTCAAGCTCAATGCCTTCTGGAGCACCAAGGACCGCAGCCATGAGCTGCCCGGGTCGATCCAGTCGCCCGACCGCTTCGTGCGCGGCTCCTTCTACCTGCAGCAGCTGCCCCCCACCAGCGATCCCCGCCAGGCCCTGGCCGGGGTGATGAGCGTGATGCGCAACATCTCCGTGCCCTGGGGCACCCCCGATCCGGAGCACCCCATCATCTCCCCCACCTGGTGGCGCACCCTGCTCGATCAGAAGAACGGGGTGTACTACTTCGATTCCGCCCTCTCGCCCCAGATGGTCTGGCTGAACCTGCGCCAGCTCGACTTCTCCCCCGGCAGCGGCATCCGCGCCATCGCCATCGAGGCCAACCTCGAGCTGCAGGGCAACCTCACCGCCAGGCTCAAACCCGCTCCGGCGATCCGCTTCCTGGCTCCGAAATCCTGAGGCGGCGGCCCGCGGCGGCCAGTCGCGGGCCTACTCCCTGTAGGACTCCTGATAGAAGCGCTCCAGATCCCCCACCGCCTGCAGCAGCGGCGAGGCCAGCGAGCCGGCCGTATCGGCCACGTGCCGGGCCAGCCCGAGGGTGACCACCCCGCGGGAGGGTTCGAGCGATCCGGCTTCGATCTGGCCCCGCAGCGATTGCAGCGCGGACAGCAGCTTCGGACCCTGGCTGGCATCGGCGCCGGCGGCGGCCACCGCCCGGTCGATCAGGCCGAGAAATTCAGTAATGCGGGCATCCATGGCGACTCAGGGGCAGGTGAACGGTTTTTCGGTGAGGGGCGGACCTTCCACCCAGGTGATCTGCGGATCCTTGGAATTCTCGATGAAGGTCTGCTGACCACCCCCGGGATAGCAGGCCGAGGGGGTCTGGGGCGCCACCACCCCCTGATACACCGCCGTGCCCGCCGGCACCGTGACGCTGAGGCTGCGGATCGCCCTGTTGCCCCAGTCCTGGTGCAGGGCCAGTGAGCGGATCACATCGGTGTTGACGCTGAAGCGATCGGTGGTGAGATACCGGCCGTAGCGATTGTTATCACCACTGAAATAGCGATAGAAAGTGGTGGGCTGGCTCAGCACCACCCGGCTGCATTTCGATTCCAGAAACGTGACGGCCACATTGGCCGGCAGCGGGCACGCCGCTGCGGTCTGGGGGGCGCCATCCTGCGCCAGGGACACGCCCCCCAGCAGCACGCCACTGAGGGAACCAAGCGCCAGGGATCGCAGGCTTCGCTTCGCCTGGCGGACCTTGGGTCGGAAGCTGGGCATGGGGACCATCCAACTGACCTATCCCTAGCAAAACGGCTGCCGCTGGCCACAGCGACCCCCTACGGTGGATCCGGGAGCGACGACAGCGCCTTCGATCCGTCCCCCTCAAGCGGTACAACCATGGAGCAGGCCCTCGCGTTCCTCCTCGCCCGCGAGGCGGACCTGCCCGCCAGCCCCTGCGACTGGGACAGCCTCGGCCAGGTGCAGCGCCTTGGCGTCACCGGCGGCACCGCCCTGCGGCTCTACCGCCTGCCGCCGGAGCACACGATCCCACTGGAGAGCCTGCCCATCGATGGCCGCATCCCCAGCTCCCGCAGCGGCGGGCCGGAGGCCGTCGCCCTGATCTGCGACGCCGTGATCCCCCACCTGGATGTGAAATCGCTCTGGCTGGGCGTGTACGCCAGGGCGGAGGGGGACACGTGGCGGGAGCTGGATCGCTTCCCGCTGCGTGAGGCGGAGAACGAAACCTGCTGGTTCTATCCCACCGAAGATGGCCGCTACCTCTCCTGGGAATGCCAGCGGAGCCTGGAGCTGGCACTGGGCCGACTGGTGGAGGGGGCCTCCATCTCCGGACCCGACGACTACGAGCGCAGCGAGGTGCATGTGCTCTGGTCGTTGATGGCCGATGACGAAGCCCTCACCTGCGTGGGCCTCACCTACCGGCGGCGGCGCATCGACTGGGCGGTGAACGGCTACCGCGACGAAGCCTGCGCCACCTGGGCGGCCTTCGCGGTGGACGCCATGGCCGATCCCCCCTTCCAGGCCCTGGCCAGCACCACGGTGTTCCAGACGCCGTTGGAGGCCTAAAGCGCCAGCAGGTCGCGGCTGCCGCTGATCGCCTGCACCGCCAGCAGCAGCGCCGTGAGCAGGGCCGCGCCCGTGTGCAGCCGCCGCCAGAGCGGGCGGCTGCGCACCTCCGGCGCGGCGGCCATGGCGAACAGCAGCAGGCCGGTGAGCAGCAGGCCGCTCCAGGTGTGGGAGCCCCACAGCTGGCGCCAGGGGCTCTCCCCCCGGAACCACAGCGAGGGCTGCGCCACCAGCACGGCGAGGGCGCCCCAGCTGAGCAGGGCCCAGGCTGCCCGGGCCGCCGCCCGGCGCGCGCGCCAGAGGGCCAGACAGCCCCCCAGGGCCAGGGCGGCGGGACCCAGCAGCGGCAGGACAGCGCCCCCGGCCGCGCCGCTGCTCACCCGATTGGCCGCCAGGGCGAGCAGCACCGACACCACCGTGCCGGTGGTCACCCAGCGGCCGTGGTCGACATGCTCCGCCGGCACGGTGGCGGCGATCGGGTTGAGATCGAGCCGCCGCTCCCGCACCAGGATCCCCAGCCGGATCGTGGCGCCCACCACCGGGTAGACGAACAGGATCATCAGCACGGGATGGAGCAGCAGCAGCCAGTCCCCCGCCGAGAGCGGGGGCGTGGTGGCAAGAACAGGCAAAGGGCCGCAGCGCGTCGGGCGCTCCCAGTCTCCCTGTGGCGCCTCCGGTGCCGGGCCTCAGCCGGCGGCCGCCCGAGCCCGCCCCTCCAGCCCCTGCCAGCGGCATAGGGCCGCCAGCCAGTGCAGCAGCACCGCCCACCAGAGCGAGCCGCTCACCATATAGATCAGGCTGCAGGCCACCCCCAGCCAGGTGGCCTGCAGCAGCCACCGCGGATCCGGCCGCCGCCGGCCCTGCCAGGCCACGAACAGGCCCACGCTCAGGGCCATCCAGGGCAGCATCGCCAGGGGCTTCACGCCATCGAGGGCGCTGGGCAGCAGCAGGCCGCGGAAGAGCAGCTCCTCCACAAAGGCCGGCAGCACCGCCAGGCGCACGGCACGCCCCAGGCCACCCAGGCGGGGCCGCTCGCGGGCCAGGCTGGCGGCGATCGCGGCGTAGGCCAGCAGGATCGCCAGGCTCGCCGCCTGCCCCAGGGGTTGCCAGAGCGGAAAAAGGCCATCCCCCAGCCGACCGAGCAGGACGCTGAGCGCCGGCACCGCCCCGAACAAGGCGGTGGGGGCGACGGGCAACTGACGCGGATCCGCCCCCGGGATCTGGTTGGTGCGCAGCTCCAGCAGGGGCAGACCCACCCGCAGGAACTCGGCGGCGAACAGGTCATGGGCGCTGCGGGGCAGCAGCGAGCGCCAGCTCAGCAGCGCCTCCCGCAGGTTCTGGCTGGCCACGAAGGGATCGGAGCCCTTGGCGGCTCCACCGGTGCCCGCCGCCAGGGCGCTGGCGGCGTTGCGGTACCAGTCGCCGCGCACCCGGCCGAAGGGTTCGAGCAGGCGATCGAAGGCCAGGCCGAGATGGCGCAGCCGCTCCCGATCGAAGGCCGACATCGGCACCCGATCCCCCGCCAGCCGCAGCTGGCGGATGGCGATCCACAGGGCCTGGGCCGAATCCTGCACGCAGGAGGTGGAGGGGGTCACCTGGGCCACCCCGGCGCCGTCGCCGCTGCGGTAGCGGGCCGCCAGCAGTTCGGCCTGCAGGTCGATCGCGTCCAGCACCTCCCCGCCGATCGGCACCAGCACATCGGCGAAAGGCCGCAGGCCGATCCAGCCCCGCTGCAGGCTGCCCGCGTAGGCGCTCCAGTCCTGGCTGCCGGCGACGATGCCGTTGGGATTGCTGGCGTAGATCTGGTGGTAACGCAGGGCAAGGCGCGGCGCGCCGCTGAAGGCGTCGCGCACCACCTCCGCCTCGCCGAAGGCAAAGTGACCGGTCACGGTCCAGGCCGCCACCGGTTCGCCGTCCTCACCGCCGATGCCGCCGAACAGGTGCATCAGCAGCGCCCGCTCCCCCAGGGCCCAGGGGGGTGGGGATTGGCCATCGGGGATCAGGGCGGTGCTGGTGAGGCTGCCCCGCCGCAGCTGCGGCGGACTCCAGCTCTGATGGCGCACGTGGGCCAGGGCCGGATCGGTGCCCCGCACCACCCGGCTGGGATTGAGCTGCAGCAGCGCATGGGGCAGCAACGCCTGCACCGTGAACAGCCCATCGGCCGCCGGAGCACCCTGGATCAGCCAGCCCTGGCGGTTCCAGGCGGATCCCGCCAGCCCCGCCGGATCGATCAGCCGCCGGCCATAGCGATCGGGGGGCAGGGCCGGGATGCGGATCGTGTCCTCCGCCCCCGCGAAGCCGCCCCGTTCCCGTTCGAAATGGCGCACCCGCCAGAGGTCAGGCCCGCCGGCCGGCCCCAGCACGGTCACCAGGCCCTGCCAGCGGCCGGTGATCTGCACAGGTGGGCTGGCGATCCGCAGGCCCCCCGGCTCCGGGGTCACCCCCTCCAGCAGCACGGTGAGGTCATCGTGGGGGCGGGCCCCGGCCAGGCTCTGCAGGGGGCCGACACGTCGACCGTCGAGGCGGGTGGGCAGCACATTGCCCTGGGCCGCCGCCTGGCGGGCCTCCTCCCCCAGGCGGATCGTGGTGGTCACGGTGGCCACCAGGCGCCGCAGCTCCGGCCGCTCGGCCCAGCGCAGCCGCAGCCGCTGGCCGATCAGGTCCCCCTGGGCGGCCGGAGCCTGCTCGATCGCGATCCACACCCAGTCCTCCCGCGGCGCCTCCGGGGCCGCCACCTCCTGGGGGGTGGGCAGGATCAGCCGACCGATCCACGCGGCGCTGGGGCGATAAAGGTCGGCGCGGGGCTTCAGGGCCAGCGGATAGCTCTCCGGCCGGCTCCAGGGGGAGCGGCTCGCCAGGGCTTCACTGCTCTCGGCCAGCGGCTGGCTGGGGGTGCCGATGCCGGCGGCCCGCGCCCCCAGGCCGCCGAGGGGCAGCAGGGCCGAGAGCAACAGGACCGCGCTCAGCAGGACCGCAATCAGCGGGAGACCAGAAAAGCGCGGCAGGCGGAAGGGTCGATGAAGGCGACGATCTGGCGGCTTTGTTCGTGGACGATCCGGTAATTGCGGCCATCGGAACAACATCTCGCCTGGGCTTCCTGGTGGGCCCAGAACTCCTGATGGGTGCGTCCCTGCCGTCTCCAGCCATCGGGATGCAGCGCTTCGATCACGTACATGGCGAATTCGGCTCAGTTCTGCTTTCTCCAGTGAAGCCACGAGCGCCGAAAACAAGCCAAAGAGCGGATTGTTTTCGGGATCAAAGCAGCAATGGCGACGTTTCGGGCGGCTATCCCCCCAGAACCGGCTCCCGCGCGCCCTGGCGTCGCTTCTTTGCACTCTGTTACAATCCACGCAACACTTCGAAATGTTCATGGACAACACCGCCCCCCGCTTCGGCTTCGTCGCCTTCGCTGAAACCTGGAACGGCCGTCTGGCCATGCTCGGCTTCGTCATCGGTCTCGCCACCGAGCTGCTCACCGGCCAGAGCATCCTCTCCCAGATCGGACTGGGCTGACCCGCTCCCGCCCCCAGCTCCCTTCCCCCCATTCCCAGCTCCCCTGAATCCCCTCCACCAGCGATGACCAACACCCCCCTCTCCGAAAAACTGTTCCAGGACAGCACCATCCAGCAGGTGCACCTGGCCCAGCTCAAGCGCGCCGAACTCTTCAACGGTCGCGCCGCCATGCTCGGCATCGTGATCGGCATCCTCACCGAGGCGATCACCGGCTCCGGCATCGCCCATCAGATCGGCCTCGGTGCCCTGGTGGACGGCTACGCCGCCTGCCGCACCCAGTTCCTGCCCTTCTGCTTCTGAACCATCCACGCGGCGCCTGGGCGCCCACGGAACACCAAAGCCCCCCTCGATGGGGGGCTTTTTTGTGGCCGGTTGGGGGCGACTACGCCTCGGAGGCTCGGCCGCGTTGTCGCCGCGCCTCGTTACGGCAGCGCTCCGAGCAGTAGCGCACCTCCTCCCACACCTGTTTCCAGCGGCGGCGCCACTGGAAGGGGCGGCCACAGCAGGCGCAGGTCTTGGTGGGGCGGTCGGCGTGGTGGGGCATGGCCAGGCGGCGGGCGAAGCGGGCGGCTACACCCCGGGGGCGACCGGCAGGTCGGCGACGGAGACGGAGACGGCGGTGGGCCGCGGGGGAGCCGCGCAGAGCTCTTCGCTCAGCTGCCAGAGGCGCTGGCGCTGGGCGGGATCAAGGGCGGCGGGGGCGGGGGGGGCCTCCTTGGGCCAGCCGCGCATTCCCCCCAGCTGATCCGGGCCGTAGTGGCCGCCCGCTCGGGCCTCGGGGGCGGTGGCGGCATAGAGCTGGGGCAGGGCCCCCATCGCGGCGCTCTGGAAGAGCGGGCCCATCAGGCGGTAGGCCAGGGGCTCGAACCAGGAGCCGCTGGCGGCCACCGAGGCGGGCTGGAGGTTCGTGCGGGCCAAGCCGGGATGGGCCGCCAGGGAGCGCACGGCCGACCCCTCCGCCTCCAGGCGCGCCTGCAGCTCCAGGGCGAACATCACGTTCGCCAGCTTGCTCTGGCCGTAGGCCTTCCAGCGGTCGTAGCGGCGCTCCCCCTGGGGGTCGTCGAAGTTGATGCGGCCGAAGTACTGGGCGCCGGAGGTGACCGTCACCACCCTGGCGTTGGGGCGGCCCCGCAGCAGCGGCAGCAGGGCGGTGGTGAGGGCGAAGTGGCCGAGGTGGTTGGTGCCGAACTGCCGCTCGAAGCCGTCGTGGGTGAGGGTGCGGGGCAACCCCATCACGCCGGCATTGTTGATCAGCAGATCGAGGCGGCCGTAGGTGTGTGCCAGCTCCGCCGCGGCGCGCTGCACGGAGCCCAGATCGGCCAGGTCGAGATCGAGAAGATCGAGCGCGCCGCCGGCACCCACGCTGGGCAGCAGCTCCTGGCGGGCCCGCTCCGCCCGCTCGCGGCTGCGGCAGCCGAGGATCACGGTGGCACCGCGGGCCACCAGAGCCCGGGCCGTTTCCAATCCCAGGCCGCTGCTCGCCCCGGTGATCAGGGCCACGCGGCCGCTCTGGTCGGGAATGTCAGCGGTGGTCCAGGGCATGGGGGCTGGAGGCGATGTCACATTGCTTGTAATGTAACAATTTTTGAAGCCACCTGTCCCTGGCACGACGGATCGTCCTCAGCGCCATCGAGGCGCCGGGCTCCCATCCCCGGCCCAATCAAGAAAAACAGTGAGAACCGGATGGCTCGGACTTGACAAGCTCAACCCGGTGGTGGTGGCAAGCCGCCAGCTGTCACCGCAACAGGATTCCCGAGCAGACACTCACTGATTCCTACAGGAATAGAGGCGCAGGGAACTGAGGTGGATGGCGGAAAATGCAGGTGAGTAAAGCGTGAGGTAACGACCTACCTGCCCAAGCAAAGGGGTGACCGATAAAGAATTTGGTGAGTAGAAAAAGTCAGCCTGCATCAGCACTGGCAGCACGCTGTCAGGGTTGAAGGTGATCTCATCATGCACAGCATAAAAGAGGTACCTGGCCCTCTCCCCCAATCCATCAGCGCGGTTTTTGAGGACAAGCCAGGCAAGCTTTTCAGAATAAACGAGGTCAACCGTGATGAATTGCCCCATGGCCAGAGCTGTATGAAAGAACATTGGCTCCTGGTCCCGCACGAAACCGACCTTGGGGAAGCCGGGATAACTATCGCTGAGCATGAATTTTTTTCCCTGGGCAATATTTTTGGCACCGCCATCACTCCAATCGACAACCGTTTCCTCACTCACTGCCCTTGAGTCACTGGCGAGCCGATAAAGATTGCGGAGGGAGGCCTGGAGTGCCCCTTCGTAAACGAGAACATTATTCGCAAGCTCGGTCTTGTTGTTTTCCCATAAGTAGGAAACATAGTCCCCGTAATGGCCAAGCTTTTGGGACTGGGAATCAAGATCAGCAGGCGCCCTTCCAAGCCAATGCTGATTCATATGCAGCGGTGGCCTGTCAGGCATGTTGCAGGACACATCCAGCGGGTGGGGCAGGCAGGGCGGCGTCGACAGCGCTGGATCCCGACGAAGACCAAAGCGATCGCGCCGCAACAGGGTCAGCTCAGCCACCGTGGGGATATTTCGACCGGATTCAGGGTCAATCACCTCACCACAGCAATTATTCGGATGAATATGAACGCATACGTGTGTTTGATCGAGCTTGCGCAAAAGCGGGGCAAGATCAACTTCAGCCTGCCTGGGATCGAGCAGGGTGGCGATGTCATGGAGCTCCATGATGATAATCCGAAACCGACGCATGAGCGCTTCGGAGGTCGAATTAAGGTTTCTGTATTCAGCACCTTCAATGTCGATTTGAAGCAGCAAGTCCTGGGAGACGTCAGGTGCATAGAGGTCGACCCACTGCTGCAAACTGATGCTATCTTGGCCTCCATCGATGTCCAGCCATTTTTTGTCAAAGACCTGGAGGCCAGGGATCAAGGGCGTGGACAACTGATCAACATCACTGCTGAAATCACACATGTAACAATGAATGCCATGTTGCCTTGCCATCTCATCTTCAAACGTTTTTCGATTGTTCACGCCCGGCGAAAAACAAGCCTTGACTCCATCGATGTCATCGGGCACGAGGTAAGCCCCATCTCCATCACCGCCCATGCGAACAAGCGGCACAGGAGAGGGCTTAGGCGTCAGGACAGACAGAAGATCAGAGACGTAGCTCATCCTGGGCTAAATTGAACGAAATCGGCTTTGCTGCCGAAAGGATCTCTATTAATTTAGCATGGTGTCACTAAGCTGGCGTTAACGAACAGGAATTCCGACCCATCTGCCGGCACTGGAGCGGTAGCCTACCGTTCCATCCAGTCGATTGCTTTCAGCCAGTACGAGATAATGAATGGAAGCTGTTCATGAGTTCTGGCATCCCCACCCCGTCAGGCGAGCGATCGGGCTGGGCTTGACTGGTGGGCAGGCAGGGCGTCTTCTTCGCTGGCTCGGTTGAGCGCTGGCGGGGCGGCGCGCCAAGCGTGCGAATGAATGGCATCAGCAAGACGGATCAATCTGCCATTGACCCCAAGCGATTGGGTCCGTAATATAGCGGATCTGCAAACCATGCCATGCCTACATTTACACCCCCAGCCCATGATTCCATGCCCAGCACAACTCTCGGTACCGAATCCTCCGCCGGGCCACCACCGATCGTTTCATCAGAGAGGGCCTGGCACCAGCTCTTCCGTCGCCCCCAACTCGTGCAGGCCCTGGAGGCCGTGCAGGATCTGATCGCTGTTTCCCTCTGCCTGGGCCTCTTCTGCGTGATGGCCCTGCAGTTGCGCCAGATCTTCACATCCCTGCTGGTCACACCGGAATTTCATGCCATCACCGCCGACATTCTGTTCATACTGATTCTGGTGGAGCTGTTCCGCCTGCTGATCATTTATCTGCAGGAGCAGCGCGTGTCGATCGGGGTGTCGGTGGAAATCGCCATCGTTTCGGTGTTGCGGGAGGTGATCGTCCGCGGCGTGCTCGAAACCGACTGGCGCCAGGTGCTGGCCGTCTGCCTGTTTCTGGCCACCGCCGCCTTGCTGATGGTGGTGCGCGTCTGGTTGCCGCCCACCTTCGAGGGGGTGGATCCGGAGGGCCAGGTGTCGGCACGGGTGCGCCTGCATGGCCCCGGGGAGTGATAGCGCGCCAGCGGCAGGGCCAGCAGCGGGCTGAGGGGGGGGGTGGCACTGCAGGTGAGTCCCCCGCACCCCCTGCGCCATGGCTCCCACCGCATCCCGCCCCGGCCGCCTCTCCCCCGAGGAGAGCCTCGTGGCCTCCCTGATCCAGCTGATGGAGGCCGGCACCGCCCCCTGGCGCCGCGACTGGGACAGCACAGGCGGCGGGCATCACCTGAACCTGATCTCCGGCCGGCCCTACCGCGGTTCCAACCCGGTGCTGCTCACCCTCGGCATGCACCTGCGCGGCTCCAGCCTGCCCTGGTGGTGCGGCTTCGCTGAGGCCAAGGCCCGCGGCCTCCATCCCCGCCGCGGCTGCCGGGCGGTGCATGTGTTGCGCCCCCTGCGCCTCACCCCCCGGGAGGAGGACGGGCCGGTCGGGGAGACGCCGCCACCGCGGCCGGCGGCGATCCGCTTCAAGCCGGTGGCGGTGTTCAACGCCGCCGATCTGGAGGGGGAGGCCCTGGGCAGCCTGCTGGCCGAGCGGCGGCGGGCGGCGACCCTGACGATCCGGCCGGAACCGGAGCGGCTGCGGACGGCGGAGGTGGTGCTGCGGGCCTGGCCGGTGACGGTGCGCCACGGCGGCGATCGGGCCTGCTACCTGCCCAGCCTGGATCGCATCCACCTTCCAGACCGCCACGCCTTCCACTCCGCCGCGGCCCTCTATGCCACCTGGGCCCATGAAACGATCCACTCCACCGGCCATCCCAGCCGCCTGGGGCGCGATCTCAGCGGCTCGCCCGCGGCGGGGGACGCGGCCCTCAAGGCCTACGCCCGCGAGGAACTGGTGGCCGAACTGGGGGCGGTGCTGCTCGGGGACAGGCTGGAGATCAGCAGCGATGGCCTGAACCATGCCGCCTATCTGAGCCATTGGGTGGAGCTGCTGCGGGAGTCGCCGCGGCTGCTCCTGCAGGTGCTGGGGGAAGCGCGGCGGGCGGCCGATCTGATCGCGCCGGAGCGGCCGGCCGAGGCGGACGGCGGTTCCGGGGGCTGAGAGGAATCAGCCGTTCAGTCCCGCACCTCCAGCTCACGCGTGCCGCTGCGCCGCAACAGATCCCCCAGCACCAGCAGGTCATTGCCGTGGATCAGGCCGATGCAACCGTCGGTGCCGCTGCCCCGGCCCCGCCCGGCGCTCGGGTCGTGGTGGATTCCCAGCCCCCGGCGGGCGCTGGAGAACCGGGGCTCCAGGCCGATCCACACGAAGCGACCCAGCTCTGGGTCGTCTCCAGCAGCCACCGGTTCGATTTCGGTCACCTGGTAGCGGCCCCGCGGCAGGGGCGCCCGGCTGCCCAGCCGCTCCCGATCCGCCTGCTGGCGGCCCGCCCGTCCCACCAGGGCTTCATAGCTGCGCAGCGGCTCCCCCGGCAGGGCCAGCTGCAGCTCCCAGATCGGATCCCCCGTCAGCGGCAGGCTGCGGGGGGTGCGCACCAGGGTCATCTGACCCATCGGCCCCGCCCCCGGCGCCGGCGGTTGGGCCCCGGCGGGGACCGCCGGGGTGAGCAGCGCCAGAGCGCACAACCAAGGGGCCAGGCGCACGGGAATCGGATCAGGGGGGGCGCCGATGTTGGCGGCGCTGCGGCCGCGCCACAAGGGGTCTCGGCGGGGGAGATCAGTAGGCGATCGTCATCGGCAGCCCGCAGCGATCCCGCTCCGGGGGCCCTTCCGGCAGCACCACCGCCTCGCCCCGGGCGAGGCGGGCGGCGCTGCGCAGCAAGGCCAGGGCATCGAGGATGTCGTCATCGGCCACCTGGGTGCGCCGGAAGCGTTGCCGCACCGCGCCCCACACCCCGGGAAACTCCCGCTCGCACAACACCAGGCGCTCGTCGCGCCCCTCGCGGCAGCGCTTGCCGTGGGCCAGGGGCACACCACCGTTCCAGTCGAGGAAGGCCAGCTCCGGGTGCACCTCCCGCAACCGCTGGGCGAGCTCGGGCCGCTGGCGCAGCAGGTCATCCACCTGGCGCACCTTCGGCAGGATGTGCCAGGTCTGCAGGCTGAGGCCGCGGCCGTCGAGGCTGCGGGCGATGCGACAGGCCTCCGGGTGGTCGGCCGCCGCCAGCACCGGCCGGGGCGGGGCGGGAAACACGCTGCTGCGCCGCGGCCCCAGCCGCCGGCGCGCCTCCTGGTCACAGCGACGGGCGGGCCCCTCCCCCAGGCCGATCGGGATGTCGATGGCGCTGGTGGCCTCGCCGGCTCCGGCCGCCAGCCCCTCGGCGTCGGGCACCAGCTCGGCCCGCACCCGCCGCCAGGGGCCGGGGCTGCCGTCGTCGGGGCGGCTGAGCATCAGCCAACCGGCACGGCAGCCGTCGATGCCCCGCAGGCTGGGCTCAGAGGCCATCCGCCTCGGCGCCATCCCGATGGATCGTGACCAGGGCCGGGGCGAACAGGAACACCGTCTCCGCCAACCGCTCCGACTGGCCATCCATGGCGTACACGCCCCCGGAGACGAAATCGATGGTGCGCTGCGCCTCCGCCGGCTCCATCTCCCCCAGCTGCAGCACCACCGTGCGCAGCCGCTGCACGGCCTGCACCGCGGCCATGGCGTCCTCGAAGCGGGCCGGGGTCATCACGACCACCTCGGGGGACCACTGGCCAAAAGGGGTTTCCATGGCAGGGGCCTGGCCTCAGGCCACCCACGCGGCCCGAGGAACAATGTCTGGTTAGGCCAGCAACATATCCGGATTCCTCCCCCAGCCGCCGCCGTGGAGCCCGCCAGCCCCGCTTCCCCGCCCTGCCGTTCCCTGGGGGACACCGGCCTGGCCCTGCGGCACTGGCCCGCCTGGCTGCTGCGGGAGGGGCCCGGGGCTTCCCTGGAGGCGGCGGCCCTGGAGCGGCACCTGCGGGAGGAGCTGCCCTGGGCCCAGCCGCGGCTGCGGCTGCACGGCCGCGAGCACACCGTGCCCCGCCTCTGCTGCTGGCTGGCCGACCCAGGCTGCTCCTACCGCTACAGCGGCCTGGAGCACCAACCCGGCCCCTGGAGTGCGCCGCTGCTGCGGCTGCGCCGCCTGCTGGAGGAGCAGCTGGGCTGCCGCTTCAATTCAATGCTGGCCAACCGCTACCGCGGCGGCGATGACGCCATGGGCTGGCATGCCGACGATGAACCGGAACTGGTGGCGGAGGCCCCGATCGCCTCGGTCAGCCTCGGGGCCAGCCGCACCCTGCGCTTCCGGCCGCGGCCCGGCTCCGCCGCCGCGGGCCGCCCGGCGCTGGCGCTGGAGCTGGCCGATGGCGATCTGCTGGTGATGGATCCACCCACCCAGCGCCACTGGCAGCACGCCCTGCCCCGCCGGCGCCGGGTGAGCACGGAGCGGCTGAATCTCACCTTCCGGCTGGTGCAACCCCGCTGAAGGGGGGCCGCGGAGGGCCGGGCCGGGGTCAGGGCAGCAGGGCGATGGCGTCGATCTCCACCCGCGCCCCCTTGGGCAGGGCCGCCACCTCCACACAGGCCCGGGCCGGGGAGACGCCGGCGCCGAAGGTCTCGGCATAGATCGCGTTGACGGCGGCGAAATCGGCCAGGTCGGCCAGGAACACCGTGGTGCGCACCACATGCTCCGGGCCACACCCCGCGGCCGCCAGCACGGCCCGCAGGTTGGCCAGCACCTGGCGGGTCTCCAGCTCCACGTCGCCATCGCCCACCATCACCCCACTGACTGGATCGAGGGCGATCTGGCCGGAGCAGAACAGCAGTCCGCCGGCCAGAACCGCCTGGTTGTAGGGACCGACCGGCGGCGGCGCGGCGGCGGTGTGGATCGGGATCTGGGCGGGGTCGGCGGCCACGGGCGTGCCCCTCTCGATGGAAAGATGAGGGGGCGAGCCTATGTCCTTCCCCATCGACGAGCACCTGCGGCTCCAGGATCTCTGGCATTGCTACCCGGGCAGGTCGGAGCAGGAAGCCACCCTGAGGGGGATCGAGCTGTCGCTGCGGCAGGGGGAGCTGGTGGGCCTGCTCGGCCCATCCGGCTGCGGCAAGACCACCCTGCTGCGGCTGATCGCCGGCTTCGAGCGGCCGTGGCGGGGGCGGATCTGGATCGATGGCCGGGAGGTGGCCGGTCCCCAGCGCTGGTTGCCTCCCGAACGCCGCGGAGTGGGGATGGTGTTCCAGGACTACGCCCTGTTCCCCCACCTCAACGCCTGGGACAACGCCTGTTTCGGGCTGCGCCGGGGCCAGGACCGGAGCCGGGTGCAGCGGCTGCTGGATCTGCTCGGTCTGGCGGAGCTGCGCCAGCGCTTCCCCCACGAACTCTCCGGCGGCCAGCGGCAGCGTCTGGCCCTCGCCCGGGCCCTGGCGCCGGGCAGCGCCCTCGTGCTGCTGGATGAGCCCTTCTCCAACCTGGATGTGGAGGTGCGGCTGCGCTTGCGGGCCGAGCTGCCGGGGGCGCTGGCGGAAGCCGGAGCGGGTGGCCTGATGGTCACCCATGACCCCGAGGAGGCCCTGGCGATCTGCGATCGGGTGGCGGTTCTGGGGGAAGGGCGTCTGCACCAGTGCGCCTCGCCCCAGGAGCTGGTGGGCGCCCCCGCCTCGGCCTTCGTGGGCCGCTTCGTGCTGCAGGCCAACCTGCTGCCGGCCCGGCGGGCTGGGCGGGGAGTGAACACCGCCCTGGGCACTCTGGTGCCCGAGGCCGGGGAGATCCCCATGGCGGAGCCGCTGGAGGTGCTGCTGGCGCCGGAGGCCCTGGAGCTGGAGGCTTCGGCCGCTGGGGATGCGCTGGTGCTGGGTCGGGAATTCCAGGGGCGCGACTGGATCTATCGGGTGCGCTGCGGCGGCGAGGAGCTGAGGGTGCGCCTGCCGCTTTGGCACAACTATCGCCGCGGCGAGAGGGCGCAACTGCGGTTAAGAATTGGCGAATCCGCACTCCTTTACCCTGGCTGCTTACGCCTGAAGGCTGTAGGATAAAGTCCAGAAACAACCCGAGCATTCGCTCATCTCCCCAGCTCTTTAAGGTGAACGACGACTTAGCTTTTTCTATGGTGAAAAATCCACCAGAGAGCCCTGAAGGGCCTCGGGAAAGCTTTCGCCACATCCCAGACGACGCCCTCCTGGAGGAACTGCTGGAATCCGGCTGCTGCCAGAGCGACGATCCCGCCAGCGGACTCCACGGCTGCTGTGAGCACATTGCCGCCCTCATCCGCCGGCTCACCGGCTCCGCCATCGTCATCGTCTGCCTTCTCGACTCCCCGGATTCCGATCACGGGATCCTGCGCGCCTTCGTGGGCCCCCCAGCCGATGGCGATGCGGACGACGAGGCCCGGCGCTCCAGCCTGTTCCACCTCAGTGCCCAGTCAATCCTGCAGCGCCAGCCCCTGCTGGTCGCCGACGCCCAGAACGATCTGCGCCTGCGCCACCACGCCGCCGTACAGGACGCTCCCCACATTCGCTTTCTGCTCTCCCACCCCCTGATCGCCCCCGACGGCCGGGTGCTGGGCCACCTCAGCTGCCTGGATCCAGAGCAACGCATCCTGCCGGATCCACGGCTGGCCGTCCTGGCTCGCCTGGCCGCGCTGGTGGTGCGCCGTCTTGAGCGCAGGCGGCTGCAGCGCCAGTTCGCTGAGGCCGAACGCTGCACCCTTCCCCCCCAGGCCCCGCCCCTGCCCGCGCTGCTCAGCCGCCAACAGATCACCCAGATGCTGGAGTCCTCCTTCCGGCTGGGGCTCAACAGCGGTTACGCGGTGTTCCGCTGCGAAGTGAAGGACCACGACCGTCTCGGCGCCACCCATGGCAGCCAGGCGGCCACCATGGTTCTCGATGAGATCGCCCGCAAGCTGCTGCAGGCTCTGCCCGCGGAGGCCTCGGCGGCCCGCTTCACCGATGCCGAATTCCTCGTCCTGCTCCCCCATGTGCACCGGGATGCGGTGGCGGCGGGTACCGCCCGGCGGCTGATCGATCTGCTCTGCGAGGACATCCACACCCACGACCACGCCATCCCGATCACCATCGCGATCGGCATCGTCATGGTCCAACCCCATCACCACAACGCCGCCACCGCGATCGCCGACGCAGCGATCGCCCGCCGCATCGCCAGCCGCTCCCTGATCAGCCAGTTCTGCTTCCTCGATGACCAGAGCCGTCGCAGCGTCAGCGACGACTACACCCTGGAAGCCAGCCTCCGCGATGCGCTGCGCCTCAGCGATCTGATCCCCTTCTTCCAGCCGATCCTGGATCTGGCCACCGGCCAGGCCCTGGGCTTCGAGGCGCTGGCCCGCTGGCCAGGCACGGGCAGGGAAGTCACCCAACCCGGCCAATTCCTGCCCACGGCTCAGCGCAGCGGCCTGACCGGCGAACTCGATCTGCAGATCATTCGCAAGGCCCTTGATGCGATGCCGGCCCTGGGGGCCTCCTCCCAGGGGCGGGCCATGGTGATGAGCCTCAACCTCTCCGCCCAGCTCCTGGGCAGTGCCCTGCTGCGCACCCAGTTGCTGGAGCTGCTCTCCACCCGCAGCCTGCCGATCGGCTGGCGCCTGCAGGTGGAGATCGTCGAGGAGGGCCTTCAGGATGTCAGCCCCGATTTCGAAGGCTTTCTCAAGCGGCTCGCCTCCCTCGGCGTGGCCATCGCCATCGACGATTTCGGCACCGGCTATTCCTCCCTCTCGCGCCTCAACGCCCTGCCGATTCAGATGTTCAAGATCGACCGCAGCTTCGTGCAGAACATCAACCACGAGTTGACCCCCAGCAACCAGCTGCTGCGCACCATCAACGCCCTGGCCCTCGACCTCGGCCTGGCCACCACCGCCGAAGGGGTGGAGAACGAAACCCAGCGGGAGTGGTTGCTGGCCAACGGATTCCCCTATGGACAGGGCTTCCTTTTCGCGCCACCGATGCCCCTGGGCGAGGCGATCGCCTGGCTGCGCCAGTCCCACAAGCCCAGCCGGCCCGCCAAGGCGCCCACCCCGACGGCCAAAGGCTGGTCGGAAACCCTTCGGCCCCTGGGGCGCCGCATCCGTGGGGCCCTCCAGGGTCTGCGCGACCGCCAGGATTCCCGCGACAGCCGCCGTTGAGAGGCCCCTGGGCCAGCCAGCGGCCTTACCAGTGGTTGCGACTCTGGCGACGGGCAGCCAGTTCCTGCGCATCGCCAGAGCGCACGAACAGATTGGTGGCCCGCTCCAGGCCGATGCTTGACGGGATCGTTGGCAACCCCTGGGCACGGCGCTGACGCACCTCCTGCAGCCGGCGCCCGATCGCCTCGTCCGCCGGGCACTCCCGCGCCGCCCAGGCCAGATTGGTTTCGGTGTACTCATGGGCGCACCACACCCGGGTGGCCTCCGGCAGGGCCGCCAAGCGCTGCAGGGAGCGCCACATCTGCTCGGGGCTGCCCTCGAACAGCCGTCCGCAGCCTCCCGCAAAGAGGGTGTCGCCGCAGAACAGATGGCCGCCCGGCTCGCCGGCGGCGGCCGGCAGATGGAAGGCGATGTGGGCGCGGGTGTGGCCGGGCACCGCGATCACCTCCAGCTCCTGACCCAGCAACGGCAGCCGATCGCCATCGGCCACCCCGATCGTCTGGAAGGGAATGCGCTCCAGATCGGCACGGGCGGCCACCACCGCCGCCGCCGGCCACAGGCCCAGCAGCTCCGGCGTGCCGCCGATGTGATCGCTGTGGTGGTGGGTCTGCAGAACCGCCACCAGCTCCAGGCCCCGCCGCTGCAGCCAGGCCGCCACCGGCGGCGCCAGGGCCGGATCCACCACCGCGGCCCGGCGGCCATCCTGCAGGACGAACACGTAGTTGTCCTTCAGAACCGGGATCAGCTCCACCGAGAGCACGGGCGTGTCGGGCATCGGCTGGCGGGTGGCGGCGGGCATCGGCTCTGGTGGCGAGGCGGACATCGGTACAGTCCAGCTCGACACTGCCGCTCTCCATGATCACCGTTGCCCTGGCCAAGGGCGCCCTGCTGCGGGAGTCGGTGGCCGTGTTCGCGGCCGCCGGCCTCGACTTCAGCCCCCTGCTCGACCCGGACAACCGGTTGCTGATGGTGCCGAGCAGCTGTGGCAGGGCCCGGGCGCTGCTGGTGCGCAACGCCGATGTGCCGGTGTACGTCGCCTATGGCCAGGCCCAACTCGGGGTGGTGGGCTACGACGTCCTCCAGGAGCAGCGGCTACCGGTGGCACCGCTCGTGGACCTGGGCTTCGGGGGCTGCCGCATGGCGGTGGCGGTGAAGCAGAGCAGCGGCTACCGCCGGGCCGCTGACCTGCCGGCCCACTGCCGCGTCGCCAGCAAGTTCACGCACTGCGCCAGCCAGTTCTTCGCCCGGCTCGACCTGCCGGTGGAGCTGATCCACCTCACCGGTTCGGTGGAGCTGGGGCCGATCACCGGCATGTCCGAAGCGATCGTCGACCTGGTGGCCACCGGCCGCACCCTGCGGGACAACGGGCTGGTGGCGATCGACGACCTCTTCGAAAGCACCGCCCGCCTGGTGGGCCACCCCCTGGCCCTGCGCCTCGACGACGGGCCCCTGCAGGCGATCGTGCAGCGGATTGAGGCCGCCAGCCTTGCCCCGAGGCCCCACTGATGGCCAGCCTCGACCGGCAACGACTGCGGCGGCTGCTTCCCTACTTCGCCCGGGAGCGCAACCGGCTGCTGCTCACCCTGGTGCTGCTGGTGCCCCTCGCCCTGGCCGCCAGCATCCAGCCCCTGCTGGTGGGTCAGGCGATCGCCGTCCTGCGGGGCGAGAGCGTCATGCCCTGGCTGGCGGGCCGCCCGGCGGCCGAGGCCCTGCGCTGGCTCGTGCTGCTGCTGCTCCTGGCGGTTCTCCTGCGGCTGGCCCTGCAGGGCACCCAGAGCTACACCGTTCAGGTGGTGGGCCAGCGGCTCACGGCCCGCATCCGGGACGACCTGTTCCGCCACGCCCTCTCCCTGCCCCTGCGCTTCCACGACCGCATGCCGGTCGGCAAGCTGCTCACCCGCCTCACCAGCGACGTGGACGCCCTGGCCGAGGTGTTCGGCAGCGGCGCCGTCGGCGTCCTGGCGGATCTGGTCACCCTGTTGGTGATCGGCATCACGATGGTCTCGATCGAGTGGCGGCTCGGGCTGCTGCTGCTGCTCATCCAGATTCCGGTGATCCTGGGGGTGCTCTGGCTGCAGCGGCGCTACCGCCTCGCCAACTACCGGGTGCGGGAGGAGCTCGGCCAGCTCAACGCCGACCTGCAGGAAAACCTGCAGGGGCTTGAGGTGGTGCAGATGTTCCGCCGGGAGCGGGTGAACAGCGAAGCCTTCGCCCGCACCAACGCCGGCTACCGGCGGGCCGTGACCGGCACGATCTTTTATGACAGCGCCATCTCCGCCTTCATCGAATGGGTGGCCCTGGCGGCCGTGGCCCTGGTGCTGGCCCTGGGCGGAACGATGGTGAGCGGCGGCGCCATGGGCCTGGGCACCCTCACCACGTTCATCCTGTTCTCCCAGCGGGTGTTCGATCCCCTGCGCCAGCTGGCGGAGCGCTTCACCCAGATCCAGGGGGGCCTGACGGCGGTGGAGCGAATCGGCGAGCTGATGGAGCAGCCGATCGAGATCGCCGATCTGCCCGGGGAGCAGCGGGGCGAAGCCGCCCGCCGCAGCGCCGGCCAGGCCCGCAGCCCTGGCGAGGTGGTGTTTGAGGAGGTTTCGTTCGCCTACCGCCCGGATGAACCGATCCTCGAAGACCTCAGCTTCCGGATCGGCGCCGGCGAGCAGGTGGCGATCGTGGGACCCACAGGATCAGGCAAAACAACCGTGATCCGCCTGTTGTGCCGCCTCTACGAACCCCAGCGCGGCCGCATCCTGCTCGACGGCGTCGACATCCGCGAACTGCCGATCGCCACCCTGCGCCAGCGCCTCGGCGTGGTCCTGCAGGACACCTTCCTGTTCAGCGGCAACGTGGCCGACAACCTGCGTCTCGACGCCGATCTCGATGACCCCGCCCTGGAGCGGCTCTGCGCCTCCCTCGGCCTGACCCCGCTGCTGGAGCGGCTCGATCACGGCCTCGCCACCGAGCTGCGGGAGCGGGGCGGCAATCTCTCCTCCGGCGAGCGACAGCTGCTGGCGGTGGCGCGGGTGGCGGTGCGCGACCCCTCCGTGCTGGTGATGGATGAGGCCACCGCCTTCCTCGACCCCTCCACCGAGGCCACCCTGCAGCGCGACCTCGACCGCCTGTTGCGGGATCGCACCGCCATTGTGATCGCCCATCGCCTCGCCACCGTGGAGGCGGCCGACCGCATCCTGGTGCTGAGGCACGGCCGGCTGGTGGAGGAGGGCAACCACCGCCAGCTGCGCGCCGCCGGCGGGCTCTACGCCAGGCTGGCGGAGCTGCAGGAAAAAGGGCTGGCCACGCTCTGAGCGGGTGGCCACGCCTGGGAGGGCAGCTCCTCCTCCAGCCAGCTCTCGATCACGCCGGCGAGGCGGCCGGGCATCTGCCGCATCGGCAGGTGACCGGCCCCCTCCAGCAGCTCCAACCGGTGCTGGCGGGAGAAGCCGGCCAGGTGGCGCACGTAGCGGGGCTCCATCACGCCGTCGCGGGTTCCCACGATCCAGAGGTTGGGCACCGCCAGGCGGCTGGTGAGCTGGGGAAGCTGGCGCACGGCGCCGCGGTTGGTGCTGTTGGCCAGCAGGCCGCGGGCGGCGCGGGCCTCCGCCCGCAGGGGGCTGCGGATCGCCTCGGTGCCCGGCAGCTCCGCCAGCCAGCCGGGGCGCCAGCGCAGGAACAGGGAGCCGCCGCGGCGCAGCTGGGCGAAGGGCCGGGGCTGGAACACCCCACCACCGGCACTGATCTGCACCAGACCCTGCAGGCGCTCCCCCAGCAGCGGTGCGGCGTGCAGGGCAACGCTGCCCCCGAGCGAGTGGCCCAGGAGCACCACGGGCCGGCCGGGGGCCTGGCGATCCAGTTCCTCCACCAGCCAGCGGCCGTAGCCGGCCAGGGTGGGCTGCAGCCCCGGCGGCCGGGCTCGCGCCCCGAAACCGGGCAGATCCGGACACCACAGCGCCCAGCGGGGCTCCAGCTCCCGCTGCAGCGGCTGCCACAGCCGACCGGAGAGGAGCCAGCCATGCAGGGCCACCAGCAGGGGCCGCTCGGAGTGCGGGGGTGGGGCGGGGCTCAGGGATCGACGTGCGGTCGGCGACCACCCTGCCTCAGATCCGCCAGGTTCCGGCAGGATCTTCAATGTGCTTCGCGATCCCCCGGCCCGCTGCCCCCCTTCTCTTGTCGACGACCAGCCCGCCTTTTCCCCAACGCCCCACACCGCGGCTCGATCCGGCCCTGCTCAGCCGTCTGTACGGGGAGCGTCACCAGCTGTGCCCGATCCCCAATCCCGACCTGCACGTGGTGCTCAGCTGTGAGCGGGAGATCGACCTGTTCGAGCTGGAAACCCTCTGCGACGCGGTGGGCTGGAGCCGTCGCCCCCTGCGGCGGGTGCGCAAGGCCCTGCAGCACAGCCTGCTGCGGGTGGGGCTCTGGCGCCATGACGCCCGCCTGCCGCGGCTGGTGGGCTTCGCCCGCTGCACTGGCGACGGGGTGGTGGAAGCCACCGTCTGGGACGTGGCCGTGCACCCCCTCTACCAGGGGGTCGGGCTCGGCCGGGCCCTGATGGACTACGTGCTGGCGGAGTTGCGCGCCATGGAGGTGGAGCGGGTCAGCCTGTTCGCCGACCCCGATGTGGTGGGCTTCTACGAGGCCCAGGGTTGGGAGCTCGAACCCCTGGAGCGCCGCTGCGCCTTCTGGTACGCCCCCTAGCGGCGGCGTGGTTCCTGGTAGCGCTGGGCGAGCCGCTGCGCTGACACGCCCCGTCGCCAGTCGCGGCGCAGGCGGGCATTGGCCAGGGCGGTCTGCCACACCCCCAGGCGGCGCCAGCGGCGGTCGCTGACCCGCACGGCCCCGGGCAACAGATCGATCGGCGCCAGCCGGCGCAGGCGCTGCACGAAGTCGAGATCCTCCATCAGCGGCAGGGGCGCCAGGCCGCCAGCCCGGTCGTACAGGGCGCGGCTGAGCAGCAGGCCCTGATCGCCGTAGGGGAGCGAGCGCCAGCGGCTGCGCAGCGTCACCCCGAACTCCACCAGCCGCAGGGCCGGATCCCGGGCCTCGATCGCCAGGTGGAAGGCCCAGGCCCGCCCATCCCCCAGGGCGATCGCCCGCGCCACCGCCTGCGCCCAGCCCTGCGGCAGCCGCACATCGCCATGGAGCAGCAGCAGCCAGGGGGCGCCGCTGGCCGCGATGCCATGGCCGAGCTGCACGCCGCGCCCCGGGGCCGTGCTCAGCAACCGGGCCCCCGCCAGCCTGGCCACCACCCGGCTGGCGTCCTGACTGCCCCCGTCCACCACCAGCACCTCCGCCACCAGCTGCGGGGCGGTGGCCAGGTCGGCCAGCAGGGCCGGCAGGCCGCGGGCCTCATTGCGCACCGGGATCACCACACTCAGCGGCGCCGCATCCCCCTGGGGCGTGAACGCAGGCTCGGCGCTCATCGCCAGGCCCGCAGATCCTCGGGCCGATCCAGGTCCCCCCGCTCGCCCAGCAGGTGCCAGGACAGTCCGGCGGCGGCCGCCGCCGCCAGGGTCTGGCTCAGCACCTGGGCCCCGCCCCAGGGGATCGGGGCCCGATGACCGGCGAACAGCAGGGCCGCCCCCCCCGCCGGTTCCGCCAGGGCGGCCCCCGCCAGGCCGATCAGCCAGTAGCCGCCATCGCGGGCCGGGCCCAGCACCAGGGGCACCCGCTCCAGGCTTGCGAAGGCCTCCCGCAGGTCGGTGGCGGCCAGCTCGGGCAGATCGCTGCCCACCACCACCACCGCCCCAGCCCCCTCCACCGAAGCCCGGAGCACCTGACGGCGCAACCGCAGCCCCAGGGCACCACCTCCCTGCAGCCGCACCCGCTCCGCCCCCAGGAACCGCCCCCAGCGGCGCGCCCCCCGGCCGGCCAGGCCGTCCACCGCCAGCACCAGCTCGGGACGGCCGGCGGCGATGGCCAGCCCCTCCGGCTGCCGGCTATCCAGGGCCGCCGCGAACACATGGGCCGTGAGGCGGGCCTGCACGGCGGCGGCACGGCGGGCACCAAGCCCCACCGCCAGACGACGCTTGCAGCGGCCAGGCACCGGCCAGCGGGCCATCACCACCAGCTGGGGACGACCGCTCCGGGGAGGCGGCCTCAACCCTCCCGCGGCAGCTCCGCGGGCCGCACCGTCAGATCCTGACTGCGGCCCCCCCGCTGCACCCGCACCTGCAGGGGCTGGTTCACCCGACCCCGGTCCACCGCCAGCTGCACCTCGGAAGGGTTCTTCACCGCCCGGCCGTCGATGCCCTCAATCAGGTCGCAGGGGCGCAGGCCGCCCTTGTCGGCCGGACTGTCCTTGAGGACATCGACCACCACCACCCCGTTCACCTCCGGCACCTTGCACTCGTCGGTGGCGGCATTGATCTCCCGCGCCAGCTGCGGCGTGAGGGCCTGCAGCCGCACGCCGATGTAGGGGTGGCTGGCGTAGCCCCGCTCCAGGATCTGGGCGGCGATCTGGCTGGCGGTGTTGATTGGGATCGCGAAGCTCAGGCCCGCCCCCGGCGCCTGCCTGATCGCGGTGTTGATGCCGATCACCTGGCCGCGGTCGTTGATCAGCGGGCCGCCGCTGTTGCCCGGATTCACCGCCGCGTCGGTCTGGATGTAAGGCACCCGCTGGCCCTCGCCGACGGCGTTGGTGCGCTGCACGGCACTGATGATGCCGGCGGTGACGGTGTTATCCAGGCCCAGCGGGTTGCCGATGGCGATCGCCCACTGCCCTGGCCGCACCTTGGCGGAATCCCCCAGGGGCGCCACCGGCAGCCGGTCGGCCACCACCCGCACCACCGCCACATCGGTGAGGGGATCGGCGCCGAGCACCTTGCCGGTGAAGCTGCGGCCATCGGGCAGGGTGACACCCACCTCGCTGGCCCCCTCCACCACATGGGCGTTGGTGAGCAGCACGCCATCGGAGCGGGTGATGAAGCCCGAGCCCTGCCCCTGCTGCTGCTGGATCGCCGGGCCGCGGCCGAGGATTCCCCCCAGCGGGTTCACGACCCGTTTGACGGTGTCGATGCGCACCACCGCCGGCCCCACCTTCTCGACGGCATCGACGATCAGGTTGCGGCCCTCCGGCAGGATCGGCGGCGCCGGGGTGGCGTCGCTGAGGCGTGGCGGCTGGGCGGGGGGACGCAGCTGCAGGGGACCACCCCCCGCGCACCCCCCGAGCAGCGCCGCGGCGCCCAGGCTGGTGAGGGTGAGGGAAACGCGCCGGGGGGCAAGGGCCTGGGGCGGTCGCATGGGGGAGGCGGTGGCCGTCGATCTGGCCTCATTTAAGACCGGTGGCCCCCGGCAGCGACCCTATATTCAGCCTCTCTGATGGGGCCAGGCGTCGGTGCAGCAGGGCGAACCGCTTTGGCACCAGGTCGTGGAGGCCCTTCAGGCCAGCCTCAGCAAACCCACCTTCGAGACCTGGATCCGCCCGGCCCGCCTGCGCCACTGGCGGGATGGCCAGTTGCAGCTGGAGGCTCCCAACAGCTTTGCCTGCAGCTGGCTGCGCAAGAACTACCTCACCCAGATCGAGGCCATCGCCTCGGAGCTCGCCGGCCAGCCCGTCCAGGTGAGCATCGAGGCGGCGACCGAAGCCGGCGCCCCCATGGCTCCAGCCGCCAGCCCCGGCCCCGGCCGCGCCGCTGGGGCCGCCCCTGTCGCCGCCGGCAACGGCGCCAGCGGCGCGCCCCGCGGTGGCCTCAACCTCCGCTACGTGTTCAGCCGCTTCGTGGTCGGACCCAACAGCCGCATGGCCCATGCGGCGGCCCTGGCGGTGGCGGAGTCGCCGGGGCGGGAATTCAATCCCCTGTTCATCTGCGGCGGGGTGGGGCTGGGCAAGACCCACCTGATGCAGGCGATCGGCCACTACCGGCTGGAGATCGATCCCGACGCCCGCGTCTCCTATGTGTCCACCGAAACCTTCACCAACGACCTGATCCAGGCCATCCGCAAGGACGGCATGCAGGCCTTCCGCGACCGGTACCGGGCCGCCGACCTGATCCTGGTGGATGACATCCAGTTCATCGAGGGCAAGGAATACACCCAGGAGGAGTTCTTCCACACCTTCAACGCCCTGCATGAGGCCGGCCGCCAGATCGTGATCGCCAGCGACCGCCCGCCCAGCCAGATCCCGCGCCTGCAGGAACGGTTGATCTCCCGCTTCTCGATGGGTCTGATCGCCGACATCCAGGCCCCCGACCTGGAAACCCGCATGGCGATCCTGCACAAGAAGGCGGAGAGCGAGCAGATGGCGCTGCCGCGGGAGCTGATCCATTACATCGCCGGTCGCTTCACCTCCAACATCCGGGAGCTGGAGGGGGCCCTCACCCGGGCGGTGGCCTTCGCCTCGATCACCGGCCTGCCGATGACCGTCGAGTCGGTCGCACCGATGCTCGACCCGATCGGCAACGATGTGGAGGTCACCCCGGACCAGGTGCTGGAGAAGGTGGCGGAGGTGTTCGTGGTGCGGATCGAAGACATGCTCAGCCCCAGCCGCAAGCGGGCCGTCAGCCAGGCCCGCCAGGTGGGCATGTTTCTGATGCGCCAGAACACCGACCTCTCCCTGCCGCGCATCGGCGAAGCCTTCGGCGGCAAGGATCACTCCACCGTCATGTATGCGGTGGAGCAGGTGGAGAAAAAGCTCAGCAATGATCCGGCCCTGGCGCGGCGGGTGCAGCAGGTGCGCGACCTGCTGCAGATCGACTCGCGCAAGCGCCGCTGATCCCCCCGCTCCCGGAGGCTTACACCGTGCCGGTCAGGGGCTGGGCGGGATCCACACCCTCCAGCTCACCGCGGAACACCCGGCTGGCGGTGATGTCCTCCGCCTCGATCGTCATCAGGTCGCGTTTGGTGAGGGCTGTGCCCATGCCGTTGAACAGGCGATTCGCCTGCCGCATGCGGGCGCGGTCGATGGCATTGCGGATCGAGCGGGCGTTGGCGAAGAAGGGCAGCCGCATGCGCCGCAGGATGTATTCGGCGAACACCTGCTGCGCCTCCTCGCTGAAGCGGTAGTTTTCCGCCGCCAGGATCAGCTGGGCAATCGCCAGCAACTCGCTGGCGCTGTAATCGGGGAAGTCGATGTGGTTGGCGACGCGGGAGGAGAGGCCGGGATTACTCTGATAAAAAACATCCATCCGCTCCTTGTAGCCGGCGAAGATCACCACCAGATCATCTCGGTTATTCTCCATCACCTGCAGCAGGATCTCAATCGCCTCAGAGCCGTAATCCCGTTCATTCTCCGGCCGGTAGAGGTAATAGGCCTCATCGATGAACAACACGCCACCCATCGCCTTCTTGAGCATCTCGCGGGTCTTCGGCGCCGTGTGGCCGATGTACTGACCCACCAGATCGTCGCGGGTGGCGGTGACCACATGACCCTTGCGCAGGTACCCCAGACCGTGCAGGATCTGTGACATTCGCGCCGCCACGGTGGTTTTGCCGGTGCCCGGCGGACCGGTGAACGACATGTGCAGGCCCGGTGGGGCGGTGTCGAGCCCCAGCTGCTGGCGGGCCTTGTTGACCACCAGCAGGGCGGCGATCTCGCGGATGCGGGCCTTCACCGGCCGCAGGCCGATCAGTTCGCGGTCGAGCTGGGCCAGCAACGCCTCGATCCCCGCCCCCTCGTGGGCAGCGCGCAGATCGATCGTGGCCTCGCCCGCCGCAGCTTCGCCGGCAGCGCCGGCCAGGGGGGCGCTGGATTCAGAGGAGCTCATCGATCGCGGCGGCGAAGCCATGGTCCCCGTCCTCCAGGGGGTGGCCCTCCCCCTGGGGGCGGAGGGTGATGTTCACATAGGTGCGGCCGAAGCTGATGTCGGGGTAGCGGCTGTGCTGTTCCGAAAGGCTCTCCAACCGCGCCAGAAACTCGCGGGTGGTCTCGTAGTCGGCGAATTCGATGCGCCGCTCCAGGCGATCGGGGCGGCTGCGCTGGGTCCAGGGTTGGTCCATGGATCGACCTTACGCCCGGGGCTGTTTGGCGGCAGCCAGGCAGTCGGTGCGGGCCAGGCAGAGGCGGGCTGCCCAGGCGTCGGCATGGGCGCGGTTCGCCGCCGCCGCCGCCGGGCTGGCCTCCGCCAGGGGATGGGGGAAGGTGCCGGCGATGGCGGCATTGGTGACGCAGAACATCGACTTCTGGAAGCTCATGCAGATCTTCACCCGCACGTCCCCCTCCCCCCGGCTGGTGTGGCGGTAAACCTCGTGCAGCCGCTCCGGCAGATGGCGGTACATGTCCTGCATCAGCAGGCTGGGGGGGATGCCGGCGCCCATGGTGGGCAGGGGATCGGCGTAGAGGGCGCCGTAGCGGAACTGGCTCTGGTCGGGGGAGATCTGCTGGGCCTGGGCGTTGAACGACACCGTGCCGAGAAAGGGGGTGCCGCGCAGGAACACCGCCTCCACGTAGGGAACGGCCACATCCACCAGAAAGGTGAGGCCCGCCTCCGGTGGCAGCACCCAGAAGCGCTCGCCGGTCAGGCTGACGGCGTAGGTGATCGGCTGGGCGGCGGCCGCCACCAGGCCCGCCTCGATGAAGTCGACCACGGCGGCGATGGAGGTGACCTCCCCGGCCGCCTCGGCCTGGGCCAGATCGATGAACAGATCGCTCATCACCCGCCAGAACTGGCCGAGGGCATGGGTGGTGGCGGCGGTGCGGATCAGCTCCGGCAGGAAGCCGCGGAAAAGCGGATGCAGCAGGGCGAGCAGGGGATCCCGACCGGTCTTGCGCTGGATGATCGCCGCGCAGCTGGCCGCGAAGGCCTCGCTGTCCAGGTAGGCATCCAGCCCGCCGGTGCCATGCCAGAGCATGGCCTTCATGCAGTACTCGGCGTACTCGAAGTTGATGCGGTCGTGGATGAGATGGCGCCAGATCTTCGCCGGCGAGCGGTCGCCATCGAGAAACTTGAAGATCGGCAGGGGATTGAGAAACTGCTCCTCCGCCTGGAAGATGAGGTTGCGGCTGTAGGCATCGAGCACGATCCCGTAGCTGTGCAACACATCCACCACCTCCACCACATGGCCCGGGGTGTCGGCCAGCAGGGTGCGCCCGGCGAGCAGCTCGGCCGCCAGTTCGCCGGCGGCGGGATGGCCACCGGCGTAGGTGAGGCGGGCGGGGATGACCGGCATCAGCCCACCCCCGGCAGGCGGCTGATGGCGGCGGTGGCCGCCTCGCTGATGTGCCCCAGGCCGGCGGGGAGCAGGCCCAGCCCCAGCACCGCCAGGGCCAGGGCCGTCGCCGGGATCGTCTCCCGCGGCGCCACGGCGATCGGCTGCACATCCAGCCGGGCATCGCTCTCGGGATCGCTGGGCGGGGTGATCGCCAGCCGGCCGAAGAAGGCCCGGTTCACCAGCAGCAGGAAGTACACGGCCGTCAGGCCCGACCCCACCATGCACAGCAGGGTGGCGAGGGGATAGGCGGAGATCGAGCCCCGGAACACCAGGAATTCGGAGATGAAGCCGGCCATCCCCGGCAGCCCGGCGCTGGCCATCACACCCAGGATCATCAGGGTGCCGGTGTAGGGGAGGCCCCGTTCCGGGTTGAGCAGGCCCCGCAGCACCTCCAGGTCCCGGGTGCCCGTCTTGCGGTACACGATGCCCACCAGCAGGAAGAGCAGGGCGGAGATCAGGCCGTGGCTCACCATCTGGAACACGCCCCCGAGCAGGCTCACCGAGCTGGCCGCGGCGGCGGCCAGCAGGATCGTGCCCATGTGGCCCACCGAGCTGTAGGCCACCATCCGTTTCATGTCCCGCTGGGCGATCGCCGCCAGCGAGCCGTAGAGCACCGAGAACGCCGCCCAACCCGCCAGCCAGGGGGCAAGCACCGGCCAGGCCTCCGGGAACAGGCCCAGGCCGAAGCGCAGCAGGCCGTAGGTGCCGAGCTTGAGCAGCACCCCGGCCAGCAGCACCGACACCGGCGTGGAGGCCTGGGTGTGGGCATCGGGCAGCCAGCTGTGGAACGGCACCAGCGGGATCTTGATGCCGAAGCCCACCAGCAGGGCGCCGAGCAGCAGCAGCTGGCTGCCCATCGACAGCCGCTCGGAGGTCACCGGCGTGAGGCTGAAGTCGACGTTGCCGCTGAGCAGGGCCAGGGCGAGGAAGGCCCCCAGGATCAGCATCCCCGAAACGGCCGTGAACAACAGGAACTTGGTGGCAGCAAAGGCCCGCTCTGCGCCGCCCCAGACGGCGATCAGCAACCAGAGGGGAATCAGCTCAAGCTCGTAGAAGATCACGAACAGCAGCAGGTTCTGGGCCAGAAAGGCGCCGTTGACAGCCGCGCTGATCAGCAGCAGCAGGGCGAAGTAGATGCGGGGCCGCTGGCTGATGTCGCGGGTGCAGACCGCCGACACCAGGGTGAGCGCCGCGTTCATCAGCACCAGGGGCAGGGAGAGACCGTCAACGGCGAGGCGGTAGTCGAGGCCGATGCTGGGCAGCCAGGCCACCGCCTCGGCCATCTGCAGGCCGCCGTCGCCCGGATCGAAGGCCAGCAGCACCACCAGGCTCCAGAGCAGCTGCAGGGCGAGCACGCTGATCGCGATCGCCCGCAGCCGGCCCGGCGGGGCGCTGGCGGGCCAGAGAAGCAGGGCCACCACCCCGAGGAAGGGGATCAGCAGCAAGGAGGTGAGCATCACGATCCCCTCATGCCCGGAACCAGGCCAGGCCGGCGAACAGCAGCACGATCGCCGCCACCAGCGTGAGCACATAGCTCTGCAGCTGGCCGCTCACCCCGAGCCGCAGGGTGTCGGCGCTGGCCAGCGACGCAAGGCCCACCTGATTCGCCAGACTGCTCACCACTGTCCGATCGAAGTGGCTGGTGAGCCGTGCCAGGCCCGCCACGAAGGCCACGATCGTGACGCGGTAGAGGCGATCGGTGTAGAAGTCGGCCGCCAGCAGATCCTGCAGCGCCCGCAGCGGCGGGAACACCGACCGCGACCAGAAGCGATCGAGGCGGATCAGCACACCGCCCGCCAGACCGAGCAGCGAACTGCCCACCAGCAGCACGATGGTGGGGATCGAAAGCGGGGCCAGGGCGTGGGTGGGTGTCAGCCGGTCCACCACCAGGGGGGTGAGCAGCACGATCACCGCCAGGCTCACCATCGGCAGGGCCATCAGCCAGATCACCTCCGGGGTGCGGCGCGTCTTGGGGTGGGGGTTATCGAGAAACACCTGGCGATAGACCCGCACCAGGTTGAGGGTCGTCAGGGCGTTCGTGAGCAGGACAACGGCGGCGAGAAAGGGCGCCCGGGGCCCGAGGCTGTCCACCAGCTGGCCGAGGCTCCAGAAGCAGCCCAGGGGCAGCAGGCCGGTCATGCCGGCGGTGGCCACCAGGTAGGCGCTGGTGGTGGCGGGCATGCGGCTGGCCAGGCCCCCCAGTTCGGTCAGGTCCTGGCAGTTCGTGGTGGCGATCACGCAGCCGGCACTCATGAACAGCAGCGCCTTGGCCAGGCCGTGGCTGAACAGCAGCAGCAGCGCGATCAGGGGCTGCTGGTAAGCGATGGCGATGAACACCAGCCCCAGGAAGGAGGTGGTGGAGTAAGAGAAGGCCCGCTTGAGATCCACCTGGGCCAGGGCCACCAGGGCGCCGCCGATGGCGCTGATCGTGCCCACCACCAGCAGCACGTCCACCGCCACCGGCGAGAGCAGCAGCAGGGGCATCAGCTTCAGCAGCACAAGCGCCCCACAGGTGACGACGGCGGAATTGCGCAGGATCGAGGCGGGGTTCGGACCCTCCATCGCCTCATCCAGCCAGAGGTGCATCGGGAACTGGGCGCACTTGCCCATCGGCCCGGCGATCAATCCCAACCCCAGCAGGGTGGCGGCCAGGGGCGTCAGCGACGCGTGCTCGGCCCAGGCATAAAGGTCGCGGAACTCCAGCGAGGGGGCCCAGGCGGCCAGCGCCACCACGCCCATCAGCAGCAGCACATCTCCCACCCGCTTGGTGAGGAAGGCGTCACGGGCGGCCGTCACCACCAGCGGCTGCGCATACCAGAACCCCACCAGCAGATAGGTGGAGAGGGTGAGCATCTCCAGCAGGAAATAGCTCATAAACAGATTGCTGCTCAGCACCACCCCCGCCATCGCCCCCTCGAAGAAGCCCACCAGGGCGTAGAAGCGCGCCAGCGACCACTCCTTATCCAGGTAGCCCAAGGCGAAGGCCTGGCACACCAGGCTCATGAACGTCACCAGCTCCAGGGCCGCCAGGTTGGTGAGCGAAAGGTCGAAACCGATGCGCAGATCCAGATCCGCCACCTGGAACCAGGGAATGTCCACCAGCTGGGGGCCCAGGCTGAGCACCTCCAGCAGGATCAGCGATCCGTGCAGCACGGCCGCCAGGGTCACCAGCAGATTGAGATAGGCGGCGGGGCGCGGACCGTTGCGCTTGATCCAGCCGCTGGCCCAGGGCAGGGACAACAGCATGCCGGCGAACCCGTAGAGCGGGATCAGCCAGACCAGCTGGATCGGCAGCGGCAGGGCGGGGGTCAACAGGGGAGGGGAGGTTCGGCGGGGGGTTCGTCTGGAATCTAGTCAGCGTCGGCCGCGGGGCCCGCGCCGGGGTTGGCCCTCAGAAGCGGGCCCGTTCCTCCAGCTGGCCTGCCCCCGCCAGCTCCCGCAGCCAGCGCTGCAGCTCCTCGCCGTGCTCCCGCTCCTCGTTCCAGAGTTCGCGGAAGAAGGCCTCGCTCTCGCCATCGGCGATCAGCACGCAGAAGCGCACCGCTTCGCCGTAGTGGTGGATCAGCAGCTCTTCAAGAACGGCGTCGTGGCGCAGCAGGCCCGCCAGATCGCTGGCGGTCTCCGCCGGCAGCAGCTGGGAGGCGGCGGGGGCCACCCCGAGCCGCAGCATGCGCTGCACGATCCGCTCGGCATGTTTCATCTCCTCCACCGTTTCCCGCCGCAGACGGTCGGACCACTCCTCTTGACCCCATTGCTCCAGCAGGGCCGCCTGGGTCATGTACTGCTGAACGGCGGAGAGCTCCAGGCTGAGGGCGCGCCCAAGGAAGCCGAGGACGCGCGGATGGACGGCGCCCATGACCCTCACAGGCGACGGGTGGCGCCGCTGGGGGCGAGGGCGGGCTCCACCTCGCTGTGGGGACGGGCGATGATGTGGGCCGCCACCAGGCCGTCGCCGACCCGCTCGCAGGCATCGGCGCCCGCCCGCACCGAGGCATTCACGGCACCGGTTTCGCCGCGCACCATCACCGTCACATAGCCGCCGCCCACGAATTCCCGGGCGATCAGGGTCACCTCCGCCGCTTTGGTCATGGCGTCCGCCGCCTCGATCGCCGGCACCAGGCCGCGGGTTTCGATCAGGCCGAGGGCCACGCCATGCACCGAGGAGGGCACCAGCTCCGCCGCGGCGCGAGTGGCGAGGCCCGCCGGTGGCCGGCCACCACCGGCGGCAGAGCCCCGAGACGCAGAGCCCCTGGCCGCAGAACCGCGAGCGGCGGAGCCGCGTGCCGGAGCGCTGCCGCGATCCGCCGCGCTGCGTGCCGGCGCGGAGCTGGCACTCGCCCGGCTGGCGGACCGGGCCAGCCCTCGACCGGAACTGCGGCCCGAACCGGCGCTACTGGAACGGGCGGCCGGCAGGGCCCGGGGAGTCGCCGCCGGCGACGGGCTGGCCTTGGCGGCGCTGGCGGCGCCTTCAGCCCCCTTGGCCGGAGCAGCCGGGGGGGCGGGCGGCGCCGCGTCGGCCGAGGCGGCGGGGGTCGGAGCGGCGGCGGGCGCGGTGGATGGGTTGCTGGAGTCGGTCATGGGGGGAGAGGCCGGCGTGACCGGAGTGCTGCGGGACGAGGAGCTGGCCATGGCGGGGAAGGGGCGGGGAGAAGGGGGCAGCGTCGGGGGCGGGGGCCGCCTAGCCGTCCGGCTCCCAGAAATCGATGATGCCGCCGATCGTCAGATCGGTGTGCACCTCCGGGTTGCCACAGGCGAAGCGGGCGGCGGAACCACTGGCGGTGAAGACCCAGTTGCCCGGAGAGGCGCCCACCGGGTCGACCGCCACGGCCAGCTTTCCCTTGGCGCTGCGAAGCACCCGCAGGTTCCAGTGGTCGAGACCGGGCACCCGGGTGGTGCAGACGAGGGAGCCGGTCACCTGATGGATCTCCATCACTTCGCCCCTCCGCTCGCCGCGCTGGGGGCGGCCTTGCCGGCCTCCGGATCCCAGTGGTCGATGATGCCCACAATCGTCAGATCGCTGGGGTACGACTTGCTGCCGGCCGCCTCGCGCGCCGCCGAACTGCCCACGCAGATCACCCAGTCGCCGGGCTTGCTGCCCACCGCATCGACAGCCACCTTCTGGGTGCTGCCATCCAGCACCACCTGCAGGTGCTTGTGCTCGAAATCGGGGATGCGATTGGTGGAGACCAGCGGCTTCACCACCTTGCAGATGATCATCTCAGTGGCCCCCCGCGGACGCGAACACAATGGTGGAGGCGATCGTTTCCGCCGCGGTGTGACGCCCGGTCTCCCGCACGGTGAGCAGGGCGTGCAGCAGGCCCTGGCGGAAGAGCTCGCCGTAGCGATTCTTGAGCGCCTCCACCACCCGCTCGCCGTGGCGGATCGCCCGCTCCCGGGCACCCGGCACCGCGCCGTTGTAGTCGAAGCGCACCACCACCGGGATCGGCAGCCCCCGGGACCCATTGAGGCCGCTGAAGATCTTCACCCCCACATCCAGATCGGCAGCCCCCTCCTCCACCGTGTCCATGTAGGCGAAGTAGGTGAGGTTGCGCAGGTGAATCTCCTTGAAGCCGATGCCCACGCCGATGAAGCGTTCGGCATGGCCGGCGTCGGCGTAATGACCGCCGTGGGCCTGGCGCACCAGATCGATCTGGGAGAGGTTGTGCTCCAGCAGCCGGGCGATCAGCCGCACCAGGCCGGGATCGGGGCTGGCGGCGGCGGCCTGCTCCACCAGCGCCTGGATGCGCAGCCGACCCTCCTGGGGGCTCAGGGAACGGGTGGCTTCATACACATCCCGGGCATCGAGCCAGCGCTCCAGGTTGATGCTGCCATCCAGTCCCGGCACATGCACACGAATGGCGTCGGTGTCGGTGTCGAGGCCCATCAGCAGCAGATCCACCGAGGCGCCGCAGCAGAAGCTGTTCTCCACCGCCATGCGGAAGTCGGCCAGGCGCTCCTGACCGCGGCGGGCCGCGGCCGCGTCGTCACTGCCGTGGGCGGCACAGCCCTCATGGCTGGGGTCGAGGGAGCTGAAGTGATACAGCACCACCTTGAGGTAGCGGGTATCGGCGTGGGCGGGATTGGGAACCCCCTCCCGGTAGCGGCGATGCTCGGTCTTCACCCAGCGGTTCACCGTGTTCTCCACGTCAAAGAGAGCGCCTGCGTGAGGGCGGCGGCGCACCGAGCTGAACGGCAGGCGCAGGGCATAGGCGATGGCGTGGGCCAGCCGGCCGTCGGCGCAGGGGGTGATGTCCAGCAGGTGGAAACCACAACCGAGCAGAAACTCCTCAAATTCCCGCGCCTTGGGGCTGCCGGGGCCACCAGCGAGGGGATCGTCCTGGAAAAAGCGGGCGCTGGTCTGCTCGTAGGCCTGGAACACGCACCAGGCGAACAGGGTGCGCATGTCCAGCTGGGTGACCCAGGCGGTCTCCAGGATTGGCAGGGGCAGCTCGGTGCCCAGTTCCGCCTGGGCCAGCCGCTGGGCCCGTGCCAGGAAATCCTCCTCGTGCTGCAGCGCCGAGAGCTTGCGCAGCACCGGCACGATGCGGTCAAAGCTGGCCTTCACCTGCTCGTCGTAGGCCAGCAGGGCCCCGTTCGCGGCGGTATCGGTGAGGGGGTGCGGGCGATCGGAGCGCGGGGCTGGAGGGGCGGCGCCCATGGAGCTCCCGCCGCTGGAACGCCGGAACTCGGCGGCCAGGGGCTCAGGCCGGGGGCGGATGCGGCCGGTCGGACGGGGGGTGCTGCTGGAACTGGGCACGGGCCGACGCCGCGGCCGCGGGTCGACTGCCGGCGGGCTGGGGTCGGGCCGGTCCCCAGCCAGCTCCATGCCCCCCGGTCGGCGACGGGGCGCCGAAGGGGCCAGGGAGAGCAGCGGTGGGGCAGGACGACGGGGCATCAGCGGATCAGGCGCGGGCGCCGCCGGAGAGGGTGATCAGGGATCCAGCGGTGGTGTTGCCGCTCGAGCCGGTGATGCGGCTCACGGGCTCGGGGGTTTCCTCGTTCCGCTTCGGCTGGTAGGCGGGCATGGCGGTCATCGGTCCAGGCCGGCTGGGGTTGCGGCGGCGGGCGGAGGCGCCCTCCGTGCCGGTCACCCGCTCACCCCGATCCCAGTCATCACCGGTGATCTTCTGACCGGAGGAGTTGCCCTCGCCGGTCACGCGGGAGACCGGTCGCGCGTCCTCATCGACGCTCACGGGAGCGGGAGCGGGAGCGATCGGGCCGCGGGAGCGCTGGGGGCCGCGGTGGTCGAAGCGGAATTCCTCGGTGCCGGTGACCTTGCCACCGGCCAGGTCAAAGGGGCCGGTAATCCTGCGGCTGTCCTCGTAGCGGGTGCCGGTGACCCCGCCGCCGCTCTGGCGGGCGGAGAAGGCGGCCTGGGCGGGCGACTGCACCGAGAAGCGTTGCCAGGGCTGGGCGTCCAGGGGTCGCGGGTAGTCGGCGGCGGATCCGGCCGGGGCCGCACCGCAGGCGGCGGCGCGCTGATCCGGTCCCACGTAGGGGGTGCCGGTCACGTCCTCGCAAGCCCCCCGCTCGGCGCCGGTCATGACACCACCGATGCCTGGCTGGATGCCGCTCATCACGGTGCCCATGCGCACCGGGGTACGGGCGCGGATCTGGTCCACCGCCGGGGTGGGGCACCAGCTGCCGGCCTCCTCGAGCCCGGCGTAGGGAGTGCCGGTCACCGCCTTGCAGGTGCCCGGTTCATCGCCGGTGACCTTGCTGGAGCGGCCGGTGCGCGTGCCGCTCACCACCTGGGCGCGGTTGGTGGTGCTGAAGCCCACCTTGGCCGCCTCCGGCGCCGGACGGCTGCCGCAGAAGCGTTCGTACTGCTGGGTGCCGATGTATTCGTCGCCGGTCACCAGGCGGCAGCTGCCAGGCTCATCGCCGGTGACATGCTCGCTGCGGCCCACGTGGGTGCCGGTGATGCCCGTGCCGCGCAGGGTTTGCAGGGTGGACACCTTGGTGGGGGCCCGACCGGACACCTCCTGGGCTTCGGTGACGTACTGGTCGCCGGTGAGCTGGCGTCCGGAGCCCGCTTCGTCGCCGGTGACCTTCTCGGAGCGGCCCACCATCACCCCGGACACCCGCAGGCCGCCATGGGTCTGGGCCTGGCCCACCTTGCGCGGGCTGGGGTTGGCGCCACCGCACCAGGAGGCGGCCTGGTTGGCGGACACATACTCCGTGCCGGTGACGAGCTTGCAGGTGCCCGGCTCATCGCCGGTGACCTTCTCGGAGCGACCCACCTCGTTGCCGGTGACCCGGTTGCCATGGGTGGTGGCGCTGACGCGCACCTTGGCCGGCTGGCGGGTGAGCGGTCCGCTCTGGCAGAAGGTCTCGAACACCTCGGCACCCAGATACTCCGTGCCGGTGATCACCCGGCAGGTGGCCGCCTCATTGCCGGTGGTCTTGGCGGAGCGGTTGGCCTGGGTGCCGGTGACCACCTGGCCGCCGCTGGTTTCGCTGGCGCCCACCTTCCAGGCGGCGTCGGCGGCGGCGGCCTGGCGGGAGCCGTGGCGGTTGGGGCCGGTGGGGCGGCTGCCGCCACCGTTGCGGGCGCCACCGGCGGAACCGATCTTGCTCTTGAGCTCGCGCACCTTCTGGGAGAGTTCGCGGCTGCTCATCTCCGGATTGCCCTGCCGGGCCACGCTGGCGGCCACCGAATTGCTGGGCAGGTTGGCCGACTTGCCGCGCTTGGCGAGGGCTTCACGGCGGGCCAGCACCAGGGCGCGGCTGGGGTTGTGCTGGGAGTTGCGCTTGGGGGTGCCGTTGCGGCCGTTGCCGCCGCGGGCCGCCAGGGAGCTGGCCAGGGAAGGGGAGGAGGCCGGAGTGGGGGAGGAGATGGGGGAGGCCGCGGCGGGGGATGGGGATGCGGAGGCGGCGACGGGGGCCGGGCGACGGGCGTCCTCGACGCGGGTGCGATCCCTGGAGGTGTCGGCGCGCTTGCCGCGGCGGGAGAGGGCCTCCCGCCGGGACAGCACCAGCTCGCGGCTGGGGTTGGACACGGGCCGGGCGGACCGGGGGGCGGCGCCGCTGGCGGGGGCCACCAGGGGCTCGCGGCTGCGGCGCGGGGCCCGGCCCGGCGAGGAGGCGGGGGCCGGGGCGGGACGGGCCTGGACCGAGCTGGCGGCCGGGACGTCGTGGGCGGGGGCGGTGGCCGCGGTGGTGCGGCTCGGGCGGGCATCCGCGGCGGTGCGGGTGCGGCCGGGGGCCGAGGCGAAACGCCCGGCGGACTTCTTGCCGCCGTTGGTGAGGGCCTTGCGGCGCTCCAGGGCTGCTTCACGACTGGATGTGCTGGCCATATCCGCCCGGATGTAAGGAGGTCAAGAAGAGGGACAGCCCTGCCCCCGATCGCTCCGGAATCACGTCCACAAACGCGCCGGCAGAGGGGGGTGGGACGGCGCGGACCCTGGGGTGCGGCGTCGGTTCAGGCTGACGAAATCAGGGTCCCGGCCAGAGATGCCGGGACCGGAGGCTGAAGCGCCGCTCAGCGGCCTTCGAACACCACGAAGCAGGCACCCTGGCTCTGGGTGTAGGCGTCGTAGCCCACTAGGCGGACATGGTGATCCGGGTAGGCGCGGTGGCAGGCCTCGAGTTCGCTGACGATCACGCCGAGATCCTTCTCACCGAAGAAGGGCAGTTTCCAGTACGACCAGTAGGTGGCCATGGAACGGCTGGGGTGGACGTGCTCAACGAGCGGGCTCCAACCCTGGGCAATGATGTATGCGATCTGGTCATAGATCTCGTCCTGGGTCATCGGCGGCAGGAAGCCGAACGTCTCCAGGGTGGCGACTGTCTGATAGTCACCCACGGTGCTCTTGAAGGGCATGGGGATCCTTGGGGATGGGGGGGTGTGGACTGGAACGGTGCGGGCGGCGACAATCCGCTCTGCGGCGATCCGGGGGCGAAAAGGTTCCGCCCCACGGGATCAACGCGGCCGCCTCACTGAACGTCGAGCTTGTCGACGGTGTCGAACTCGAACTTGATCTCCTTCCAGGTCTCGAGGGCGATCGCCAGCTCGGGGCTGTGCTTGGCGGCTTCCGTGAGGATGTCGCGGCCTTCCTTCTCGATCTCCCGACCGGCATTGCGGGCCTTGACGCAGGCTTCCAGGGCCACCCGGTTGGCGGCGGCACCGGCGGCCGAGCCCCAGGGGTGACCGTGGGTGCCACCACCGAACTGGAGCACCGAGTCGTCGCCGAAGATCGCCACCAGGGCGGGCATGTGCCACACGTGGATGCCGCCGGAGGCCACGGCGAACACGCCGCCCATGGAGCCCCAGTCCTGATCGAAGAAGTTGCCGCGGCTGCGGTCTTCGGGGACGAACGACTCACGCAGCTGGTCGATGTAGCCGAGGGTCGACTGGCGGTCGCCCTCGAGCTTGCCCACCACGGTGCCGGTGTGCAGCTGGTCGCCACCGGAGAGGCGCAGGCACTTGGCAAGCACCCGGAAGTGGATGCCGTGCTTGGGATGGCGGTCGATCACCGCGTGCATGGCGCGGTGGATGTGGAGGAGCATGCCGTTCTTGCGGCACCACTTCGCCAGGCCGGTGTTGGCCGTGAAGCCACCGGTGATGTAGTCGTGCATGATGATCGGCTGCCCGAGTTCCTTGGCGAACTCGGCCCGCTCGTACATCTCCTCGGGCGTGGCGGCGGTGCAGTTGAGTTTGTGCCCCTTCTTCTCACCGTTTTCGTCCTGGGCGTAGCGCACGGATTCGGCGACGAACTCAAAACTGTTCTGCCAGCGCTGGAAGGGCTGGGAGTTGATG
>JBEIHT010000009.1:0-41423 GCA_040381155.1 Aphanothece sp.
GAGACCCGCAGCCGCGAGCGGATTCTGCGCGACCTGGAGAACAGGATCTGAGATGGCGATCTACCTCGACGCCTGCGCCACCACGCCGCCGGCCGCGGAGGTGCTGGCGGCGATGGCGGCCGCCAACGATGAGGCCTGGGCCAACCCCTCCAGCACCCATGGCTTCGGGCTGGCGGCCGCCGAGCGCCTGGAGCGCAGCCGCCAGACCATCGCCCGGGTGCTGGGGGCGGAGGGGCCTGAGGTGCTGCTGGTCTCCGGGGGCAGTGAGGCGATCCACACCGCCCTGCTGGGCGCCGCCGGCCCGCTGGAGCCGGGTCGGCTGCTGATCTCGGCCGTGGAGCACCCGGCCACCGTCGCCGCCTCGGAGATGCTGCGTCAGCGGGGATGGGAGGTGCGAAAACTGCCGGTCGACCGCAGCGGGGTGGTCGATCTGGAGGCCCTGGAGCGTCTGCTCAAGCCCCACACCCGACTGATGTCCCTGATCTGGGGCCAGAGCGAGGTGGGCACGATCCAGCCGGTGGAGACGATCGGGGCGATGTGCCGGCAGGCGGGCGTTCTGCTCCACGTCGACGCGGTGCAGGTGGCGGGTCACCTGCCGGTGGACTTCGCCACCCTGCCGGTGGATCTGCTCAGCTGCGCCTCCCACAAGCTGCAGGGTCCGCGGGGCGTCGGCGCCCTGCTGGTGCGCTCCGGCCTCAAACTCACGCCGATCATCGGCGGTGGCGGCCAGGAGGGGGGGCGTCGGGGCGGCACCGAGCCGGTGGCGCTGGTGGCCGGCTTCGCCCGGGCCCTGGAGCTGGCCGATGACCGCCTGCGCCTCCATGGCGGCATCGATCCGATCGGCGAACTGCGGGATGCGTTGCTGGCCCGGTTGCTGGCCCTGCCGGGAGTACGTCTCAGCGGCCCCGACCCCGCCGTGCCGGGGGCGCGCCTTCCCCACCACATCAGCCTGCTGATGGCCACCCCCAGCGGCCGTCCCCTCTCCGGCCGCCGCCTGGTTCAGACGATGTGGCAGCAGCGCTACGCCGTGAGCAGCGGCTCGGCCTGCAGCAGCGGCCGGGGGGCCAACCCCTACGGCCTCGCCCCCAGCCCGATCCTGCTGGCGATGGGCTACGACGAGCACGAAGCCGCCACGGGCCTGCGGTTAAGCCTGGGCCACTGGCTCAGCGCCGCCGAACTGGAGGGGGTGCCGGCTGCCCTGGAGCGGGCCCGGATGCGGGTGATGGCCGGCGAACCCGTCGGCTGAGCCGCAGGGCCAGGGGGCGCCGCCTAGGGTCGGCCTTGCCGATCTGTCACCCACGGCCATGCTGCCGCCCGATCTGCGCACCGCCGAAAGCGAACTGCTGGCCAGCCTGGAGGCCGCCCTGGCGTCGGAAGCGGCAGGACACTGGAGCGTGGAGCTGCGCTTCGAAGGCCTGCGGATCCTGCCGGTGGCGCTGCGCCTCGCCGAGGCCCTCGGATCGGCACAAGCCGAGCTGCGCCTTCTCTTCTCCGATGCCGGAGCCGCTGCCCTGGCCTGCCGCGATGCCCCTGCCCTGGCGAGCCGGATCGGAAGCTACAGCGATCAGATCCGCCTTCAGGGGGAGACGGGCAGCGAAGGGCTGTTGCTGCTCGTGACTCCAGGCCAGGCCGATTACGAGCAGGTGGAGCGCCTCTGCGGCCAGCATCGGGGCCCGCTGGTCCTGCTCAACCCCAACCTGGAGGATGCGGCGGTGGGCATCGGCAGCGTCGCCCGGGCCCGCCGCAAGGGATTCCTTTCGCTCTGGCGGCCCGCTTACGCCCTGATCCCGATGGCGTCCAGCGCCCTGCGACGCGCCTTCCCCGACCCCTGGGAGCTGTATCGCCTCGATCCCGATGGCTTCCGTCCGGTGGCGAGCTTTGAGCAGAAACCAGATGGCGAGCAGCAGGCGGAGGCCCTTGGCGAGGCCGGCGCCGCGGCCGGTCTGCGCTCCCTGGGGCAACTGATCGAGGGGTTGCAGCGCTGAGACGGCTGGATTCGCCGGCCAGCTCTGCGTACACTTCGGCCACTTCCGGATCCCCATGGCCAGCGACTCCCCCTCCCGCTCCTGGTCCCTGGTGGATCTGGGTGCCGCCGCCGCCGTCCTGCTGGCTGCGGTCGGCGTGATCTGGAGCCCCAAGCTCAGCAACGCCGTGGCCCGGGCCACCGGCGACGTCCAGACCCTGACGGTGACGGTGGATGTGCGCGGTGAGCCCGTTGCCGATCCCGCTGCGTTGATGGCGAGTGCCGAGAAGGAGGGCAAGGTGAAGTTTGTGATCCGCAACCAGCCCCATGGCTCGGTGCGGATCGTGCGGATCATCCCCCTGCAGCGCCGCCTTTCGATCCTCACCCCCGACGGCCGCGTCGTCAGCGCCCCCGACCCGAACCAGAAGAGCTTCAGCACCTTCGATGGCCGTTATGTGCTCTCCGGCGAGGGCCGCAAGGCCGAGGGCGGCGTGGTGCTGGGCAACGCCACCCTCAAGATCGGCGCGCCGGTCGAACTGGAGGGCAATAACTATCGCTTCAACGGCACCGTCACCGATCTGCGCCTGGGAGGCTCCTGAGATGCCGAGTCCCCGCCTGGTCCGCGGCACCCGTCCCGCTGCTTGCCGCTGGTTGCCGTTGCTGCTGGCGGCTGGCCTTGCCCTGCCCGGAGGAGCAGCCCAGGCCACGGCACTGACGGCCCGGAAGCCTGCCCTGCCGGCCAACACCGGCCTGCCCGCCCTCCCCACCGCCTCCCTCCCCGAGCTGCCGCCCCCCTCCGGAGCTCCCATCCTCCAGAGCCAGGTCAGCTGTCCATCCCTGCAGCAGCGGCTGCTCGCCGTGCTCGCCGGCGAAACCTCCGTATGGAGCGTCACGGTGGCCGATGGCAGCGGCCGGCTGATGGCGGATGTGAACGGCACCCGGCCGCGGGTGCCCGCCTCGAATCAGAAGCTGCTGAGCACCGCCTTCGCCCTCGATCGCCTCGGCCCTGATTACCGCCTGGCCACCCAGTTGTGGCGGCTTCCCAACGGCAACTTCCGCCTGGTGGGCTCCGGGGATCCGGATCTGGCGACACCCCAGCTGCAGCGGTTCGCCAAGCTTGCCCTCCAGACGGGCGGCGGCGGCAGCCCCGGCCCCGCTGTGGTGCGCTTTGAGCTGGCCGAGGAGGACTCCGGCAACTGGTGGCCCCAGGGCTGGCACTGGGCGGATCGCACCGCCTCCTATGGGGCCCCGGTGACCCGCCTGGCGATCACCAGCAACGTGATCGACGCAGCGGTCACCAACCCACCGGCGCGCCTGCGCACCCTGTTGCAGCGGTCGGTGGCCCAGGAAGGCGGCCAGGCCGAGCTGGTCATGGTGCCGGCCCGGATGCCACTGGCCGGCGATGCGGTGCTCATCCATGAGGAGCCCTCGATCGACATGCACGGGCTGCTGAGCCTGGCCAATACCGAGAGCCACAACTTCACCGCCGAGGTGCTGCTGCGCGCCGCCGCGGGCACCTGGGATCTGGCCCAGGCCGCCCAGCTGGAAACCCTCTGGCTCAGCCGCCAGGGGCTGCCGATGGAAGGGGTGCGCATCTTCGATGGCAGTGGCCTCGACCGCTCCAACCGGCTCACCAGCCGCTTCCTGGCCGCCCTGTTGCTGCGCATGAACCAGCACCCCTACGCCCGCAACTATGTGGCCTCGATGTCGGTGGCGGGCCGGCGCGGCACCCTGCGCCACCTGTTCAATGGCACCTCACTGGATGGCAATCTCTTCGCGAAAACCGGAACTCTCACGGGGGTGCGGGCGATCAGCGGGGTGCTTCGAACCAGCGATGGCCCCCGTTTCGTGAGTGCGATCTCCAATGGCGCAGGCGCTCCGAATCAGACGATCGGATCGATCCTGCGCCAGGTGCAGAATGTGGAGTTGTGTGGTGCGGTGGGAGCAGCAGGGGAGCTGGGTGTCGCTCTCCCCTGATCCTTCAGCTGGCCATTCCCCGCCCAACCGCCCGCCGCAGCCGGTTGGAGGCCCGTCGGGCCGGTGAAGCGGGCAGGATGTCAGCTGACGGGCTGGGTCGGGACGCCGCCAGATCCTGACCCTGCAGCCTGCCGAGCTCCTGACGTCCGCCCAGCACCACCTGGCTGAGCTCCTTGAGCCGCACCTCCAGCTCACCAAGCACCTGCTCGGCGTAGCGGTTGGCCCCCTCCTGGATCGTGGCGGCCTCCTGGCGGGTGCGGGTGACGAGGGCCTCGCACTGCTGCTGGGTCTGCTTGCCGAACTGAAGGGCGTCGTTGTGGAGGCGCTCCGCTTCCGCCTGGCTTTCCCGCTGCAGGCGCAGAGCTTCCTGGCGGATGGCATCCAGCTCCTGCTTAGCCTGCTGGCGAGCGCGGTCGTGCTGTTCGACCAACTGGCGGTTGCGTTCGGTCGCCTCCTGCTCCTGCTGCTGGCGACGGGCCTGGGCCTCCTGCTCCAGCTGCTGGCGGCGGCCCGCGTATTGCTGCTCCATCTGGGCCATGCGGCTCTGGTGCTCCTGCTCCGCCTGGGCCACCTGCTGGCGGGTCTGCAGAAGCAGCTGCTCACACTGCTGGCGGGCCTGCTCCCGCAGCTCACCCACCTGGCGCTCCGCCTCCTGGCGGATGGCGGCGGCACTGATCAGCTGCTCCCGTTCCCGGCGTCCCTGAGCAACGATCTCTTCGGCCTGCTGCCGGGCTTTCTCGACGAAGCCTTCCCGCTGACGGATCAGCTTGTCGGCCTCTTCGATCTGGGCGGGCAGCGACGACCGCAGCGCATCCATCACATCGTAAGCGTCCTGCTCGTTCACCAGCCGGCCGCCGCTGAAGGGAATCCGGCGGCCGTCGAGCACGATCTCCTGAAGTTCTTCGAGCTGGTCGAGAACGGTGATGCGGACCTCGGACATGTCAGGCGTCTGGGGATAAACGATTAAAGAGCCTCTCGAGGTCTGCCGCCACCACCGGTGGCACCAGATGGGCCACATCGCCGCCGAAGCGGGCCACCTCCTTCACCACCGAGCTGCTCAGAAAGCTGTGGGGCACGGCCGTGGCGAGGAAGAGGGTCTCCAGGTCAGGGGCCAGTGACTTGTTGGTGTGGGCGATCTGCAGCTCGAACTCAAAGTCGCTCAGGGCGCGGAGGCCGCGCAGGATCACCGCGGCGCCGCAGCTGCGGGCGAAGGCCACCGTCAGGCCGTCGAAGCTGGCCACTTCCACCCCCGGCAGGTGGGCGGTGGCGATCCGGATCTGCTCCAGCCGCCGCTCCAGGGGGAAGGCCGGCTGTTTGGCGGGGTTGCGCAGCACCGCCACCACCAGGCCATCGAACAGGCGGGATCCCCGTTCGATCAGGTCGAGATGGCCGAGGGTGAGGGGGTCGAAACTGCCGGGGTAGAGGGCGCGCATCGGGCCAGCCTATGGGCCGGGTCCACCCCCGTCGAAGCCGCTTCCTACAGTCGAGCCTTCCCTGCCCGCCAGCCATGGCCCTCGCCCCCGAAGCCGCCGCCGCCAAGAAGGTCCTGCTGCGCAAGATCCCCCATGGGGTGTTCATCTGCGGGGTGGCCGAGGGGGATCAGGTGAACGGCTTCACCGCCAGCTGGGTCACCCAGGGATCCTTCGAGCCGCCGCTGGTGGTGATGGCGGTGCGGGCCGATTCCACCAGCAACGCCATCATCCAGCGCACGGGCCGCTTCTCCCTGAATGTGCTGGCGGCCGACCAGAAGGATCTGGCGGCGGTGTTCTTCAAGCCCCAGCAGGCGATCGGCGGGCGCTTTGACGCCGCCCCCTTCCAGCTCGGCGCCCTGGGGCTGCCGATCCTCGACGCCGCCCTGGGGGCTGTGGAATGCGAGCTGGTGGGCCAGCTGGCCCACGGTGATCACACCGTGTTCGTGGGGGAGGTGAAGAACGCGACGCTGCTCCGCGACGCTGACGCCCTGGAACTGGCCAGCACGGGCTGGCAATACGGCGGTTGAGCGGAGCGGCCCGGCGGGAGACCGAGACCGGACCGCTGCTGCGCCAACCGGAGCGGTTGCGCCAGCGGCTGCGGGCCCTGCCGGCGGAGCCGGGCTGCTATCTGCTGCGCGATGGCGAGGACCGCATCCTCTACATCGGCAAGGCCAAAGTGCTGCGCAATCGGGTGCGCAGCTATTTCCAGAGCGGTGCCGGCCACGGCCACAGCCCACGCATCAGCCTGATGGTGCGCCAGGTGCACGAGATCGAATTCATCGTCACCGACAGCGAAGCGGAGGCTCTGGCGCTCGAATCGAATCTGATCAAGGCCCATCAGCCCCACTTCAATGTGCTGCTGAAGGACGACAAGAAATACCCCTATCTCTGTATCACCTGGAGTGAAGCCTACCCGCGCATCTTCATCACGCGGCGGCGGCGGCTGCGCAGCCCCCACGACCGCTTCTACGGACCCTATGTGGATGTGGGACTGCTGCGCCGCACCCTGGGCCTGGTCAAGCGGGTGTTTCCGCTGCGGCAGCGGCCCCAGCCCCTCTACCGCGACCGCACCTGCCTCAACTTCGACATCGGCCGCTGCCCGGGGGTGTGCCAGCAGAAGATCAGTTCGGAGGATTACCACCGCACCCTGCGCAAGGTGGCGATGGTGTTCCAGGGCCGCAACGATGAGCTGATGCGCCTGCTGCAGGAGCAGATGGAGCGCTGCGCCGAGCGCCTCGATTTCGAGGCCGCCGCCCGCGTACGCGATCAGCTCCAGGGACTCGACACCCTCACCGCCGACCAGAAGATGAGCCTGGGGGACAGCTCGGTGAGCCGGGATGTGGTCGCCCTGGCCGGCGACGAGCGGCTGGCGGCGGTGCAGCTGTTTCAGATGCGGGCCGGCAAGCTGGTGGGCCGCCTGGGCTACACCGCCGATGCCGTCGGCCCCGCCGGTGAGCCCCTGCCCCAGGGGCTGATCCTGCAGCGGGTGATCGAGGAGCACTACGGCGAGGTGGAGCCGGTGGAGATTCCGCCGGAGCTGCTGCTGCAGCATCCCCTGCCCCAGCAGGAGCTGATCGCGGAATGGCTCTCGGAGCGCCGGGGGCGGCGGGTGCGGCTGGCGGTGCCGCAGCGGCAACAGAAAGCGGAGCTGATCGAGCTGGTGGAACGCAACGCCGGCTATGAATTGCAGCGGGCCCAGCGGGCCAGCGAGCAAAACCTTCTGGCCACCGAGGATCTGGCCCAGCTGCTCGATCTGCCCGCACCGCCGCGCCGCATCGAGGGCTTCGACATCAGCCACATCCAGGGCAGCGACGCCGTGGCCTCCCAGGTGGTGTTCGTCGACGGCCTCCCGGCCCGCCAGCACTATCGCCGCTACCGGATCCAGAGCAGCTCGATCCAGGCGGGCCACTCCGATGACTTCATGGCGATGGCGGAGATCATGCGGCGCCGTTTCCGCCGCTGGGCCAAGGCCAAGGCGGAGGGGGCCGACCTGCTGGCGTTGCGGCGCAGCGCCGACACCGCCCTGCACACCGGCGGCCTGAATGACTGGCCGGATGTGGTGATGATCGATGGTGGCAAAGGGCAACTTTCCGCGGTGATGGAGGCCCTGCGGGAGCTGGATCTGCACGAGGAGCTGGTGGTCTGCTCCCTGGCCAAGCAGCGGGAGGAGGTGTTCGTGCCGGGGGCGAAACAGCCGTTGGAGAGTGATCCCGAGCAACTGGGGGTGGCGCTGCTGCGCCGCCTGCGGGATGAGGCCCACCGGTTCGCGGTGACCTACCACCGCCAGCAGCGGGGGGAGCGGATGAAGCGCTCGCGTCTCAGCGACATTGCCGGTCTGGGGCCGAAGCGGGTGCGCGACCTGCTGGCCCACTTCCGCTCGATCGACGCCATCCAGCTGGCCAGCGCCGAAGCGATCGCCGCAGCGCCCGGCATCGGACCGGCCCTGGCGCGCCAGGTCTGGGAGTATTTCCATCCGGCCGACGAGCCGCTGAGCGAGCCGGCCGACGCGGGGACGAGCTGACCGGCCAGGATGGGCCGATCCGCGCCCGGAGTTTTGGCCCTGATCCCGCCGCCGCTCGCCCGTCTGGCGATCGGGCTGCTGCTGCTGATCCTGCTGGGGATGCCGAACGGGGCGGTGGCGGCACCGGGGCTCTGCGTGGGGCCGGTGTGCGGCGACGCCTTCAGCCGCAGCGCTCAATATCACTGGCAACTGCGCCTGCGGGTCAGCGATCAGCGGGGGCACCGCGAACGCCTGGTGGTGGATTGCCGCAACGGAGCGCTCAGCCCACCGCAGGGGCTGGTGGAGCGGAGTTACGCCGCCGCCGTGGCCCGCAGGGCCTGCCGGATGGCGGGCGAAACGGGCTGATCCCGTTCAGGGGGAGCGTCTGGCCGCTGCGAATTGAAACTGTCTGGGCACATAGCCGCTGCCTGCCAGGATGGCCTCGATCCGCTCCAGGGAGCTCGGATCCAGGGAGCGGCTGCGGGCGAGGATCCAACCGAAGCGACGCCTGGGCTCCCCCACAACCGCCCAGCGGTAGTCCGGGTCGAGGCCGATGATCCAGTAGTCGCCCCAGAAGGGTCGCCAGCCCAGGACACTCACCAGGCTCACCTTCAGCCGGGCCTGGGAGGCCGGATCGACCACGCGCGCCACACCGCGGGCCTGATCCACCGCCCCATTGCGCTTGAAGCATTGATTCAGGACGGCCAGGCGGCCATCGGCGCGCAGGGTGTAAACGGCCAGGCTGTCGCGCGCGCACTGCCGCTGAAAGCGGTTGGGAATGCGGGCGATTTCGTGCCAGAGGCCGGCGTAGCGGTTCAGATCCACCCGGCTGACCGGAGCAAGCGGCCCTTCAGCGATGGCTGGCGGGGTCGGTCGCGGGTCGGCCCGGCTGGGAATGGTCGGGGCGACCAGCCAGGCCGCCGTCAGCACCAGCAGCGCTTGCCAGGGTGGCGGGAGCGGCTTTGCGCCGCGGCGATGGTTCGCCATGGTGGGAGAGGGGCCCGCACGAAGGGCACGGTACGGCGGTTGTTGAACGAGACTCCCCCCTGAAACCGGCGCTGGTGGTCCATGGCGGTGGGGGTGTGGGTGCTGGGGGATCAGCTGCACGCGGGACAGGCGGCCCTGGCGCGATTCCGCCCCGCGGAGGCGCGGGTGCTGCTGATCGAGAGCGCCTCGGTGCTGGCCCGGCGGAGCTACCACCGCCAGAAGCTGGTGCTGGTGTGGAGCGCGATGCGCCACTTCGCCGCCGAGCTGGCGGCGGCGGGCTGGGCGGTGGAACACCGGCAAGCCGACGACTTCGGCAGCGCTCTGGCGGCCTGGCTGGAGGCGCACGCCATCCGGGAGCTGCACCTGATGGAGCCGGCGGACCGGCCCTTCCGCATCGGCATCGAGGGCGTTCTGGCCGGCCTGGCGGCTCGGCAGCCCCTGGAGGTGGTGTGGCACCCCTCCAACGCGTTCCTCTGGAGCCGGCAGGAGTTCGCCGACTGGGCCCGCCCCTACCGGCAACTGCGGATGGAGTTCTTCTACCGGGAGGGCCGCCGCCGCTTCCAGGTGCTGATGGAGCCCGGGGCGGACGGCCAGGCGGGCACGGCGCCCCTGGGCGGCCAGTGGAACTACGACAGTGAGAACCGCAAGGCGCCGCCGAAGGGCCTGCAGGGGCCGGCGCCACTCGTCTTCGCCACCGATGCCATCACCGAGGCGGTGATCGCCAAGGTGGAACGCCTGGACGAGGAGCGGCGCGCCGCCGGTCTGCCGCCCCTGCCAGGGGCCAGCCGCCCCTTCCGCTGGGGCGTGACCCGCGCCCAGGCCCTGGAGGCGCTGGACCATTTCCTGGCCACCCGCCTGGATGGCTTCGGCCCTTACCAGGACGCCATGGTGAGCGGCCAACCCACCCTCTGGCACGCCCTGCTCAGCCCCTATCTCAACCTCGGCCTGCTCCATCCCCTCGAGGTGATCCGTCGGCTGGAGCAAGCCGGGCGGGATCGGGCCACACCGCTGGCCAGCCTGGAGGGGGTGATCCGCCAGATCCTGGGGTGGCGCGAATACACCCATGGTCTCTACCACTGGTTCGGTCCGGACTATCCCAGCCACAACCACTTCGGCGCCAGCGAGCCGCTGCCGCCCTGGCTGGAGGCGTTGGGCGAGAGCGGCATGGCCTGCATGGACACGGTGCTGGCGGAGCTGCACGCCAGCGGTTACGCCCACCACATCCAGCGGCTGATGGTGCTGGCCAATTACGGCCTGCTGGCCGGGCTGGATCCCCAGGCCTTCACCGCCTGGTTCCATCGCCAGTTCATCGACGGCCACGACTGGGTGATGCAGACGAATGTGATCGGCATGGGCCTGTTCGCCGATGGGGGCCTGCTCGCCAGCAAGCCCTACGCGGCCAGCGGCAGCTACATCAACCGCATGAGCACCTATTGCAAGGGCTGCCCGTACGACGTGAAGCAGCGCCATGGCCCGCGGGCCTGCCCCTTCAACAGCCTCTACTGGGATTTTCTCGACCGCCACGCCGCCAGCCTCGCCGCCAATCCACGCATGGGCCTGATGATGAAACAGCTGGAACGGATTCCGGTGGAGGAACGCGACGCCATCCGCGCCAGCGCCGCCCGCCATCGGCCGACTGGGGCCGGCGATCAGCCGGGCACCCCCTAGCCTGAGGTCGTCGCCTGTTCCTCCCCCATCGGCCCAGCGCCGCCTCGGTCGCCGCCGCGCTCCGGTTGTCCCTGCCCCATGCCTGCTGCCTTCGTCTGGCCCCCCGGGGCCTACCTCTGGTTCAAGACGCTCCACATCGTCGGCGTGGTGGTCTGGTTCGCCGGGCTCTTCTACCTCGTGCGCCTGTTCATCTACCACCGCGAGGCGGAGCAGCTGGAGCCGGCCCTGCGCCAGGCCTTCCAGGCCCAGTACGCCCTCATGGAGCGGCGCCTGGCCAACATCATCACCACCCCGGGGATGGTGGTGGCCGTGGTCTGCGCGGCTGGGCTGCTCAGCGTCAACCCCGGCTGGCTGCAGCAGGGCTGGATGCACGCCAAGCTCGGCTTCGTGGTGGCCCTGCTGGGCTATCACGCCTATTGCTATCGCCTGATGGGGCGCCTGGCGCGGGGTGACTGCGGTTGGAGCGCCCGCCAGCTGCGGGCCCTCAACGAATTGCCCACCCTGCTGCTGGTGATCGTGGTGATGCTGGTGGTGTTTAAGGACCAGTTCCCCACCGGCGCGGCCACCTGGTTCCTGGTGGCCCTGGTGGTGGCGATGGCCGGCTCGATCCAGTTCTATGCCCGCTGGCGCCGCCTGCGGGCCGAGGGGCTGGCCCTTGCCGCGGAGGCCGGAGGCGATGGCGCTGCGCCCTGAGGCCCGGGCCCATCCCCTGGCGGCGGTGCTGCGGGAGGTGGATCCGGCCCACTGCCCCAGCCGGCTCAATTTCCACTGCCACACCCTCTGCAGTGACGGCAGCCTGACGCCCATTGCCCTGGCCGAGCAGGCCCTGCACCTCGGCCTGGAGCACCTGGCGATCACCGACCACCACAGCGCCGGCGCCCACGGGGAGGTGGCGGCCCATTTCGCCGCCCACAACGCGGACCCAGGGGCCAGCGGCAAGCCGGCCCCCACCCTCTGGCGAGGCGTGGAGATCAGCTGCCTGCTGGAGGGCTGCCTGGTGCATGTGCTCGCCCTCGGCTTCGGCGACCACCACCCCAGCCTGAGCCCATATCTGGAGGGGGCGGCTGTGGTGGGCGAGGCCCTGAGGGCCGAGGCCGTGCTGGCGGCGATCCAGGCCGCCGGAGGCCTGGCCCTGCTGGCCCACCCCGCCCGCTACCGGCTGCCCCACCAGCGGCTGATCGCGGCGGCGGCCACCCTGGGGTTCGATGGGGCTGAAGCCTGGTACGACTACACGATGGCCCCCCACTGGCAGCCGACGCCGCTGGTGTGCGACACGATCGCCGCCGACCTGCGGCAGCGTGGCCTTTTGATGAGTTGCGGCACCGACAGCCACGGTCTGGCCCTCGACGGCCGCTAGGGTTTGCTGACCGTCAGCCAACACTTGCGATGGGTCTGTTCGATCGCTTCCGGGGCAAGGGCGCAGGCGCCTCCGGCCCGAAGGTCGCCGGCAATGCCGCCGAGGCCAATCCCACCAACAAAGACGACGCCTTCTTTCTGGATGCCGACAGCTCGAAGAGCCTGGGCAATCTCGACTTCATGCGGCGCTCGAACACCATCCGCCGCACCTTCCCCGGCACGTCCGACAGTCCTGGCAACAAGGAAATGGTGGCGGAAGTGGCCTCGATGGAGGCCCGGCTGGAGAAGATGAGCCCCGGCCTGGCGGGCATCAACCCGGAGGAATCCGAGGTGAAGCTCACCGATGGCGTGCCGAAGCCGGTGAAGAAAACCTTCGCCAGGCAGATCAGCCAGGCCGAACTGGATCAGCGCATGAAAGGTTCCGCCGTGGCGGTCAACGCCCCCGGGGTGGCGCCGGCGGCCCTGCGCAAGCCCAAGGAGGCGAGCGAACCCACCGGGTCCGACACCGGCACCGCAAAGCCCGGCGCGATCGACCCGTTCAAGTCGATGGCCCGGGATCTCAATACCTGAGCCGATGGCCCCTATCCCGGGGGCTCCCGGCCCGGCGAAACCGGGTGGTTCTCTGTGAGGGCTTCACTGCTCAGCAGCAACTGCCCCAAGGAGGTGAGCTGCTCCGGGCTGGCTCCCTCCCAGAGGCCCCGGCTGTGGGCCTCCAGGAGACGTTCGGCCATGTCCCGCAGCGCCCAGGGATTGCTGCGGCGCAGGGCGGCCAGCACCTGGGGATCCTCCAGCCAGCGCTGCTGCAGGGCGCCGTAGCTCCAGTCCGGCACCCGGCCCGTGCTGGCGTCGTAGGCGAAGAGGTAGTCGAGGCTGGCGGCCATCTCGAAGCCCCCCTTGTAGCCATGCTCCCCCATCGCCTCGATCCAGCGGGGGTTGAGCAGGCGTGAGCGCAGCACCTTGTCGAACTCCTTCTCCAGCGGATGCAGGCGCGGTCGGCCGGCGCGGGAGTGGTCGGCGAACCAGAGCCGGGGAGGCCGGCCGCTGAGGGTCTCGGCCGCCGCGCTCAGGCCCCCGTGGAACTGGTAGTAGTCGTCGGAATCGAGCAGATCGTGCTCGCGGTTGTCCTGGTTGTGCAACACCACCTGCACCGCCGCCAGGCGCCGCTCCAGGCCCGGTCGGTCCGCCTGCACCGCGATCATCTCGCCGTCGATGCCATCCCCATCGCGGCTGGGATCGCTGCCGTAGCGCCAGCCGCTCCAGGCCAGGAAGGCCTCCCCCAGATCGGCCCGCTCGCGCCAGTGACCGCTGTCGATCAGCCCCTGCAGACCGGCCCCGTAGGCCCCGGGAGCCGAGCCGTAGATGCGGGAGCAGTCGCCCTCTCGCCGCGCGGCGGCCGCCAGGGGGTTCATCGCGTCCGGTTCGTCCAGCCGGGCGATGCGCCGGGTGGCCCGATCCATCCAGGCCAGCAGCTGGGGGAAGGCGTCGCGAAACAGACCCGAGATGCGCAGGGTCACATCCACCCGCGGGCGACCGAGCAGGGTGAGGGGGATCACCTCCAGGTCCACCATGCGACGGCTGGGGCCATCCCAGACCGGCCGCACCCCCATCAGCGCCAGGGCCTGGGCGATGTCCTCGCCGCCGTTGCGCATCGTCGCCGTTCCCCACACCGAGAGGGCCAGCCGGCGCAGGTCGTCGCCCTCCTCCTGGCGGTGCAGCTCCAGCAGCAGCTCGGCGCTGCGTCGCCCCAGGTCCCAGGCGGCCTCACTGGGCAGGCCGCGCAGATCGACGCTGTAGAAGTTGCGCCCGGTGGGCAGCAGATCGGGACGGCCGCGGGTGGGGGCCCCGGAGGGTCCGGCGGCGATGCGCCCGCCGGCGATCCCCACCAGAAACGCCCGCCGCTCCGCCTCCCCGCAGGCCAGCAGGGCTGGCAAGAGGCGGCGACGCAGAAACCCCAGGGCCCGCTGGCTGGCGGGGCCCAGCGGGGGGATGGCAGGCCGGGCAGGGTCTGGGCGTCGGGGCAGGTCGAGTTCCCGTCGCACCAGCTCCAGCGCCCAGTCCTCCAGCAGGGCGACCCCATCCCCCACCTTGCGGGCGGAGCTGCCGGCGGCGAATCCGGTGAGTCGGAGCCGATCCTCCGGCGCCAGGGGCTCCTCCTCCGGGTCGGCCCAGGGGTCGAGCGCCAGGCCCAGGTCGGCCGCCAGGGCCTGCACCAGCCCCGGCTGCCCCGGCAGGGGGGCGCGGGCCAGGCACAGAAGCAGTTCCGCCAGCCGCTCAGGCTCGGGCAAGTGGCCGAAGGTGTGAAGCCCCAGCCGGATCTGGGCCTCCTTCAGCTCGCAGAGATAGCCATCCGCCGCCTCCAGTCGCGCCTCCAGCTCCTCCCCCGCAGCCGGCAGCCGTAGGGCCTCCAGGCGACCCTCCAGCTGCCGTCGCAGCCCCTCCTGCCGTTCTCCCCCCAGCTCACGGGCCTGCCAGTACTCGTCGAGCAGGGATTCCAGGGCCAGGAGCTCGCCATGCAGACCCGCCCGCCCCAGGGGCGGCGTGAGGTGATCGAGAATCACCGCCTGGGCGCGGCGCTTGGCCTGGCTGCCCTCACCGGGGTCGTTGACGATGAAGGGATAGAGGTGCGGCAGGGGCCCCAGCGCCCACTCCGGGAAACAGGCCTCGCCCAGGCCCACCCCTTTGCCCGGCAGCCATTCCAGGTTGCCGTGCTTGCCCACGTGCACCGCCACGTGGGCGGCGAAGCTCTGGCGCAGCCAGAGGTACTGGGCCAGGTAGGCGTGGGTGGGGGGCAGATCCGGGCTGTGATAGCTGAGGGAGGGGTCGCGGTCGTAGCCCCGCTCCGGCTGCACCAGCACGCACACATGGCCGAAGCACAGGCCGCGCACGGGGAAGCCGGCGGCCTCGAGGCCCCCATCCCGCTCCGGCGGGCCCCACACCGCCTCCAGCCGCTGGCGGCCCGCCGACGGCAGGGTGTCGTACCAGTTGCGGTAAGCGGCCAGGGACAGGTGGGCGAGGGCCGGACGGTGGTCGCTCTCCGGGTCATTGCTGCGGCCGGCGAGCAGGGCGTGGATCAGGGCCTCCCCATCCGCCGGCAGGGGCCCAGCGCCCAGGTGGTGACCATCCTCCGCCAGCCAACCCAGCATCGCCGCCGCGCTGGCGGGGGTGTCGAGCCCCACCCCGTTGGCCAGGCGGCTGTTGCGGGTGGGGTAGTTGGCCAGCACCAGGGCGATCCGCCGCTGGGGGGCCGGGGTGCGCCGCAGCCGGACCCAGGCCGCCGCCAGCTCCGCCACCCAGGCCAGGCGGGGGGGGTCGGGCTCCAGCCTGGCCAGGGCGGTGGCCAGCCGATCGCTGGCACCGCGCCGCTCCTTGAAGGCTCCGACCCGGGTGGTGAGGCGTCCATCCAGCTCCGGCAGGGCCACCTGCAGGCTGAGGTCGAGGGGGCCCAGCCCGATCGGACTGGCCTGCCAGGCGTCGCGCGGGCGGCCGCTGGTCAACAGCTGCAGCACCGGCACCCCCAGCCGATCCCAGAGCGGCGCTCCCAGACCGGCCTCCTCAAACCGCACCGAAGCGAAACCCGTGGCGGTGAGCACCACCTCCACCCCCTCCCGTGCCAGCAGATCGGCCACGCCCTTCTGCACGGCAGGCTCCCGCAAGCCGCTCACCCAGAGCAGCCGTGGCGCCAGGCCCGCGCCGCGCAGGGCCGCGAGGGTGGCCTCGGCGAAGTCGAGATCGCCGGCCTGCAGCAGGGAGCGATAGAGGATCAGCCCCACCCGTGCACCCGGCTCCGGCCGCCAGTCATGGGGCAGGGGATCCGCGAGCGGCCGGCAGGGCGGCGGCTCGGGGGTGCCGCCCTCAAGCAGCTGGGCGAGGCAGGTGAGGACAGCGGTGAGGTTCTGCGGACCCCCTTCCCGCAGGCAGTGGGCCAGGCCGATCGCCAGGGGAGTGGGCACCGTACCCAGGCCGGCGAGGGACTCCTCCTCCTCCGCCGTGCCTGGCAGCACCAGCAGCTGGCGCGTGCCCGCTCCGGAGACGGGACGCTCCGCCCAGGCCCGCAGGCGCTCCAGGCCATAGCTCCAGTGCCCGCGGCCACCCAGCAGCCGCACCACCACCAGGCGCGTGGGGGGGGGCTCCAGGGTCGAGGCCACGTAGTGGTCGATCACGGCGGGGTGCCCCAGGGCCGCCAGGTTGAGGGCGCGCAGGTCGACGCCGAGCAGCTGGGGCGAGCGGCGCAGGAGGGCCTCGAACGCCAGCAGATCGGTATCGGCGCTGCTCAGCAGCACCACCGGCGCCGGCGGCTGCTCCACAAAGGGGGGCGAGCCATCGAGAGGATCGGAATCGCCGGGGATCGCCACAAGCCTGTGCATGCCCCCATCCTGCTGGTCTCAGTGAGAAGATCGCTCTGTCGTCTCCGCCCGCCATGCACCAGTTCCTTCCCTATGCCTGGTTCGGCGGCCAGTGCGTGCCCTTCGCGGAGGCGACTCTCTCGGTGGCCACCCATGCCCTCCACTACGGAACGGGGGCCTTCGGCGGCATGCGCGGCATTCCCAATCCCGCCGATCCCGAGGAGGTGCTCCTCTTCCGCGCCGACCGCCACGCCCGGCGGTTGAGTCAGAGCGCCCGACTGCTGCTGCACGAATTGCCGGAGGAGACGATCCATGCGGCGATCCGGGCCTTCCTGAAGGCGAACCGGCCAACCTGCCCGTTTTACATGCGGCCGTTCGTCTACACCAGCGACCTCGGCATCGCCCCGCGCCTGCATGACATCCAGACCGATTTCCTCATCTACGGCATCGAGCTCGGTGACTACCTCTCCCCGGAGGGGGTGAGCTGTCGGGTCAGCAGCTGGACGCGGCAGGAGGACCGCTCTCTGCCCCTGCGGGGCAAGATCAGCGGCGCCTACATCACCAGCTCCCTGGCCAAGACCGAAGCGGTGCGCAGCGGCTTCGACGAAGCCCTGCTGCTCAACAGCCGCGGCAAGGTGAGCGAAGCCAGCGGCATGAACCTTTTCCTGGTGCGCGACGGCATGCTCATCACGCCGGGGGTGGACCAGGACATCCTGGAGGGCATCACCCGCGCCAGCATCCTGGAGCTTGCACGGGGAATGGCAATCCCGGTGCTGGAGCGCGCCGTCGACAAGACGGAGCTGTTCGTCGCCGATGAGGTGTTCCTCACCGGCACCGCGGCGCGGGTGACCCCGATCCGGCGCATCGAAACCATGGATCTGGTCGGACCCCGCCCGATCATGGAACGGCTCAGGGACCGCCTGACCGCGATCACGGAAGGGGCGGATTCCGAGTATGAACACTGGATCACCAGAATTCGTACTGTCGACTGATGGCTGTCTCCGCGGTTCAGGTCTCCAACGAACGGCCAGCCCCTCCGATTCGCCCCAAAGCCGCTCGGATTGGCTTTCTCGAACGGCTTCACAGTCCAGGGCAGCCTGTTCTCGTCTTCGACGGCGCCACGGGCACGTCCCTGCAGCAGATGCAGCTCACGGCCGAGGATTTCGGTGGCGCTGCCCTAGAGGGCTGCAACGAGAATCTCGTCTTTACCCGCCCCGATGCGGTGCAGTCGGTGCATCGCCAGTTTCTGGAGGTGGGCTGCGATGTGATCGAGACCGACACCTTCGGGGCCACCTCGATCGTGCTGGCGGAATACGACCTGCAGGACCAGGCCTTTGCGCTCAACAAGCGCGCCGCCGAACTGGCCCGGGAGATGGCGGACCAGTTCAGCACCCCTGATCACCCCCGCTTCGTGGCGGGATCCTTCGGCCCCACCACCAAGCTGCCCACCCTCGGCCACATCGACTTCGACACGATGAAGGCGTCCTTCCGCGAGCAGGCCGAGGGCCTGATCGCGGGCGATGTCGACCTGTTCATCGTCGAAACCTGCCAGGACGTGCTGCAGATCAAGGCGGCCCTGCAGGGCATCGAGGAGGCGTTCACCGCCACCGGCCAGCGCCTGCCGCTGATGGTGTCAGTCACCATGGAAACCACCGGCACCATGTTGGTGGGATCCGACATCGCCGCGGTCGTGGCGATCCTGGAGCCCTTCCCGATCGATGTGCTCGGGCTGAACTGTGCCACGGGCCCGGAGCAGATGAAGGAGCACGTGCGCTACCTCAGTCAGCACAGCCCCTTCGTGGTGAGCTGCATCCCCAATGCCGGCCTGCCGGAGAACGTCGGCGGCGTGGCCCACTACCGCCTCACGCCCGTTGAAATGAAGATGCAGCTGATGCACTTCGTCGAAGACCTGGGCGTGCAGGTGATCGGCGGCTGCTGCGGCACCACGCCCCAACACATCGCCGCCCTCACCGAACTGGCCCGCGAGCTGCGGCCGGCCCAGCGGCAGGTGCGCCGCCCCGCCCCCGCCGAATCGGGGTCGCCCCGCCCGGCCCTTGAGTACGAACCCGCCGCCGCCTCGATCTACGGCGTCACCCCGTATCACCAGGACAACTCCTTCCTGATCATCGGCGAACGGCTCAATGCCAGTGGTTCGAAGAAGGTGCGAGAGCTACTCAACGAGGAGGACTGGGACGGCCTGGTGGCGGTGGCCCGCGGCCAGGTGAAGGAAAACGCCCACGTGCTCGATGTGAACGTGGATTATGTCGGGCGCGATGGTGTGCGCGACATGCACAATCTCGTCAGCCGGTTGGTGACCAATGTCAACCTGCCGCTGATGCTCGATTCCACCGAGTGGCAGAAGATGGAGGCTGGCCTCAAGGTGGCCGGCGGCAAATGCATCCTCAATTCCACCAACTATGAAGATGGCGACGAACGCTTCTTCAAGGTGCTGGAGCTGGCCAAGGCCTACGGCGCCGCCATCGTGGTGGGCACGATCGATGAGGAGGGCATGGCCCGCACGGCAGAGCGGAAGTTTGCCATCGCCCAGCGCGCCTACCGCGACATCCTGGAGTACGGCATCCCGGCCCACGAAATCTTCTACGACCCCCTGGCTCTGCCGATCTCCACAGGCATTGAGGAGGATCGGAAGAACGGCGCCGCCACGATCGAGGCGATCCGCCAGATCCGCAGCCAGCTGCCGGGTGTGCATGTGGTGCTGGGCGTGAGCAATGTGAGCTTCGGCCTCTCACCAGCGGCGCGCATCGTTCTCAACTCTGTGTTCCTGCACGAATGCTGTCAGGCCGGCATGGACGCCGCCATTGTCAGTCCGGCGAAGATCCTGCCGCTCGCGAAAATCAGTGAGGAGAACCAGCAGATCTGCCACCAGCTGATCTACGACCAGCGCCGCTTTGACGGCGTCATCTGCGTCTTCGATCCGCTCACGGAACTCACCACGATGTTCGAGGGCGTCTCCGCCAAGGAGGCGCGCGCCAGCGGACCCTCCTTGGCTGACCTGCCTGTGGAGGAGCGGCTCAAGCAACACATCATCGACGGCGAGCGCATCGGCCTGGAGACCGCCCTTGACGAAGCCCTCGCCAGCTACCCACCGCTGCAGATCATCAACACCTTCCTGCTCGATGGCATGAAGGTGGTGGGCGAGCTCTTCGGCAGCGGCCAGATGCAACTGCCCTTTGTGCTGCAGAGCGCCGAAACGATGAAGTCGGCGGTGGCCCACCTGGAGCCCCACATGGAGAAAATCGAGGGCCAGAGCAGCAGCAAGGGCAAGTTTTTGATCGCCACCGTCAAGGGCGACGTGCATGACATCGGCAAAAATCTGGTTGATATCATCCTCACCAACAATGGCTATGAGGTTGTCAATCTAGGCATCAAGCAGAGCGTTGAGCAGATTGTTGAAGCGCAGCAGCAGCACAACGCCGACTGCATCGCCATGAGCGGGCTGCTGGTGAAATCAACCGCCTTCATGAAAGATAACCTCGCCACCTTCAACCAGCAGGGAATCTCAGTGCCTGTGATTCTCGGTGGTGCCGCTCTCACACCCCGCTTCGTCAACGGAGACTGCCGCTCCGTCTACAACGGCCAGGTGATCTATGGCCGCGACGCTTTCGCCGACCTCCGCTTCATGGATGCGCTGATGGAAGCCAAGGTCTCCGGTCGCTGGGATGACCTTCAGGGCTTCCTCGATGGCGCACCGGCGGGCCTCGGAATCGTGGAGGACGAACCCGCCGCCGCGGCGCCCCCAGCCGCTGCCGAGGCCGTCAGCGCAGCGCCCCAGGCCGCTGCCGCGGAGGCCACGCCCCCCCCGCTGCCGCTCGATGACAGCCGCTCCACGGCGGTGCCGGAGGAGCCGGCGATCCAACCCCCCTTCTGGGGATCCCAGTTGATCCGCGAAGCGGAGATCGACCTGCGCGAGGTGATGGCCTATCTCGATCGCAATGCCCTCTTCGCCGGCCAATGGCAGCTGCGCAAGACCCAGCAGCAGTCCCGCGCCGAGTACGAGGCGATGCTGGCCGAGAAGGCGGAGCCGGTGCTGCAGCACTGGCTTGAGCGCTGCCTCCAGGAGGGTCTGCTGACGCCGCGGGTGGCCTACGGCTACTTCCCCTGCGGTCGGGTGGGCAATGCAGTGGTGCTCTTCGATCCCGCACCCCTGGCACCCGGCGATTCCGCCGCCGGCGCCGGGCCCGAGCTGGGACGATTCCAGCTGCCACGCCAGCGCTCCGGCAACCGGTACTGCATCGCCGATTTCTACCGGGATCTGGGCAGCGGCCCGGATGGGGAGCCGATCGCCACCGATGTGCTGCCGATGCAGGCCGTGACCATGGGGGAGCGGGCCACCGCCTTCGCCCAAGAGCTGTTCCGCGCCGACCAGTACAGCGATTACCTCTACTTCCACGGCCTGGGGGTGCAGATGGCCGAGGCGCTGGCCGAATGGGCCCACGCCCGCATTCGCCGTGAACTCGGCTTCGGCCAGGAGGAACCCACCGCCCTGCGGGATGTGCTCGCCCAGCGCTACCGGGGCAGTCGCTACTCCTTCGGCTACCCGGCCTGCCCCAATGTGGCCGATTCGCGGCCCCAGCTCACCTGGCTCGGGGCCGATCGCATCGGCCTGACCATGGATGAGAGCGACCAGCTGGAGCCGGAGCAGAGCACCACCGCCCTGGTGGCCCTCCACAGCCAGGCCCGCTACTTCAGCGCCTGAGGCGGGTTGGGGGCCGTGGCAGGCTCAGGCATTCCCCTGAGCCCCTCGCCATGGCCAATTCCGGACCCGGCAGCATCGACGACGCCATCGCCGCCGGTGTGGATCTTGACGGCACGCCGATCCCCGACGCCATGCTCACCCTTTACCGGGAGGTGATGGCGCTGGAGAACGCACGGCCCCGCAGCGGCGTGAAGAAGTCGATGCGCAACCGCATCGTGCGCAGCGGCGCCAAACACCTCGACCGCTCCAGCCTTGATCAACGACTCCAGGAGGCGGGCTGGAACGGGCTGAGCGAAAAGGAAATCGCCTTCTTCTACGGCTGAGCAGCGCTCAGCTGCACATCTCCTCCAGGCTGTCGATGACGTCCTGCATGAATTCCTCCAGGGAATCAGAACTGGAGAGGTCCAACCCCTCCCCGGCGGCGTTCTGGGTGAGCTCCTGGAAGTGAAAGGCCCCTTCGCCGTGGGCCAGGAATTCCATGGCGGAGGGTTCACCGCTCTCTTTGTAGGCGTCGCAGAGGGCCAGGAAGGCCGCGTCCTCGGTGAAATCCCAATCCATGAAGAGGGCGCCGCGGGGGCGCGCAGTGTCGACGTCTCTGGATCTTTAATGCCTGCACCCGGGAATCCGTCAACCACCAGGACGCACTTTGTGCCAGTCTCCCGGCAGACTCGGCCCCGTCGCGTTGGCCCACGCCCGTGCCCGTCTCCCCCGATCCGGCCCCCTCCAGCCCCAGCGGCCCTGGTCCTGAAGGCCCTCGCAACGTTCTGGGAGGCGCGCTGCTGGAGTGCAGTTGCCAACCCCTGACCGGCTGGTTCCGCGATGGCAGCTGCCGCACCGACCCCGCTGATCTCGGCCGCCACACGGTCTGCTGCGTCGTGGATGAGCGGTTCCTGAGCTACACCCGGGCCCAGGGCAACGATCTGAGCACCCCCGCCCCCGCCTACGGCTTCCCCGGGCTGCGGCCGGGGGATCACTGGTGCGTCTGCGCCGCCCGCTGGCTGGAGGCCTACGAGGACGGCGTGGCGCCGCAGGTGCGGTTGGAGGCCTGCGAAGCCTCCACCCTCGAGATCATCCCCCTGGAGGTGCTGCGATCCTGCGCCGCCCCCTGAGCGGCCCTGCGGAGGCCTCACCAGGGGATGGCGGAACCATCCCAGGCGAGGAACGCGCCGCTCGTCTCCGGACGTTGCCCGGCCAGTACGTCGAGCAGCTGGCCCGCGGCCCGCTCGGGGCTGAACAGCCGCTCCGCCGGCACGCCGCCCCGGAAGGGGGCCGATAGGCCCGTGGTGGTGGTGCCGGGGTGCAGCAGGGTGACGCAGGTGAGGGGACGGCGCCGACGCCACTCCAGGGCGAGGGTGGCCAGCAGCTGGTTCTGGGCGGCCTTGGCGGCCCGGTAGGCGTACCAGCCGCCCAAACGGTTGTCGCCGATGCTGCCCACCCGGGCGGAGAGGCTGGCGAAATGGCAGGGCAGCTGCCGCGGCAGCCGTTCCTCCACTGCCTGGGCCAGCAGCAGCGGCCCCCAGGCGTTGACCGCAAAACTCCGCTCGAGCCAGTCGCGACGAACCTGGGAGAGCCGCTTCTCCGGCTGCAGAACCCCATCGTGCAACAGACCGCTGGTGTGGATCACCAGGCGCAGTTCGGGCAGTCGCTCGCGCACCCGCTCCTGAAAATCCGCAACGCTGGCGTCGTCCGCCAGGTCGAGCTGCAGGTGCCGCTCCTCCTGCGGGTCACGGCCCGCCGACCACACCTGCAGGCCGGGAGCCCGCACGGGCAGGGCCGTCAGCAGCGCCCGGCCGATGCCTCCCCGGCCCACCACGAGCGCCTGACCCTTCCAGAGGCTCCAGTCGTGGCCGTCGACGGCGGGATCCATGCAAAGGGAGTCAGATGGCGCATGATGGCAGCGCTCCGGCACCGGATGGGGTTCCACGAAGGGGAGATGGTTCTGCGCATCGCTGTGCTCGGACGGGGCGCCTGGGGCACCACCCTGGGGTATCTGTGGGAGCGGGCCGGCCATCGCCTCAGCCGCTGGTCACGGCGGGATGGCGGTGATCCCGAGGCGGTTCTGCAGGGGGCCCAGCTGGTGGTCTCGGCGGTGTCGATGGCGGGGGTGGAGGGGCTGGCCCGCCGGCTCGGCCCCGGCTGGCCCACCGGCCTGCCGCTGCTGAGCTGCAGCAAGGGCATCGACCTGGCGGGGCTCTGCACCGCGGCCCAGCTGTGGCAGAGACACCTTCCCCCCGTGGGCGTCGCGGTGTTGAGCGGCCCGAACCTGGCGGCGGAACTCGACCGCGGGCTGCCCGCCGCCAGTGTGATCGCCAGCGCCGACACCGCCCTGGCCCGCCAGCTGCAGCAGGAATTGGTGGCCCCCAACCTGCGCCTGTACACCAACGCCGATCCGATCGGGACGGAGGCCGCCGGGGCCCTGAAGAATGTGATCGCCCTGGCGGCCGGCATCAGCGATGGCCTGGGGCTGGGGGCGAACGCCAAGGCCTCGCTGCTCTGCCGTGGGCTCGCGGAAATGGGGGTGGTGTTGCAGGCCCTCGGCGGTCAGGGCGCCACCCTTTACGGCCTGGCGGGCCTGGGGGATCTGCTGGCGACGGCCAACAGCGACCTGAGTCGCAACTACCGCTTCGGGCTGGAGTTGGCGCGCGGCGCCGATGGGGCGACGGCCCTGGCGCGCGTCGGCGCCACGGTGGAGGGGGCACCCAGCGCCCGGGCGGTGCTGCGGCTGGCGGAACGGCAGGGTTGGCGACTGCCGATCAGCGAACAGGTGGTGGCCCTCCTGGATGGGCGCATCGATGCCGCCCGGGCGGTGCGGGCCCTGATGGAACGCGATCTGCGGGCGGAGGCGGAGGGGTGAGTGAGGGCCTGGCGGCGGTGCTGGTGGAGGCGTTCAGCGAGGCCCCTGGGGCCGGCAACGGGGCGGCCGTGGTGCGCCTGCCCGGCCCGCTGAGCGCGGGCTGGATGCAGACGGTGGCCGGCAGCCTGCGCCAGTCGGAGACGGCCTTCCTGCTGAGGGATGGAGGGCGCTGGCTGCTGCGCTGGTTCACCCCCACCTGTGAGGTGCCCCTCTGCGGCCACGCCACCCTGGCGGCCCTGCTGGCCCTCGGACACTGGGGGGATCTGGTCCCTGACCAAGGGCTGGCCTTCCACACCCGCAGCGGCACGCTCGCTGGGGGACTGGAACGCGCCCCCGATGGCACCGGCTGCGGGCGGGGCTGGATCACCCTGCCCGGGGGTGACCTGGCGGCGGCGGCGGTGCCCGCTGGGCTCGAGTCATGGCTGCGCCGGCGGCAGCTGGGGGGCGTGGAGGGGTTCTGGCGTTCGCGACTGGGCTACGCCGTTGCCCTGCTGCCCGCCGGAGCGCCCCTGGAGCGACCCCAGGGCCTGGCGGCGGACCTGCCGGAGGATCTCCGGGCTGGCCTGGTGCTGATGCAGGCCTGGACGGCCGGGAGCAGCGGGGGAGAGCCCGCACGGGTGGGGGACGAACCGGCCGACTATCGGCTGCGCTTCTTCGCCCCGGGCCTCGGCATCCCGGAGGATCCGGTGACCGGTTCCGCCCACGCCCTGGTCGCCCCCTGGTGGATGGAGCGCCTGGGGCGCCCTCGTGTGGTGGGATGGCAATGCTCCGACCGTCCTGGGGGCATGGTGTGTGAGGCCGCTTCATCGGCCACAATCCGCCTGTCCGGATCGGGCCACCTGTTGTGGGACGGAACCTTGTTCGCCAGGCCGCGGATCTGCGCCGCAGACTCCAGCGACGCCTCCAGCTGGCAGCACCTGGCCTGCGCAGGCTGATGGCGGCCTGCCGCCACCATCCCGTGGTGCTCACCACGCCCGTGGCCGTGCTTGCCGTGGGGGCCGGCTTCGCCGCCCAGGCCCTGTGGCGCCCAGCTCCCGAGGCCGCCGACCATCAACTGCTCGAGGCGCTGATCGCCCAGCCGGCCCCGGACGGCCAGAAGCCGGCGCCGGCGGTGCCCAGCGCTTCCCCCCAGACGGCCGAAGGCGTGCGAGCCCAGCGGGCGGCCAGTCCCAGTCGCGGTGGTGCCCTGCCCATCCCGGAGGCCGGTCCGGAGCTGCGGCTGGAGATCCGCGTCGCCCTGCTCAAGCTGGCCCCCTGGCCCCGGCTCAGCGCCAGCGGCCCCTGGCGTCTGCTCGACCGCCAGGGGCGAGTGCTGCAGCAGGGCCGGGCCGGTGAGCCGGTGGCCCTGGAAGGGGCCTTCAGCTCCGGAGCGGAGGCCTGGCTGGAAACCGATGGCGGATCCAACCTCGAGGCCGACGGCCGCCCCTATGCGGGCCGCTTCCGGCTGCTGGAGGGGGGCGGCAGTCTGCGGGTGGTCAATCACCTCCCCCTCGAGCAGTACATCAGCTCCGTGGTGGGCGGCGAGATGCCCAGTCAATGGAACATGGAAGCCCTGCGGGCCCAGGCGGTGGCAGCCCGCTCCTACGCCATGGCCCACATGGCGCGCCCCGCGGACGACCACTGGCATCTGGGGGATACCACCCGCTGGCAGAACTACACCGGCCTGAGCAGCGTCAACACCCGCACCCGGGAGGCCACCGCCAGCACCGCCGGGGTGATCCTCAGCTACCAGGGGGGCATCGTTGAGAGCCTCTATGCCGCCACCCAGCAGATCGTCGATGAGGCCCACGGCCACCTGGGGGCAAGCATGAGCCAGACCGGAGCGCAGGAGCTTGCCCAGCAAGGCCTCCGCTACAACGAGATTCTCGGCCGCTACTACCGTGGTGCCTCCCTGGCCCGGTTGCAGGCCGGTGCGGGCTGAACGCCTCTGGCGGGCCGCCCTGGCGGTTTCTGACGCCGCCCGCGCCTGCGGCGCGCTGGTGCCGCTCGCCACGGAAATCCTGCCCCTGCCGGATCTTTCCCCGTTCGTGCTGCGCCGGCTCATCTCCCGACCGCCGCGGCACCTGCGCCCGGAGGGTCCCAAGCCCAATCCGTTTCTGCCCTGGGATGCCCCCTTGCAGGTGGAGGTGCTGGCCAGCGGCCATGTGCTGCTGCTCAACAAGTACCCCGTGCAGCCCGCCCACCTGCTGGTGATCAGCCAGGACTGGCGGCCCCAGAGCGGTTGGATCGAAGCCTCCGACTGGCTGGCGGTGGCGACGGTGGCCGCCGACACCGGCGGGCTGTGGTTCTTCAACAGCGGCGCCACAGCGGGTGCCAGCCAGCCGCACCGCCATCTGCAGCTGCTGCCCCGGCAGGGCGATGAGGCCAGCTGCCCCCTCGCGACACATCTCGAGGGCCAGCTGGAGGGTGCGGCAGCTCCCTGGGCCTGGGCCTATCGCCTCAGCCGCCGCCGCGATCCGCATGGCGGCGCCGACCTGCCGGAGCTCTATGCCCGCCATTGCCGGGAGCTGGGGCTGGGCCAGGACGGTGAGGATCAAGCCCCACGCCATGCCTACAACCTGCTGTTCAACGACCGCTGGTTCCTGACCGTGCGCCGGGTGCGGGAGCACTGCGCCGGCTTCAGCATCAACGCCCTGGGATTCGCCGGCTATCTGCTCTGCACCGAGGGCTCCGATCTGGACTGGCTGAGCCACCACGGGGCCTGGAGCCTGCTGGAGTCGGTGGCGGCGCCACGGCCCTGAGCGGCCCAAAATTCCGTGTTTTCACGGTTGCGCCTGGCCCGGGACCTGGTGCTTGTTGAAGAAGGCGACCTCCTCCGGCTGCTCCGGCGTGGATCGCCACCTTTCGATTCCCTTTTCCATTGCTCTTTATCTCGTCATGACCCGCACCTTCTCCAGGCCTGCCTCGGCCCGGGCCCTGCGCCAGCGCAACCGTCTGGTGGACAGCCATCGGGATCTGGTGCCCCCCCTGGCCCTGCACTACGCCCACCGCTGCCCGGAACCGCTTGAGGATCTCCAGCAGGTGGGCCTGATCGGCCTGATCCGTGCCGCCGAGCTCTACCGGCCGGAGCAGGGAACACCGTTCCCCGCATTCGCCAGGCCCCACATCCGCGGTGCCATCCTCCACCACCTCCGGGATGTGGCCCCCCGGGTCAGGCTCCCCCGCCGCCAGGCGGAGCGCCTGGAGCGCCTGCTGAAGGAGCAGGGCCAGGACCAGCTGCGCCCGGTCGCCAAGAGGATTGCGCTGCCAGCGGAGGAACGGGACCTGCTGCTTCGCCAACGCCGGCTCTGCCGAACCCTTCCCCTGGAAGGGCCGCTGCTGGAAGGCCTGGCGGCCCAGGAACCGGAGGAGGCGCCCCAGACCAGCCACCTGGAGGAAACCGCCCGGGCCGTGAGGGGATCCCTGGAGCGCTTGAACCCAAGGGAGCGGCACGTGGTGGCCCAGGTGGTGCTGGAAGGAGCGAGCTACCGCCACCTGGCCCACGAGCTGCGGATCAGCCCGGTGACGGTCAAGCGTTTGCTCCAGCAGGGCCTCGACAGCCTGCGGCGCCATCTGGAGGACGCCGGGGTCAGGGGCTCGGGCTGCTCCCGTCCCGCTCCATCTGGCGCTCCAGGGTGCTGATCGCGGCGGTGACGGCGGCCAGCTGGCGCTCCAGACTGTCGCGCCAGCCGCTGAGCATGCGCAGCTTGCGCTCCTGGTAACGACGGCGTCCCAGGCCGCCCTCCTCAGGGGCGACGCAGCAGCCGAAGGGGGGAAACATGGGAGGATGCTCTGATGCGACCAGGTTCTAGCCACTGGGACGCCACCGCCGGGAGTCGTCCCCAAGTCTGCGGCCGGCACGCCATCATCCCCGGGGGGTAGGCCACCGCCCCCCCGGCCCCTTTCCCCGTCTGCTGTTCACGGTTTGAGCGTGCCGCGTTCCCCAGGTTCCCTCGGCATTGCTGCGCTGGCCCTCGCCACGCTGCCCCTGCTTGAGGTTCGCCCCGTCGCGGCCTACGTGGCCCTGATGGCCGGCCAGAGGGCCCGACCCCTGAACGGCACGTTCAACAACGTGCCGGTTCTCCACTCCAATCAGCCGGAGGAGGTGGAAGGCCCCGGCATCCTGATCAACACCGCCCCGGGCCAGGCCCTCGCCGCCGAAACCGGCCAATGGTTGCGCAACTCGGAATTCACGTTCAACGGCGAATTCGGCCTTCACCTCCACCACAAGTACTACCCCCCAAGCCGGGGGTCCATCGGCGCCGGTGGCCGCCGTCCCGAGCTCACGCTGGCCACGGTCCTGATCAACCCCGGCATGAAACCGGTGCACATCCGCTTCGAAACCGGAGCGGTGCGCAACAGTTTTGAGGCCCCCTACCTGGCGAACAACCTGATGGGGGTGAAGCCCCTGGGGGTGAGGCCCTGGAACACCGGCCCGGGGGACGCCACGGCGGTGCAGATGCTGCGGGGCAGGCTGGACCAGCGCCTGAGCGAGGAGATCACCATTCCGCCCCGCAGCCGCCTGGTGCTGTTCTCCACCCGCCTGCCGGCCCTGGGAATCGCCAACGCCCTGCTGCGCGGCCACAGCGACGGGCCTTTCCAGATGGCCGTGGTGGCCACAAAGCGCGACGGCAGCGACGAGGACGTGCTGGCGGTGCTCGATTCGGCCCAGCTGGCCCCCGGCCGGGTTTATCTGGCTCGGATTCCGGAGATCAACAATCGCTCCATTTTCTCGCGGGTGGGGGGCGTGGCCCTGGGGGATGCCTACCGCGCCAGCCTCCAGCACGACCTGGAGCGGCAGGGCCCCCTGCACGTGCCGCTGACCAGCACCGATCGCCACGAATTCGGCACCGGGGAGGTGCAGGTCAACCCGCTGGTGAGCCGGATGATCGATTCCTCCCTCGACAACGTCGGCACCTATGGGGTGCGTTTCGACCTGGAGCTCAGGCTCACCGGCAATGGCCCCTACGAGTTGGTGATGAGCCATCCCTCCCCGAGCGGCGGCCGGGATTTCACCGCCTTTCGCGGCTCCCTTGAGATCCTCACTCCGGATGGACGGCAGGACGTGCACGTGGGCTTGCGCTCCAGCCAGAGCCTCTCCCTGGCCAGCTTGCAGTTGCAGCCCGGCGTGGTCACCCCGGTCAAGGTCAGCCTGGTCTACCCGGCTGACGCCACCCCCGGCCACCTGCTGAGTGTGGTTCCAGCCAGCCAGCTGGCCCTGCTGCGGGAGCGGGAGCGCCAGCTGGATCTGGCCCGTCTGAGCCAACCGGTCACCGCTCCAGCAACCCCTCCGCCGCCGCCGGCGGGCACAGGGGCCACGGCCGGACGTGGGGATGGAAGCGTGCGGCCCCTCCTTCCCCCGCCCAACATCCCCAGCAGTGCGCCGATCCGGCCTCTGCGTCCGAGCCTGCCGCTGGTGGCGCCCCCCCCGGTCACTGGCAACGACTACGTGGATCGCTACCGTCGGGCCATCGACGCCCAGCGGCGCCAGATGCAGGGCTGGCCCCAACCATGACAGCCAGCCGCCACCGCAGGATCAACCGCTGAGGGAGGTGCGACTTGGCGGAGAGAGGAGGGGAAGCCAACCAACGGATCGCCGTGACCCTGGCCACCGATCTAGTGGAGCAGATCGACCGGCTGAAGGAGGAGCTGGGCCTGCGCAGCCGCGGCAGGGTGCTGGAGCAGTTGCTCGACGAACTGTTCCGGGTTCCCCAGGAGGAGGGGGAGTTCTTCCAGGAGGGAGGTGAGGGCGAGGAGAGCAGCCCCCGGGAGGAGATCGACGAGCAGACCTCCCTGGTGCTGGTGGGACGGGCGGCCCTGGATCTGGGCCTGGATCCGTTCGCGACAGCGCAGGATCGGCTCGATCTTCCGGAGGAGAGCCCTCGGGGCGGTGGCATCGACCTACCGGGCTTCGTGCGCCGCCGCTCCGGGGAGATGCGCGAGAGCCTGCGGGCCGATCGGCCCGCCACGGCGGCACCACTGGCTCCGTTGCCCCAGCTGTCGGCCGCGGTGGCGCAACAGGCCCTGCAGGAGGTGCGAGAGCACTGGCTGGGGCTTTACGGCAGTGAGGCCAACGCCAATGTGGTGGAGGCGGCGATGATCTGGCTGGCACGGGACATCTGGCCCCAGAGCGACCAGAGCGAGGGGCGACGTTTCAGCTGGAGAGAAGCCTGCCGTGCCATGCGGGAGGTGGTGCCCCGCTGGAGCGACGCACCTCCAAGCCTGGAGCGGGTGATCGTGACCGCGGGGGTGCTCGAGGACCCCTTCAGCGCGGCCACCCTGGCGCTGCGCATTCCCACCCTGATCCACCGGTTCATGCACCGCTTCCGCAAGCGGGCCCAGGGCACCTCCTTCCAGACCCTGGAGCACACGATGACCGTACAGGGGGCCTTGAAGCTGTTGCAGTTGCCGACGGACGCGGGGCAGGCGATCTCCCTGGCCCAGATCCGGGAGGCGTATCGGGAGCATGCCCTCAGTCACCATCCGGATGCGGGTGGATCAGTGGAGGCGATGCGCCGGCTGAATGAGGCCTATCAGCTGCTCAAGGAGCTGTACCGGAACCGCCCCGACCAACGCTAGGTCGTCTCAGCCCGGACGCATGGCGGGACCCAGAAAGAGTCGCGTCCGAGATCAAAGATGCGCTCCGGGCGTTGAAGCGCCAGCCGTGGCCGGCCGCCCCGCCGAGGCAGGCGCAAGGCCAACGCCGGGTCGAGATGCCCACCGGGCCGGTGCTGACGCCAGGCCCTCAGGCCCCGAAACGGGAGCATTGGTCTCAATCAAGATGAATGCCGGGACTCAAGCCACACCACAGCAGAGACAGGCAAGACCATAAAAAAGCGTTGATTTCATCTGCGCTACCCCGGCTCTTGCCCGGCGAACCCGGCTCAGTCGAACGTTGATGCAGCCAGCCTCGAATCCCGGGCCACTGGACAGCCTCTGTCCAAATTGCAGCCTGTCCAGGCCCAGAGAGCCCTTATCCAGAACTGGATTTCAGAGGTTGCGCATCTGTCTTATACACAGATCCGCATCAGCCTTGCCCATCCACCCCCGTGGGGAAGGCTCGGCTGAGAACGGCGGAACGGGACGACGAGCCGCAGTGTGTTCATCAGACTTGCTCAGGACTTGATCCTGGACCAGGCTTGAGTCGTGGATGAGAAGAGCGAGTCGGTTTTGGCGTTGCTCGGCCGCCGCTGAGCCCATCGCCGCACCGGGCTGGAGCCCATCGCTGGGCGCCCTTCGTCAGATGATGAAGACTGCTGCTCACTGCAAGAGCGCCGGAAAGCATCTCGCAGGTTGCATTCCAGACGCATGCATGGACCAATAACAGGTCTCTTGCAAGACTTGCTAGACGCGATCGTGGCAGCTGCGCGCGCATGACGCCACACAGTCCCAAGCAGCAGATTCCGCCAGGGACGCGAGCCGGGTCGCGACAACACCACAAGAAAAACAGTCGCGTCTCTCCCGATGAAGACCCGCGATTGGACCAGGTTCAAGTCCCGCCTGAGACCGGCAAACGTTCACAGGGTGTTGCCCCAGGGGGCACCCACCGCCCCGGAACACCGCCCTGCCGCCGCTGGATCAGGTGCTGGTCTGCATCCCCTGGATCAGGTAATCGAAGTAGGGGGCGGCGATGGTGGCCTCCTCCCCGCCCAGCAGGCTGATCGAAGCCTCCTTGAGGCAGCGCATCGACTCCACCATGCCCGGCATCGGCACGCCGAGGCTGTTGTACATCTCCCGCGCCCCCACCAGACCGATGTTCTGGATCAGCTCGGTGCTCCCCGCCAGCACCCCGTAGGTGACCAGCCGCAGATACCAGCTGAAATCCCGCAGGCACTGGGCCCGCTGTTTCTGGCCGAAGGCATTGCCGCCGGGGGCCACGTATTCAGGTTTGCGGCTGAACAGCTGGCGGGCCGCCTCATCGACGATCTTCTTCTCGTTGTCGGTGAGGACCCGCACCACAGCAAGCCGCCTGCTTCCCCCTCGGAGAAAGTCAACCATCGAGCGCAGCTCGCCGCCCGTGGGGTAGCGGAGCTGATCATCGGCCTGGAGGATCAGATCGCGAACGACGCTCATGGAGCAGGGACCGGACCGGGGCATCCTATCGATCACGTCCCTTCAACCATGGGTGCATGGGCAAGGTGTAACGCCCCTTTGCAGAGGCCCCGATAGGGTCGCAGCAGCCGCAGGCCGGGTGATGACCGCCTCCTCCAGCCCGGATCACCCCGCCCTGCGCGTCGGGCAGCACCTGGAGCTGACGGTCGACGACCTCGATCTGGAGGGGCGGGGCGTCGGTCGCCGCGAGGGCCAGGTGATTTTCGTGCCGGGGGGGCTGCCGGGCGAGCGGCTGCGGGTGCGGCTGCGGCACCAGGGCCGCCGCCACTGGCAGGGGGAGATTCAGGAGCTGCTCGAGGCCGCGCCGGAGCGGCGGCGCCCTCCCTGCATCCTGGCGGAGCGCTGCGGGGGCTGCAGCCTGCAGGCCCTGGAGGACGAAGCCCAGCAACGCTGGAAGCAGCGTCGTGTGGCCGAAGCCCTGCGGCGCATCGCCGATCTGGACATTCCCCTGCGTCCCCTGCTGGCGGCACCGGCCGGCCTCGGCTACCGAAACCGGGCGGTGATCCCGCTGGAGCGCACCGGGGCCCGACTGCGGGCCGGTTACTACCAGCGGGGTTCGCACCGGATTGTGAACATGAACCACTGCCCGGTTCTCGACCCGCGCCTCGATGCCCTGATCGCCCCGATCAAGCGGGATCTGGAGGCCACCGCCTGGAGGGTGGACCGCCATGCCGGTGGGGTGGAGGGCGGCCTGCGCCATCTGGCCCTGCGGATCGGCCAGCACAGCGGCGAGATGCTGATCAGCCTGATCGCGTCCCATGACCGCCTGAGCGGCGTGGAGGATCTGGCCCGCGTCTGGCTGGAGCGCTGGCCCCAGGTGGTGGGCGTCAGCCTGAATCTGCAGCCCCTCGCCGGCAACCGGCTGCTGGGAGAGCACACCCGGGTGCTCGCCGGACGGGGGGAGCTGCGGGAGACCTTCGCCGGCGTGGAGCTGTGGATCGCCGCTGACAGCTTCTTCCAGGTGCACACCAGCCAGGCGGAGCGGGTGGTGCCCCTGCTGCACGAGGTCCTCGGCCCGGCGAGCGGCCACCTGCTCGACGCCTACTGCGGCATCGGCACCTTCTCTCTGCCCCTGGCGGCCAGCGGCTGGCGGGTGCTCGGAATTGAGCAGCAGGCCAGCGCGGTGGCGCTCGCGCGCCGCAATGCCGCCGCCAACGGCCTGTCGGAGTTGGCGGATTTTGAGGTGGCCGCGGTGGGCGCGGTGCTGGCCGATCACCTGGGCGGCACCGCGCCGAGCTGGAAGGCCCTGCTGCTGGATCCTCCGCGCAAGGGCCTGGAGCCGGATGCCCTCGCGGCGATCGCCAGCGCCGGCCCGCCCTTGCTGCTCTATCTCAGCTGCGATCCGGCCACCCTGGCGCGTGATCTGGCCGTCCTCTGCCGCCAGGGCGGGTATCGAGGCCGTTGGCTGCAACCCCTCGATTTCTTCCCCAACACCAGCCACGTGGAAACCCTGGCGGTGCTGGAGCGCTGAGCACAGGTTCAGCTGCGCAGCACGGCGCCGAACTGCTTCTCCAGGGCCGCCCGCACGCGGGCGTGGGTCTGCTCCACCTCCTCGTCGGTGAGGGTGCGGCGGCTGTCGCGGTAGCGCAGGCGGAAGGCCTGGCTGCAGGAGCCGGTCTCCAGCTGGCTGCCCTCGTAGCGATCCACCAGATCGGCGCGCTCCAGCAACGGCCGCCCGGCCTTGCGGATCGCCGCCAGCAGGGCTGCGGCGGTGGTGTCCTGGGGAACCACCAGCGCCAGGTCACGCACCGAGGCGGGCACGGTGGCGAAGGGGGCAAAGGCCGGTTGCCAGCGGTTGGCGCGGGTGGCGGCGCTCAGCAACGGCGCCAGGGCGAGCTCGAACAGATAGGTGGCGTCGGGCAGGTCGAGGGCTTCCGCCCGGGCGGGGTGGAGCTGGCCGAACCAGCCCGCTGGCCGGCCCTCCAGCACCAGCTCGGCGCGACGGCCGGGGTGGAGCAGCTCCGCTTCGGCTTCGGAGCCGGGATCCTGGGCGAGCGGTCGATCCTCGAACGGCAGCCGCAGGGGCTCGAGGGCCGCCTGCAGCACGCCGCGGGCCTGGTGGTAAGCGGGGGGCCTGGCTTTGCCGCCCACGCTCCAGAGTTCGGCACGACGCTCCCCGCACAACACCCCCACCAGCAGCAGCCGCTCCCCCTCCTCGCCGGGGACGCCGCGGAACACCTGGCCGATCTCAAAGCCCCAGAAGCCGCTCTGGGAGGCCTGCAGATTGCGGCGGGCCGCCTGCAACAGCTCCGGATGGAGGGCATCACGCAGGTGGCCGTAGTCAGCCAGCAGGGGGTTGGCCAGGGGGATGCGGCCCGGATCTTCGGCCACCAGGGTGTAGGTGCAGCATTCCTGCAGACCGGCGGCGCAGAGGGCCTGGCGCAGCCGACGCTCCACCCTCTGGGCCGGCTCCAGCCCCCCCGGCACCAGGGGATCGGGCAGGTGGGCCGCGAAGCGGTCGTAGCCCACCAGCCGCGCCACCTCCTCAATCAGATCCACATCCCGCCGCAGATCCATCGCCCGGGAGGGGGGCACGCTCACCTGCCAGCCGTCGTCCTCCGCCACCAGGGCACAGCCCAGGGCCTCCAGGGTGGCCTCGATCCGCCGATCCTCCAGGTCTGCTTCCACCCCGTCGATGAGCACCGGTCCGAGCAGGTTGTGGAGGTGATCCCGCTCCAGCCACAGGGGCTGGGGAGGGGCGACGGGGCGCTCATGCACCCAGCGTCCAGCCACCGTGGCGCCGCAGAGTTCCCCCAGCAGTTGGGCGGCCCGGTCGGCGGCGGCCAGGGTGGCCTCCCGGGGCAGACCCTTCTCGAAACGGCTGCTGGCCTCGGTGCGCAGACCGACGCTGCGGGCTGAACGGCGCACCGCCGCCGGCGAGAACACTGCTGCCTCCAGCCAGATGGCGGTGGTGGCCTCACCCACGGCCTCCCCGGCGCCCCCCATCACCCCGGCCAGGGCGATCGGATGGTCGCCGTAGGTGACCAGCAGCGCCTCGGGACCGAGCCGGCGCGTTTCCCCATCCAGGGTCGTGAGCAGCTCCCCGTCGCGGGCCAGGCGCACCCCGAGGGCGGCGGGATCGGGCTCCCCACTCCCCAGGCGGGCCACGGCCTCGCGGTCGAAGGCATGCAGGGGCTGGCCCGTCTCCAGCATCACCAGGTTGGTGACGTCGACGACGTTGTTGATGGCGCGCAGGCCAGCCCGCTCCAGGCGCTGCCGCAGCCAGGGGGGCGAGGGGGCCACCCGCACCCCCGTGAGGGCGGTGACGCTGAACAGGCCGCCGGCCTCGATCGCGGCGGCGGCGGCGGCGGGATGGAGGGGCTGGGACGCTGCCGCCACCGGCGGCTCCTGGAAGCGGGTGCGCCCGTTGGCGAGAGCCGCCACCTCCCGGGCGATGCCCCGCATCGAGAGGCCATCGGGACGGTTGGCGGTGATCGCCAGCTCAAGCACCTGGTCATCCAGGCCGAAGGCCGGACCCACGGCGGCTCCGAGGGGGGGCAGGGGATCAAGCAACCCATCGAGCACCACGATCCCCTCCGAGCTCTCCGCCAGGCCCAGCTCCTGGAGCGAGCAGATCATCCCCTCGCTGGCCACGCCCCGCAGCTGGGCCGGCTTGATGGTGAGGTTCACCGCCGGCAGGGTGGTGCCCACCAGGGCCACCGCCACGTGCTGACCGGCGCCCACGTTGGCCGCCCCGCAGACGATCTGCAGCACCCCGGCCTCCCCCGCTCCCACATCCACCCGGCAGACGCTCAGGCTGTCGGCATTGGGATGGGGCTCGCGGCTGAGCACGAAGCCCACCACCACCCCGGCGGCCCGGGAGGCCAGGTCGTCGATCGACTCCACTTCGAAACCGGCGACAGAAAGCCGCTCCGCCAGGCTCTCCACCGCCAGCGCCGCAGCATCCACCTCCACCAGCTCCTTCAACCATTGGAGCGAAACCCGCATCACACTTCGGCCAATCGGCCCCCGATCCTAGAAAGCTGGGGTGCGGCGCCCCTGAGGAGTAAGGTGGCTGATTGTTACTTTCGCTTCGCTCACGCGGCGCAACGTCCTTCCATGGCCAAAAACAAGGGCGTCCGGCTCGTTGTCACCCTCGAGTGCACCGAATGCCGGTCCAACCCCGCCAAGCGGTCTCCGGGTGTTTCCCGTTACACCACCCAGAAGAACCGCCGCAACACCACCGAACGGCTGGAACTGAAGAAGTTCTGCCCGCATTGCAACAGCTCCACGGTGCACAAGGAGATCAAGTGAGGCCGGTGGCGCCTGAGCGCCACGCCAGCCCACCGCAGTTCCGCCCCATTCCGTTCGTTTCCGGCCCCCCATGTCCAGTTCCTTTTTCAAGAAACGCCTCTCCCCGATCAAGCCGGGAGATCCGATCGACTACAAGGACGTCGATCTGCTCAAGAAATTCATCACCGAGCGCGGCAAGATCCTGCCCCGCCGTCTCACCGGCCTCACCGCCAAGCAGCAGCGCGACCTCACCACCGCCGTCAAGCGGGCCCGGATCGTCGCCCTGCTGCCTTTCGTGAACCCCGAAGGCTGAGTTGCCCGCTGCCGTGAGCCGCAGCGCCCCCCGCCTTCCCCTGCCCGGTGACCTGGTCGGCGTGCTGGAGCAACGGGGTCCCCAGCTGGGGGTGCTGCAGGTCGTCCACGGAAGCCGCGGGGAGGTCAGCCTGGGCCTGGAGGGGCGTCCGCTCAGCCTGCCGCTGCGCCTGCTGGAGCCGATCGCCTCGCCCAGCGAGCCCGGCGAGCCGGCCCGCTCCATCCGCCAGCCCCCCTGGCAGCTCGACGCCCAGCGGCTGGCCTCCGCCCGTCCCCGCCGCCGCGACCTCGCCAGCGCCTGGCTGCTGTTGCGGGAGTCCTGCGGTGAGCACCAGGCCGATCCACTGCCCTTGGCCGCCTTCACCTCCCTGATGGGGGATGGGGAGGATCCGGGCCAGCGGGCCGCCTGCTGGCTCTGGCTGCAGGGGGACCAGAGCCTGTTCCGCTGGCGCCAGGGCAGCATCACCGCCCTGGCGCCGGCCGAGCTCAGACGGCTGCGGCGGGAACGGCGTCGCGCCACCCTGGAGGCGGAGCAGCAACGCCGCTGGCAGGAGCTGCTGCGCCTGCGCCAGCCCCTGCCGCCAGGGCTGCAGCTCGGCGACGCCCAGGCCGAGGAGCTGCAGCTGTTGCGGCACTGGGCGGCGGGAGCTTGCGAGCAACCGCTGAGCGAGCGGCTGCGGCGCAGCCTGCAGCAGGCCCACTGCGCTCCGGAGCCAGGAACGATCCGCCATCTGCTGGTGGACCTGGGTCAGTGGTCGCGCCACCATCTGCCGGCGCTGGAACGCAGCCCCTGGCAGCTGGGCTTTTCCGCCGCCCAACTGGCGGAGGCGGATCGCCTGCTGGCGGAGGCAGAGGGAGAGCGTCCCGGCGATGGCCAACGTCTGGATCTCTGCCAGCTGCACACGGTCACGATCGACGATGAGGACACCGCCGACATCGATGACGGGTTGTCGTTGGAGTGGCTAGCGGATGGCAAGCCCAGGATCTGGATCCACGTGGCGGACCCGGGCCGGCTGATCGAGGCGGAGAGCCCCCTCGATCTGGAGGCGCGGCGCCGGGGCACTAGCCTTTACCTGGCGCGGGACTGCCTGCCGATGTTCCCGCCCCAGCTCGCCACCGGCCCCTTCAGCCTGCGCTGCGGCCAGCGCAGCGCCGCTTGGAGCCTGGCCATCGAGCTGGACGGGGAGGGGGCGATTGCTTGCCAGAGCCTCCATCGCAGTTGGGTCCGGCCCGCCTACCGGCTCTCCTACGCCGATGCCGACGACCTGCTCGAACTCGCCCCGCCCCAGGAGCGGGACCTGGTCGTCCTGCATGAGCTGATGGTGCGGCGCCGCGGCTGGCGGCTCGCCCATGGGGCCCTGGTGCTCGACCAGGCGGAGGGCCGGGTGCGCTGCCGTGGGGAGACCACAGAGCTGGACATCATCGAACCGGGAGCGGCCCGAGCGCTGGTGGCCGAGGCGATGATCCTGGCGGGTGCCGCCGTGGCCCAGCACGGGCAGCGCTATGGCCTGGCCCTTCCCTATCGCAGCCAACCCAGCAGCACTCTCCCCTCTGCGGCGGAGCTGGCGGCGCTGCCTCCCGGACCGGTGCGACACGCGGCGCTGAAGCGTTGTCTCAGCCGCGGCCATGTGGGGACCACGCCGACGCCCCATTTCAGCCTCGGACTTGACGCCTACGTGCAGGCCACCTCGCCGATCCGCCGCTACGCCGACCTGCTGGTCCAGCGCCAGCTGGCGCTGCAGGTCGGCGGCGGGGAGCCGCTGGCGGATGGGCCCCTGGCCGGCCTGCTCAGCGAGATCGAGGCGCCCCTGCGCCAGGCCATCGCCGTCAGCCGCGATGACCAGCGGCACTGGCAGCAGGTGTGGTTCGAGCAGCACCCACGCCTGGAATGGCAGGCCATCTTCCTGCGCTGGCTGCGGCCCCAGGACCAGCTGGGGCTGGTCTGCATGGAGGCGCTGGCCCTGGAGCTGCCCGCCCGCTGCCCCAGCGGCAGCGACCCCGGCGATGCCCTGCTGGTGCGCGTGCGGGAGGTGGACTCCTTGCGGGACCAGTTGCGCCTGGAGGCCCGGTCCTAGGTGTCGCGGCGGAACGGGGGAACGATGGGCGATCGGCAGCGCAGAAATGCCCGGATCGCTATGTCCGCCGCTGTGGAATGGATCCTGCTGCTGATCATCCTCGCCGCCTTCCTGCGCACGGCAGCGGTGATCGGAGTGGGCCTTGATCCGCACCACGATTATTTCTCATTAGCACCGGCTCTGTATGCCGGCGATGAACTGAAGAGCCACCTTCACTTTTATACGCACTACGGTGTCATCGATGCCGCGCTGCGCGCCAACCTGCTGCGTTTGGTCGGCGGCTCGCTGCTGAGCCTGCGCACCATCGTCTGGGGCATTGAGATTCTCAGTCTGGTGCTGATCGGCTATTTCTGCGGCCTCGATCGCCATGCGCGCTGCTGGTTGCTGGCGCTGATCGGAGCCTGGGCGATCTGGGAACCGTCGGCCACGGGGCTGCGCAGCACGCTCTACTGGCATCCCCTGGCCTGGTCTTCTGATCTGGCCATCTCCTTGATCGCTGCCCTGATCGTTTTCAACACCTGGAGCTACCGCCTCTGCCTCAGCTCACCACCAGCGTGGGCTTGGCGATGGCGGGTTCCGATCATCGCCGCGCGGGCACTGCTCGTGGTGTTGCTCGCGGGCATCAAGTTCACCATCAGCCTCTCCATGCTGATCATGCTGGTCGGTGCGGATATGCTCTTCTGGTCGTCCTGCCGGTCGCCTCAGGGCTCCAGCGAATCTCCCACGGACAGGATTGGGCCGGATCGCCTGAACGGTCCGGGCTGCTTTCCAGCTGGCATCTGGTTTGGGGCCAGCCTTGGTGGTGGCCTGCTCGGCCTGCTGATGGGATGGATTCTGTCGGGAGGCAGAGCCGCCCTGGCGCCCATGCTCAGGCAGGTCGTCACCGGGCAATATGACTACTTTTCGAGGGGCAGCCCCTTCCTGCTTGTCGATACGTTCGTTCAGATCGCCTTCAGTGAGGATGCTTTTCTCGCCTGCCTCCTGGTGGTCTCTCTGCTGATGGCCAGCAGCAGGCGTGGCCGCATCGCCTTGTTGGTCCTCAGCCTCTGGCTGGTGACCATCCGCTACGGCGATTACGGCGAAAAAATGGGCCTGGGCCTGATCTCCCGACCGGACCATGTGATCACGCTCAGCTATCTGATCGCCAGCTTGCTCGTGATCGAGACACTGCGACAGCTGCTCCTGCGACTTGAGCGAGGCCGCCGCGGGGTCAGCAGAAGTGCGGGAGCCACCCTGGCGAGTCTGGTCCACCACGAGGGCGGAGCGGCAGTCGCCTACCGCTGGGCAGCCCTGCCGATCGGACTCGCCTCCTTGACGCAGTTCTTCCCCATCAATGATCCGATGCATTGCTGGTGGGCCGTGGCCACGGCCCTCCCTGCAGCCGCCCTGCTGCTGCAGGATAATTTGGACCGTCGCTGGCAAGGCCGACCAGAGCTTCTTCTCTGGCTGCCGATCGGCCTGAATGCGGCGGCCCTCGGTCTGACGGCCAGGATGCTGACCAGCGAGTTGGGGAAGCTGCCGCTGTATGAGCTCAGCTCCCCCCCGTCACGCCCGGCACTGCTTCGTGGCATCCGCAGCGTGGATGGGCCGACCGCACGCAGCATCGCCGCCCTCCAGGCTCTGGCGCAGCAGCATCCCCAGCTGATCCTGCTGGAGGCGGGCCAGGCTCCCTTCTTCGATCTCTTCAGCAGCCCCGCTGCCAACCGGGCCCGGGCCCGCTGCCCCATCAAACCCCTGATCGCCGTGCCGGGGGCGGAGTACCGGCATCTGCTGTCCTGCCTGCAGACGCTCCGGCGCGAAGGCTGGGACGTGGTGGTGACGCACAACAGCCCGGTGGAGCGCCATCCGCGCCGGGATGGGCCCAACTGGCGGGCCTGGTGGGCGCTCGTCCGGCAGGGGCCGGTGCCGGACATCGTCCGCTTCGGGCGCCGTAACGGCAGCGCCCACTTCTCCGACGGCGCGATCCAGGGGATGCGTTACTGGCGGCTGCAGGGCTGAGCGGCTCCGACCGGAGCGTTCAGTGTGAATCCGCCAGGCGCGAGACCCGCAGCCAGGGCCCCCAGGGGTTGGCGCAACCCACCAGACGCACCGCCTCCCCGCCCACCCGGCTCGCCAGCCAGGCGTGCAGCGCCGGCTCCAGGGTGATCAGCTTCCAGGGTGCCCCGTCCGGGCCATGGGGCCCCTCCAGATGAAAATCCCCCTCCGCCCCCACCAGCAGCCGCCCCTGCCAGAGCGCTTCGCCGGGCTCGGGCGGTGCGGCATGGGGATCGGCCCGCAGGCCCCCCATCCGCCCGCTGGAGTTGAGCAGGTCCGGATCCTCCAGCGCCCGGCGCTGCCGGGAGGACCAGTCGGGATGGTGCCAGGGGGTGTCCCACAGCGGCAGCGGACCGGCCGGAGCCAGCGGGTCAGCGATCAGGGCCTCCTGCAGTCGCCGCACCGGCAGTTCGGCGGGCAGCAGCCCATCCCGCACGCAGAGGGCCGCCGCCAGGCCGGCGGCCTGGCCAAGGTTGAGCACCAGGGGCTGCAGCCGTGTGGCGCCGTTGGCCATGTGGCTCACCCCGAAGCACTTATCCGCCGCCAGCAGGTTGTCCACATCCCCACTCACCAAGGCTCCCCAGGGGATCGCGAAGGGCGTGCCGCTCCAGCGGCCGCCCCAACGGCAGCTCTTCGGCGCCAGGGGCCAGTCCGCGCCGGGATAGTGGTGGTCGTTGGCGTAGTTGCCCACCGCGATGGCCGTGGTCGCCCCGGCCCCGTCCCGCGGCAGGGGGGCGAGGCGCTCGCCGGGCCCCACGGGCAGCAGGTGCTGCTCCAGCACCAGCTCCCGCGCCACCAGCCGCCGCCCCTCGCGCCAGTAGGGCATCAGGGCCAGGTCGCC
>JBEIHT010000010.1:0-39936 GCA_040381155.1 Aphanothece sp.
GAAGGTGGTGCCGGTGAGCCAGCCCCCCAGCGCCAGGTAGGCGGTGGGGAACAGGAGCAGGCCGGACCAGCCCACAAAAACGAAGCGGTCGCGCTTGAGCCAGTCGTCGAGGACGTCGAACCATCCCCGCTGCGGCAAGCGTCCTGCAGCGATCGTCATGGATTGCTTTACGAAGCTTTACAACGCCACTTTACGGGTCCCGGCCGGCCTGTGCGGGTCCCCGTCCCCGTTCGGGGAGGAATGAGCAAAACTGCCTAGACGGGGTGCCCGCTGCGGCGATTCGCCAGAGTGGCCTTCGCCCCATCCCTCCTCCATGTACGTCGTCGAGCTTTCCCTGCGCCTCAGCCCCATGCCCGTTGCCGTGCAGCGCAAGGAGCTGGAGGCGGCCCATGCCCTCTACGGCGAGGTGCGCCAGGCCCTGGAGAGCGGCCACCCCCGTGTGCTCGAGCTCACCTGCGAGAAGGACCCGCACAAACGGGTGAGCCTGCTGAGCAGCGAGATCGTCGCGGTTCAGACCTACGAGAAATCGGCTGTCGGCGGTGGCGGCCGCCGCCCGGGCTTCAGCTTCGAGGGTTGAGGGCAGCGAGCATTTCTGCCGTGAGCAAGCCTTCCTGGCCCGCCGATGCGTCGGACGCCTCGCCGCTGCGGGTGGAGGCGGTGGACTTCGACTGGGACAACGGCCGGCCGGCGCTGCGGGACTGCAACCTGCGCCTGCCGGGACCCGGACTGTGGATGCTGGTGGGCAGCAACGGCAGCGGCAAGAGCACCCTGCTGCGGCTGATCATCGGGCTGCTCAGCCCGCGGGCCGGCCGCATCAGCACCCGGAGCAAAGCGGCCCTGGTGTTCCAGAACCCCGACCATCAGCTGCTGCTCCCCAGCTGCGCCAGCGATCTGCAGCTCGGACTGCCGGAGGGACTGGCCTCCGAGGAACGGGATCGCCGCGTGGCCCTCGCCCTCCAGCAGGTGGGCTTGGCAGGCCTGCAGGACCGACCGATCCACACCCTCAGCGGCGGGCAGAAGCAGCGCCTGGCGATCGCCGGGGCGCTCGCCAGCGAGGCGGCCCTGCTGCTGCTGGATGAGCCGACGGCCCTGCTGGATCCCACCAGCCAGACGGAGGTGCTGGATCTGATTCGGTGCCTCTGCTCCCGCAGCGATCAGCCGCTCACTGCCCTGTGGATCACCCACCGGCTCGAGGAGCTCGACTGTTGCGATGGAGCCGCCCGCATGGAGGACGGACGCATTGGTCCATGGCAGGAGGGCTGGCGCTTGCGGCGGGATCTTGACCCCTTGCCCGCCGGCAGGGTTGAAGGGTAGGGTTCCAGCCGCGGGATCGCCCGCTTTCATTCCTCGGTAGCTCAGCGGTAGAGCGGTCGGCTGTTAACCGATTGGTCGCAGGTTCGAATCCCGCCCGGGGAGTTTTTTTCTACCGCCAGAGCTCCTACCGCCAGAGCTTGGTCTTTACAGGCGGTGAAATGGAAAAGATCCTGAAGTCAGCTCTGCACGGCGCCCGCCCGCATCAGGAACAAATCCAGTGGTGGCAAGGTCTCCGCGGCTCGCAAGGGTCTGGGTTGTCCGCCCCTGCCGCTGGGCCAAGCCAGCCGTTGCCCCTCCCGGGCGGGAGCGAGGATGGCAGCAAGGCCAAAAGCGGTGAGAATTCGGGAGATCCGCGCCCCTGCACGCCCCACTCCCGCCCTTTCTGACCGCCATGAAGCCCTGCATCCTGCTGATCGAAGACGACAGCGACATGCGCGAACTGGTCGCCGGCCACCTGGAGCATGGCGGCTTTGACGTGCAGAGGGCCGATGACGGCATCAAGGGACAGGCCCTGGCCCTGCAGTACTCCCCCGACGTGATCCTGCTGGACCTGATGCTCCCCAAGGTGGATGGCCTCACCCTCTGCCAGCGGCTGCGGCGCGATGAGCGCACCGCCAAGATCCCGATCCTGATGCTCACCGCTCTGGGCAGCACCAAAGACAAGGTGAGCGGCTTCAATTCCGGCGCCGATGACTACCTCGCCAAGCCCTTCGACCTGGAGGAACTGATGGTCCGGGTCAAGGCGCTGCTGCGGCGCAGCGAACGGGCGCCGCTCTCCAGCAAGCACAACGAGATTCTCAGCTACGGCTCCCTCACCCTGGTGCCGGAGCGCTTCGAAGCGATCTGGTTCGACGAGCCCGTGCGCCTGACCCACCTGGAATTCGAGCTGCTGCACTGCCTGCTGCAGCGCCACGGCCAGACGGTGGCCCCCTCCCTGATCCTGAAGGAGGTCTGGGGCTACGAACCGGACGACGACATCGAAACGATTCGCGTGCACGTGCGCCATCTGCGCACCAAGCTCGAACCCGACCCGCGCAAGCCACGCTTCATCAAGACCGTCTACGGGGCCGGCTATTGCCTCGAACTCCCCACCGGCGATCCCCTGCGTCAGCTCGAACCGTTGATCCGCGAAGCCCGTCAGGCCAAGGGCAAGGCCAGCACCGACAAGGCGGTGGCCTGAGCTCAGGCCACCGCCAGCCCGGCGAGATCCAGCAGCGCCACCTCCCAGGCCAGGCGGGGCTGGACATGGGCGAGCAGGTGGCTGCGCAGCGCCTCCAGCCTGCGCAGCGCCGCTTCGGCGCCCTGTCGCCGCCAGAGCATCAGCTGCCACCAGTCCAGCAGCCAGAGTTGCTGCTCGCCATCCAGGCTCTCGCTGAGATCCCGGGCCAGGGTGAGGGCCGCCAGGGGATCCCGCTCCAGGGCCAGCAACCGCTCCGCCAGACCCTCCGGCAACTCCTGCCAGCGGCGGCGATGGTGGAGAAGGGCCCCCGGGGAGCCGGCGGCCAGCTCCAGCAGCCCGGGGGGATCGATGGGCTCCCCTGACCCCCCGGCAGCCACCACCACCCGCGCCACCAGCTCGGCAGACAGGCGCAGGAAGGGGATCTGCTGGCAGCGGGAGCGGATCGTGGCCAGGAGCCTGTCGGGAGCGGCGGAGATCAGGATCAGCAGGCCGTCGCCGGGCTCCTCGAGGGTCTTGAGCAGGGCGTTGGCGGCCGCCTCGGCCATGGCCTCCGCCCCGTCGATCACCACCAGGCCCGCCGGCGCCTCCAGGGGCCGGCGGGCGAGGAAGCGGGCGATCTCCCGCACCTGCTCCAGGCGCAGCTGGGGGGGCGTGCGTCGGTTGACCCCCTCCTCCGCGGCCTGGGAGGCGGGCACCAACCGGCCCTGGTGCTGGTAGGTGGGCTCCACCCTGAGCAGATCCGGATGGTTGCCCTGCTCCAGGCGGCGGCGCAGGCCGGCGGCACCCGCCGGACCGGCCACCACCCCCTCCAGGAAGCGCAGGGCCGCCAGCCGCCGCCCCACCCCCTCAGGCCCGGCAAAGAGGTAAGCCGGCGCCAGACGGCGCTGCTCCAGGGCGCTGCTGAGCAGCGCCACCGCCCGATCCTGGCCCAGCAGGTCGGCGAACAGATCACTCATCCCTGGCCATCCCCCAGGCGCTGGCGCAGCAGCCGGCGGCAGCTCTCCTGCACCTGCTCCGGCGAGCCGGCCGCATCCAGGCGCAGCCAGCCCCGCTCCCGGGCCAGCTGGGCGAATCCATCCCCCACCCGACGCAGGAACTCCTCGCCGCTGGCCTCGATGCGGTCGGCCGGGCGCTGGCCGCGGCGGCGCAGCGACTGGGCCAGGGGCAGATCCAGCCAGAGGGTGAGGTCGGGGCAGAGGCCTCCGGTGGCGATCCGCTCCAGTTCGGCGATGCGCAGCAGGGAGAGGCCGCGGCCGTGCCCCTGATAGGCGGCGGTGGAGCCGCTGAAGCGGTCACTGAGCACCCAGTGGCCGGCCGCCAGGGCTGGGCGGATCAGGGTCTCCACGTGCTGGGCCCGGTCGGCGGCGTAGAGCAGCAGCTCGGCGCCAGGGCAGGGGGCGGTGCCATCCGGGGGGTGAAGCAGCAGCTGCCGCAGGGACTGGCCGAGGGCCGTGCCGCCCGGCTCGCGGCTGACCAGCAGCTGGGCGCCAGGGGACATCAGGCCACTGCCGGGGAGCCACTGGGCCAGGTTCTCCAGCTGGGTGGTCTTGCCGCTGCCGTCGATTCCCTCCAGCACCAGGAATCTCCCCCTGGGCAGACCCATCACACCGGCCGCTCCCCGCGCATTCGCTGGCCATCCTGCAGCAGCAGGGCGTTGAGCACCACGGTCAGGGAACTGGTGGCCATCAGCAGGGCCGCGAGGGGGGGCGAGAGCAACAGCCCGAAGCGGGGCAGCAGAACGCCGGCGGCGATGGGCAGCACCAGCAGGTTGTAGCCAAAGGCCCAGGCCAGGTTCTGGCGCACCTTGGCCATGGTGCGACGGGCGATCGCCAGGGCGAGGGGAATCCCCGCCAGCCTGTCGCCCATCACCACCAGCGCCGCGCTCTCCTGGGCGATCTGGGTGCCGGTGCCGATGGCGATGCCCAGGTCGGCGGCCGCCAGGGCTGGAGCGTCGTTGATGCCATCGCCCACCATCGCCACCACCCCGTGGGCGCGACGCGACTCGATCCGGGCCAGCTTCTGCTCCGGGCGCAGCTCCCAGGCGAGCTCCTCGGGACGCAGCCCGAGCGCCGAGCCGAGCGACTCCACGCCGGCGCGGCGATCGCCGCTGAGCAGCCCGAGGGCCAGCCCCTGCCCCCGCAGATCCGCGAGGGTGGTGAGGGCATCCGCCCGTGGCCGGTCCTGCACCGCCAGCAGTCCGAGCAGGCGGTGCCCCTCGGCCACCGCCAGCACGCTGGCGCCACCGCTCTCCAGCCGGGCGAGACGCGCCGGCGCCGCATCCACCACCACTCCAAGCGACTGCAGCCAGTCGAGACGCCCCACCCGCACCAGCTCGGCGATCCCCGCCAGGCGCCCCTCCAGCCCCTCGCCCACCTCGCCCCGGCAGCTCTCCACCGCCGGCAGGGACAAGGACCGGCTGCCAGCTTCCTGGAGCAGGGCATGGGCGAAGGGATGGCGGCTCTGCTGCTCCAGCGCCGCGGCCCGCTGCAGCAGATCAGCCTCGCTCCCCTCCAGCACCTCCACCGCGGTCACCAACGGCCGACCCAGGGTGAGGGTGCCGGTCTTGTCGAACAGCACGGTGTCGAGGCGGGCGGCGGTCTCGATGGCGTCGCCACCCCGGAAGAGGAGCCCGGCGCGGGCGGCCCGCCCCAGGCCCACCGTCAGGGCGGTGGGGGTGGCCAGGCCGAGGGCGCAGGGGCAGGCCACCACAAGCACGGCGATCGAGAGCTGCAGGGCCAGGGCGAGGGGCGTGCCGGCGGCGCCCCCCATCAGGCCATGGTCATGGACACCAGCCGCGGCGCCATGCAAGGCATGGGCCGCCGGGGCGACGACCAGCAGGTGCGGCCAGAGGCGCGTGCCCCAGAGCCACCAGAAGAGAAAGGTGGCCAGGGCCAGCAGCAGCACCCCCACGGCGAATCCACCGGCCACCCGGTCGGCGAGGCCCTGGATCGGGGCCTTGCGGGCCTGGGCCCGCTCCACAAGATGGACGATGCGGGCAATGGCGCTCTCGGCGCCGCTGCGGCTGACCTCGAGCACCAGCGGCGCCTCCAGGTTGAGGCTGCCAGCCGCCAGCTCGGTGCCGGGGGCGGCCTGGAGCGGCAGGGGTTCGCCGGTGAGGGCGGAGACATCCAGGGCCGAGCGCCCCTCGCGCACCACCCCATCCACGGGCAGGCGGTCACCCGGGAGGATGCGCAGCCGGTCCCCTGGCCGCAGCCCACCCACCCGCACCAGGCGGGGCGGATCGTCCCCGAGCAGGAGCAGGGCATGCTCGGGCTGCAGGGCCGCCAGCTCCTCGATCGCCCGGCCGGTGCGCCAGCGGGCCCGCTCCTCGAGAAAGCGGCCGCAGAGCACGAAGCCGAGCAGCATCACCGGCTCGTGGAAGAAGCAGGGGAAGCCGCTGGCTGGCCAGATCCAGCCCACCAGGCTGGAGAGGTAGGCGCTGACGACCCCCAGGGCCACCAGCAGGTCCATGCCCGGCAGGCGGGCCCGCACGCTGCGGGCAGCCTGGACCAGGATCGGGCGGCCCGGACCCGCGAGGGCCCAGGTGGCCACCAGGGCGTGGAAGGCGGGACGGGCCAGCAGGTGATCCTGGCCCAGCCAGGGCAACTGGCCGGCATCCGCCAGGTGGCCCAGGCCCGAAACCACCACCAGCAGGATCGCCACCACCAGCTGGCGCCAGCGTTGCCACCAGTGGCGCTCCCGGCGCCGCTCGCGGGGATCGACCGTGGGCAGCCCCTCCTCACGGGGTCGGGCGGTGAAGCCCAGGGCGGCGAGGCTCTCCTGCAGGGCGGGCAGGGGATCCTCCCCGCTGGGGTCGATCTCCACCCAGGCGGTGTGGGTGAGCAGGTTGACGCTGGCATCCCGCACGCCCTCCAGGTGCCGCAGGCGCTGCTCCACCGCCCGCACGCAGCCGCCGCATTTCATCCCCTCCACCTCCAGCAGGCGCACCTGGGCGAGGGGTGGCTGCGAGGGTCCGGGGGGAGGCTCGGGCCGGGGTGGGGCGGAAGTGAGCACCGAGGACAGACGGGGCCGAAGACCCAGGCTAGGCCGAACGGCTGATCAATCCTCGGCTCAATCCGAGGCCTCCAGCTCCCGGCGGGCCTGGGCCAGCTCCCGCCGCTCAGCCGCCGAAGGGATCGGCAGGTTGAGATCGAGGCTGAGCAGGGCGTCGATCACAGCGGCGGCCACCACCAGCCGGGTGAACCAACGGTGATCGGCCGGCACCACGTACCAGGGGGCCTGCGCTGTGGCGGTGTGCTGGATCGTCTCCTGATAGGCGTTCATGTAGTCGCTCCAGTGGGCCCGCTCACGGATGTCGGCGGCGGAGAATTTCCAGTGCTTCTCCGGCTGGTCCAGGCGCTGCAGAAAGCGTTTCTTCTGCTCGGCGCGCGAGACGTGCAGGAAGAATTTGCGCACCAGGATGCCGTTGTGGGCGAGATAGGTCTCGAAGTGGCGGATGTCGCGGCAGCGTTGCCTCCAGATCTGGGGCACCACCAGCTCCGCAGGCAGGTTCTGACGGGTGAGCAGCTCGGGATGGACCCGCACCACCAGGGTTTCCTCGTAGTAGCTGCGGTTGAAGATGCCGATGCGACCGCGCTCCGGCAGGTGGCGCTGGCAGCGCCAGAGGAAGTCGTGGGCGAGCTCCTCGGCGCTGGGGGCCTTGAAGGAGGTCACCTGGCAGCCCTGGGGATTGACCCCGCTCATCACGTGCTTGATGGTGCTGTCCTTGCCGGCGGCGTCCATCGCCTGGAAGATCAGCAGCAGGGCCCAGTGATCCCTGGCATAGAGACGGTTCTGCAGCTCCGCGAGGATCTCCACTCCCTCCCGCAACACCTGCGCCGCCGGCTCCTTGGCCGTGGGATCAAGATCAAGGGTGTTGGCCGGATCGATTGCCGCGAGGCGGAAGGCCGTCCCATCGGCGACCCGGAAGGGGGCGCAGAAGCCATGGGCGCGCTGCAGGATCTCGGCCTTGTCCATGGGCGGAGGGGGCGGAAGGGCCGCGGCTCTCCCTCAGGATGCACACACGGGCGGACCCGCGTCGGGGTCCGGGGCGGCAGGATGGGGGTCTCCGCCGTCCACCGAGGCTGCCGCCGTGCCCCGCTCCCAGCGCAACGACAACTTCATCGACAAGAGCTTCACGGTGATGGCCGACCTGATCGTCAAGCTGCTGCCGATCGACGCCAAGGCCAAGGAGGCCTACGTGTACTACCGCGATGGGCTCTCGGCGCAGAACGACGGCGACTATGCGGAGGCGCTCGATAATTACGAAGAAGCGCTGAAGCTCGAGGAGAACAAGACCGATCGAGCCGAGATCCTCAAGAATATGGCGATCATCTTCATGAGCAACGGCGACGAGGAGAAGGCGCTTGATTATTACCGGCAGTCCCTCGAAGAGAACAGCAACTCGCCATCCTGCTTCAAGAATATGGGGCTGATCTACGAGAAGTGGGGCCGCATTGCCCAGGAGTCGGGGAACCAGGATGAGGCCGATCGCTGGTTCGACCAGGCCGCCGAGCACTGGACCAAGGCGGTGCGTCTCTACCCCGGTGGCTATCTGGATATCGAGAACTGGCTGAAATCATCGGGCCGCGCAAACGTCGACGTTTACTTCTAGATCAGCAGCTCTAGCCGCCAGCCGGATGCCGTGCGGGAACAATCACACGGACAGCAAAGTACACGTAGCGGCAGTCCTGGCCCAGGAGGAGCGTTACAAGGTTGGCGAGGGCAATCTTGACCGGATTATTGGTAAAGAACGTGGGCTGCATGCGCTCGAAAGCCTCAATTTTGTAGCCGTACTTTTCGAGGACCTTGTGCAAGCTCTTTTCCGTGAACCAGCGCAGGTGGGTCCGATCCATCAGACCGACCTCGGCATAGGGCCAATCCTTGGCGATCAAAAGATTAACGAGCAGCAGCAGATGACGCATGTTTGGGATCGTGAGCACCATCCGAGCGCCGCTTCGACACAGGCTGGGTAACGTGGCAAAAAAATGGTCGTGATCGGGCAGATGCTCGATGGAGTCATGGCAGATCACCAGATCAAAAAAGTCTGTCGGCAAACGCGACAGCGCCGCTGCGTAGTCGGCATTGATGATCTGCATCCTCGGCTTGGCCAACGCACGGACTGAACCGACGGCCAGAGGGTCGGGCTCTACACCCCAGTAGGACTCACAGTCGAGAACTTCCGCAAGACGGGCCGGACCACAGCCAATCTCAAGAACGTTGCCGATTGACCGCGGCCAGAGATGCTGGGTGTCAAGCCGTAGGTTGTCATACTTTAAAGGAGTATTCACGAAAACGGCAAGATCCCAAACCCAGGCTTGAATCTTAACCTGAAGAGAGCATTGGTTGCAACAGCTTCTCGCCACTCCACTCGCGAACGCACTGGCAGCCGGGGCCTTCAGGCGAAGACTCGCCCGTAGAACAGGGCGCAGGCAAGACTTTTTTGGTAGGTCGGGTAACGCTGCGGATGCCGACGAAGCAGCAGAAAAACATACTGGATGTAATGACCAACCATCCAAAAGCCCGCCGCAGCCAGGGCGTGGGCTTTGCCCCGATGCTTGAAGGCAAAAACACGCCCACTGATCAGATACTCCAGATACTGCCTACGCTTGATCGCCAGGGTTTCGGCAGCAGAAAGCAATTGGCAGGAGGTTCCGGGCTCATGGAGAATAACCGCCTGATTCGCCAGCGCGATCTTGTGGCCGCGTTTAAGCACAGAAAGGCATAGATCGCTATCTTCAAAATACATCCAGAATCGGGGGTCAAAAAGGGGGGAGTAGGCGGGAAAAGCGGCCAGGCGCAGCAACATGGCGGCTCCATAGATGCACGCAACCTCCCGGTAGCGTCCCCCCGAAGGCTCGGGCCCCACATAGCGTCCATCGGGAGTTTGCTGCACCGCCCCGAGCACGGCGACCTGCTGAAGATGGTCCGCCAGGTCCACCAGCTCCGCAAGGGCACCGGGTCGCATCACCCCATCCGGGTTCACCAGAAAAAGATAGGGGGTGCGCACTTCAGAACGAAGGGCATTGACAGCCCGGCCGAAACCGATGTTGCGACGCCCGCGCATGATGCGCACCGCACGGGAAGCCTCCGCCACGCGCAGCAGGGTTTGATCCTGACTGGCGTTGTCATAGATCAGAATCTGGGCGCCATCCACCTGGAGAAGAAGAGAGGCGAGACAGCTGCCGATCACACGCTCACTATTGAAAGTGACGATGGCACAGGTCACGGCATCGAGAGCAGCCATCGACACACAAACCTCCCCGCCAATCGCCGCACCAACACGTGCAGCGTTGAATCAGGTTAAACAAATTAGCCATCGAAGTCAAGTCCAGATGGCAACCATCAATCGGGACACAACTGCATGGCCATCCAAACAGGCAACCAGCCAACGGCAGCAGGGATCAAGCACACGAGCGGCCAGAGATCGAGGCTGAGATTGCTGATGTTCCCACCTGCCACTCCCCTCCTGGCCTGCGCCCTCAGGCGGTGGCTTCCCGGCGGGCCATCGCCGCTTTCTCCGCCAGGGCCGCCACCAGCGCCTCCGCCACCGTGCCCGCCTCATGCAGCTCCAGGTCGAGCCCGGCCGCGATCGGGCCCAGACCGCTGCCGCGGGGCACCACGGCGCGACGAAAGCCCAGGCGGGCGGCCTCCTGCAGCCGCAGCTCCAGCTGCCCCACGGGCCGCAGCTGCCCCCCCAGCCCCAGCTCCCCCACCAGCACCGTGCCGCTGGGCAAGGTGAGATCGCGGAAGCTGGCCACCACCGCCGCGGCCACCCCCAGATCCGCCGCCGGCTCCTCCACCTCCAGGCCACCGGCCACCGCCAGATAGCAGTCGAAGCGGGAGAGGGGCAGGGCCATGTGTTTCTCCAGCACCGCCAGGATCTGGTGCAGCCGGTTGGTGCCGATGCCCGTGGCGGTGCGCCGCGGACTGGCGTAACTGGTGGGGCTCACCAGCGCCTGCAGCTCCACCACCAGCGGCCTGGTGCCCTCACAGGCCACGATGGTGGCGCTGCCGCTGCTGGGCTCCTCACCGCCCAGGAACAGCTCGCTGGGGTTGCTCACCTCCGCCAGGCCCCGATCCCGCATCTCGAACACGCCCAGCTCGTGGGTGGCGCCGAAGCGGTTCTTCACCGCCCGCAGCAGGCGGTGGCTGGCGAAGCGGTCGCCCTCGAAGGTGAGCACCGCGTCCACCAGGTGCTCCAGCACCTTCGGACCGGCCAGCATCCCCTCCTTGGTGACATGGCCCACCAGCACCAGGGCGGTGTGCTGGCGCTTGGCGATGCGGGCCAGGGCGGCGGCGCATTCCCGCACCTGGGCCACCGACCCCGGGGCGCTGCCCAGCTCGGCATCGTGCAGGGCCTGGATGCTGTCGATCACCGCCACCTGGGGCCGCAGCGATTCCAGCTCCTGCAGCACCAGCTCCAGATCGGTCTCGGCCAGCAACTGCAGGTCGGCCTCGCCGGCACTGGAGGCCTGCTGCGCCAGCCGGCGCCAGCGCAGCTTCACCTGCTGGGCCGATTCCTCCGCACTCACGTAGAGCACCGAGACCCGCTCGGCCATGGCGCGGGCGCTCTGCAGCAGCAGCGTGCTCTTGCCGATGCCCGGATCGCCGCCGAGCAGCACCAGCGAGCCGGGCACCAGGCCGCCCCCGAGCACCCTGTCGAACTCCGTGTAGCCGCTGGCCAGCCGCTGCAGCGGTCGCTCCCCCACCGCCGCGATCGGCTCGGAGCGGCGGGCCCGCCGGGGCGCGTCCGCCTCCGCGGGATCCGCCACGGGTCGGCGGCGGCGCCCGTCGCTGGCCGCCGCCGTCTGCTCCACCAACGTGTTCCAGCCACCGCAGCCGGAGCAGCGACCGAAAAACTGGCGGGTGCGGGCGCCGCAGCTCTGACAGACGTAGGCGGTGGTGGAACGGGGCACGGGCTGGAGGTTGCGGAATCTGGTGGTGGTTAGATCTGGTGGTGGTTATGAAGAAAGGTGGCAGTCGATGAACGGCGGGGGCCTCTGGAACCTTCAGTGGAGCGGATGCGTGTATGTGCGTCCAGCGCCTGATGACGGCCTCAGTCCCTACCCAAACCCCAGCAGCCGGACCCGGCGTCACCAAGGAAACCATCCTGGTCGTGGACGACGAGGCGAGCATCCGCCGGATCCTCGAGACCCGCCTGTCGATGATCGGCTACCAGGTGGTCACCGCTAGCGACGGCGAGGAGGCCCTGGAGGTCTTCCATCGCACCCACCCCGATCTGGTGGTCCTGGACGTGATGATGCCGAAACTCGACGGCTACGGCGTCTGCCAGGAGCTGCGCCGGGAGTCGGACGTGCCGATTGTCATGCTCACCGCCCTCGGCGACGTGGCCGACCGGATCACCGGCCTTGAGCTGGGGGCGGACGACTACGTCGTCAAGCCCTTCAGCCCCAAGGAGCTGGAGGCCCGCATCCGCTGCGTGCTGCGGCGGGTGGAAAAGGAGCATGTGGCCGGCATCCCCAACTCCGGGGTGATCCAGGTGAACGACCTGCGCATCGACACCAACAAGCGTCAGGTCTACCGGAGCGAGGAGCGGATCCGGCTGACCGGCATGGAGTTCAGCCTGCTGGAACTGCTGGTGAGCCGCTCGGGCGAACCCTTCAGCCGCGGGGAGATCCTCAAGGAGGTCTGGGGCTACACCCCCGAGCGTCACGTGGACACCCGCGTCGTTGATGTTCACATCTCCCGGCTGCGATCCAAACTGGAGGATGATCCTGCCAATCCCGAGCTGATCCTCACGGCCCGGGGAACCGGTTATCTGTTCCAGCGCATCGTTGAACCCGTTGCCTCCGAAGGAGCCTGATTCCGCCCGCCGCCCCCCGCGTCGCGTCGTCAACCGCACCAAGCCGAGCCGGCCGATCCGACGCCTGGTCGTCTGGTACCGCCGCAACGCGGCGGTGACGAGCCTGGTCGGCACCGCCACCTCCACGGCCACCGGGGCCGCGTCGGTGGCCGGATCGGTGCTGCAGCCCCTGGTGTTCGACCCGCTCCGCCGCCTGCAACAGGGCCCGGGCGGACCGGGTGAGGCCGCCCCGATCGACGACCGCCAACGCCTCTGGGTGGCCGTCGACGGCATGGGCGGGGATCATGCCCCCGGGCCGATCCTGGAGGGCTGCCTGCGGGCGGTGGAGCTCCTGCCGCTGCGGGTGCGCTTCGTCAGCGAACCGGAGCGGCTGCGCCGGGCCGTGGCGGAGATGGGATTGCAGGCCGAGCTGGAGGAAGCCGTGGACCGCGGCCTGATCCAGCTGGTGCCGAGCGGCCCCTCCGTCGGCATGGACGACGAGGCGACGGTGGTGCGGCGCAAGCGGGATGCCAGCATCAACCTGGCCATGGACCTGGTGAAACGGGGCGAGGCCATGGCCGTGTACTCGGCCGGCAACTCCGGCGCCGTGATGGCCTCGGCGATCTTCCGGCTCGGCCGCCTGAAGGGCATCGACCGCCCGGCGATCGGTGCCCTCTTCCCCACCCGGGATCCGGAGCAGCAGGTGCTGGTGCTCGATGTCGGCGCCAACATGGACTGCAAACCGGAGTGGCTGCTGCAGTTCGCCCTGCTGGGCAGCATCTACAGCCGCGATGGGCTGCAGGTGCGCCAACCCCGTGTCGGCCTGGTGAACATCGGCGAGGAGGAATGCAAGGGCAACGACCTCTGCCTGCGCGCCTACCCCCTGCTGGCGGCGGAGAAACGGCTGCTCTTCGCGGGCAACTGCGAAGGCCGCGACATCCTCTCCGGTGCGTTTGACGTGGTCGTCTGCGACGGTTACACCGGCAACGTGCTGCTGAAGTTCCTGGAATCGGTGGGCGGCGTGCTGCTCGACGTGCTGCGGGCCGAGCTGCCGCGGGGCCGACGCGGCAAGGTGGGATCCGCTTTCCTGCGCAGCAACCTGGTGCGGATCAAGAAACGCCTCGATCACGCGGAACACGGCGGCGCCCTGCTGCTGGGGGTCGATGGCATCTGTGTGATCGGCCACGGCAGCAGCAAGGCCCTCTCCGTGCTCAGCGCCCTGCGGCTGGCCCACTCCGCCGCCAGCCACGGGGTGATGGAGGATCTGCACGCCCTTGGGGCGGCTGTGGTTGACTGAGCCCACCTCGGGCGGAACCTCGGTGTCGCTTGGCGCAGGAACGGCGAACCCCGGCATCGCCCTGGTGGGATGCGGCAGTGCTCTCCCGGCCGCGAGCGTCATCAATCAACGCCTCAGCGAGCGGGTGGACACCAGCGATGACTGGATCCGCAGCCGCACCGGCATCGGCGCCCGCCGCATCGCCGGACCCGGCGAGACCATCACCAGCCTGGCCAGCGGCGCCGCCGCCGCCGCCCTGGCCTACGCCGGCTGGGAGCCCGACAGCGTCGATCTGATCCTGCTGGCCACCTCCAGCCCCGACGACCTGTTCGGCAGCGCGCCGCGGGTGCAGGCCTCGCTGGGCGCCCACCAGGCCGTGGCCTTCGATCTCACCGCCGCCTGCAGCGGCTTCCTTTTCGCCCTGATCACCGCCACCCAGTACCTGCGGGCCGGCACCGCCCGCAGGGCGCTGGTGATCGGCGCCGACCAGCTCAGCCGCTGGCTGGACTGGGACGACCGCAGCACCTGCGTGCTCTTCGGCGACGGCGCCGGAGCGGTGGCGATCGAGGCGGCTCCCCCCGGGGAGGACGGGATGCTGGCCTTCCGCATGCGCTCCGACGGCAGCCGCAACGACTGCCTGACGCTGGCCCAGATCGACACCCAGCGGCCCCTTCTGGAGGGGATCTCCGCCCAGGTGGGGGGGTTCGCGCCGATTCACATGAACGGCCAGGAGGTCTACAAATTCGCCGTGCGCGAGGTGCCCGCCGTCCTCAGCCAACTGCTGGCCGATACCGGCATCACGGCCGAGCACATCGACTGGCTGCTGCTGCACCAGGCCAATCAGCGCATCCTCGACGCGGTCGCCGAACGCTTCGCCGTTCCCCAGGCGCGCGTGCTCAGCAACCTGGCCTCCTACGGCAACACCTCGGCGGCCACCATCCCGCTGATGCTGGACGAGGCGGTGCGGGATGGCCGCGTGCGCCCCGGTCACCTGATCGCCACCAGCGGCTTCGGCGCCGGCCTCAGCTGGGGCGGTGCCCTGCTCCGCTGGAGCGGTCCCCGGGGCTGAGAGGGCCAGGCCGTAATCTCCAGCTTGATCCGGTGGTTACTGCATGGCCGTCGCCTGGGTGTTTCCGGGACAGGGTTCCCAGAAGTGCGGCATGGCCGAGGCGGTGCTGGCTCTGCCCGGGGCCGGCGAACGCTTCGTGCGAGCCTCCGAACTGCTCGATCGGGATCTGCTGGCGATCTGCAGCGGCGAAGCCACCGGTGAGCTGGCGGACCTCAACGACACCCGCAACACCCAGCCGGCGCTGTTCGTGATCGAAAGCCTGCTGGTGGATGCCCTGCGCCAGCAGGGCCGCACCGCCCAGCTGGTGGCCGGCCACAGCGCCGGTGAGCTGGTGGCCCTCTACGCCGCGGGGGTCTTCGACGCGGACACCGGCCTGCGGCTGATGCGGCGGCGCAGCGAGCTGATGGCCGCGGCCGGCGGCGGGGCCATGACCGCGGTGATGGGCTTCGATCGGGCCCAACTGGACCAGCTGGTGGCGGAGCGGGACGGGGTGGTGATCGCCAACGACAACAGCGAGGCCCAGGTGGTGCTCTCCGGCACTCCCGAGGCGGTGGCGGCCGTCAGCGCCGCGCTCAGCTGCAAGCGCGCCGTTCCCCTGGCCGTCTCCGGAGCCTTCCATTCGCCTTTCATGGCCGAGGCGGCGGCCGCCTTTGCCGCCGATCTGGAGCAGGTGCCCTTCGCCGATGCGACCATCCCGGTGCTGAGCAACACCGACCCCACCCCCGAGCGTGGAGGCGAGACCCTCAAGGCCCGTCTGCGCCACCAGATGACCCGTGGCGTGCGCTGGCGCGAAACGATGGCCCAGCTGGCCCAGGAGGGCGTCGAGACCGCGGTGGAGATCGGCCCGGGCAGCGTGCTCAGCGGCCTGATCAAACGGGGCTGCCCCGGCGTGTCCACCGCCCAGATCGCGGCTGCCGCCGACCTCGGCCTGTGACCGAGCCACCAGTCCTGCTGCGCTCACCCCGGCCGAACCTCACCTACCGGCTGATCAGCTGGCTGGTGGTGCTGCCGCTCTACCGGCTGCTGTTCCGTGGCCGCACCGGCGGCGGCGCCAACGTGCCGATGGAAGGGGCGCTGGTGGTGGTCGCCAACCACGGCTCGTACCTCGACCCCCCCCTGGTGGGCCACGCCCTGGGGCGACCGGTGGCATTCATGGCCAAGGCCGAGCTGTTCCGGGTGCCGCTGCTCGGAGCGCTGATCCGGGCCTGCGGCGCCTATCCGGTGAGCCGTGGCGCCGGCGACCGGGAGGCGATCCGTACGGCCGGCGAGCGGCTCGCCCATGGCTGGGCCACCGGCGTCTTCCTGGACGGCACGCGCCAGGCCGACGGTCGCGTCAATGAGCCCCACCTGGGGGCCGCCCTGCTGGCGGCCCGCGCCGGAGTGCCGCTGCTGCCGGTGGCGATCGTCAACAGCCACCGGGCCCTGGGCCCCCACGGAGCAGGACTGCGGCTGGTGCCGGTGCACGTGCGCATCGGCACGCCGATCCCGCCGCCGACCTCCCGCAGCCGCGAGGAGCTCGAGCGGGTGACCCGCCAGGCCCAGGATCAAATCAACGCCCTGCTCGACCAGGGACTCATCCGCCCCTCCCGACTGGCGGCAGCCAGGACCCGAGCCGCCCTTCCACCCAGCTCCTGACGTCGCGGCCGCTGAGCACCCAGAGGGCGGCCCTGGCCCCATCGCCCCACACGAGACGACGGCCCTCGGGCTCGCACAGCGAGCCACAGGGCACCGCCACCGGGGTGAGGTGGATGCCGCGGCTGCCCGCCACGATCCGTCCCACCAGCAGGGCGCGGGGCATGTGGTCGCTGCTGGTCACCAGCAGGGCATGGCGGATGCGGGCGCCGCGCAGATCGTCCACCAGGGAGGTGAAGTTGGAGAGGGTGTCGTGGGCCCGATAGTCGAGGCGCACCTGGTGGGAGGGCAGCCCGGCCCGCTGCTCGAACAACCAGTGGGCGTATTCGGGATTGGTGCCGCTGCTCACCACCACGGGCAGGCCGCGGGAGCGGGCCAGCTCGGCCGCCCGGATCTCGCGATCCCTGTCGCCCCCAAGCACCAGGATCACCTGGGGCGGCGGCGGATCGGGCCACCACAACCCCCGTGACAGCCACAGCAGAGCCCCCGCCAGAGCAAGCACCAGCAGGCGCCGCGGCCAGGGCGACGGACGGCGGCGAGGCCGCGGGCGGACCGGCGGGCGGGTGGCCGGGCGGCGGGCGACCGGGCGGGAGCGGCGGGGGGCCTTCGTTCTCATTCCACCTCCCCCACCGGGCTGGTGGGATAGAGGGGAAGCACCGGCTGCCAGGGAGCCTGGGGCGCCAGGGCCGCGCTCGCCTGGGCCACCGCCAGCAGCTGGCCCACGTCCTCGGGCAGCAGCGCCGTGGCGGCGGCCTGGGGATGGTCGGCAAGCACCGCGGCATCGGTGTAAAGCCGGGGCGCTCGCCGCTCGACGATGCCGCCCGGCACCGCCGGGTCCAGCGCGTAGAGACCGGCCACCAATCCGCGGCGGGGCAGCTCCTGCACCAGCCAGCAGGGACCCGCCGCTGGGCCCTCCCCCCGCTGCCAGAGCCGACGGGCCACCAGCCGGAAGCTGCTCACCCCATCCAGGGGCAGCGCCAGCTGCTGGGCCAGGGTGCGGGCCAGGCCCACGGTCAGGCGCGTGCCGGTGAAGCCGCCGGGGCCGGTGGCCACCGCCAGGCGGGCCAGATCGGGCCACGCGGCGGCGGGCAACACCGTCTCGACACAGGCGAACAGGCGCTGGGAGAGATCCCGACCGAGGGGAAACGCCGCCAGCCGCTCCGGCTCGGGGGCGCCAAGCCGCTGCAGACCCACCCCCAGCACCTCGCTGGAGCTGTGCAGGGCGAGCAGCCAACCCTGCGGAGGGTCGCCAACGGGCGCTTCGCTCATGGCGGCAGCAGCTCACCGGGGCGCAACCGTTGCCAGCGGCCGGGGTCGGAGCGGAAATCGCTGCAGGCGCGCACATCCCACTCGGCCCCCACCTGACCACCGGGCAAGGGGCGTAGCTGCACGTGGATCACCGGCTGACGGGGACGGACATCGGGGGAGGCGGCCAGATGGGGAACACCGTGCTGCCGCTCAACCGTGTGATAGGCCTGGCAGCGGTCGACCCAGTGGCAGTCCACGCAGATGCACATGCCGCAGGACCCTGGAGCGCCCCCCCTTCTGGCCGCTGGTCCAGCCCCCGTCGCCCGCCTGTGGCGTGCCCTGGCGCCGGAGCGCTGGCCGTTGCCCCCCGCCGCCCTGCCCCCGGGGACGGCGCTGGTGGGGGGAGCGGTGCGCGACGCGCTGCTGGGACGGCTGGCGGAGCGCCCCGATCTGGATCTGGTGGTGCCGGAGGACGCCCTGGCGCTCAGCCGCTCCCTGGCCCGCCGGCTGGGGGGCAGCTTCGTGGCGCTGGATCCGGAGCGCTCGATCGCCCGGTTGGTGCTGCAGGGCTGGACGATCGATCTGGCGCGCCGGGTGGGCGACGACCTGGCGACCGACCTGGGCCGGCGGGACTTCACCATCAATGCCATGGCCCTGCCGCTGCCGAGCTCCGGCAGCCCGTCCGCAGAGCTGGTGGATCCCCACGGCGGCCAGGCGGACCTGGCAGCCCGCCGGCTGGTGGCCATCCGCGAGGCCAACCTGCTGGAGGATCCCCTGCGGCTGCTGCGGGGGGTGCGGCTGGCGGCCGAGCTCGATTTCGCGATCGATCCCCCCACCTGGTCGTGGATCCGGCGGCACCACCGGCGGCTGGCGGAGGTGGCCGGGGAGCGGGTGCTGGCGGAGCTGGAACGGGTGGCGGCGGCGCCGGGCGGGGCGGCCTGGCTGGCCGCCAGCCTCACGGCCGGCCTGCTGCAGTCCTGGGGCGGGGTGGAGGCGGCGGTGGCGACGCCGCTGCTGGGCGCCCTCACCCCGGAGCGGGCCCGGGAGCGGGGGCTCACGGCCGAGGAGGAGGCCAACGCGCTGCCCCTGGCTTGCCTGGCGGCGGTGCTGGCGGGCGAGGGGCTTGGGCGGCTCTTGGCCAGCCGGCGCCTGCAGCAGCGCTGCCGCTTGCTGCGGCGTTGGCGAGGGGAGCTGGCCGAGCACCCCGGCAGCGGCCTCGAGGCCCTGTCGGAAGGGGAACGCTTGGCCCTGCAGCGCGACCTGGAGGCCGATCTGCCGGCCCTGCTGCTCCACCTGGAGCCAGCCGCGGCCCGGGCGGCCCTGGCGCGTTGGCGAGATCCCGAGGATCCCCTCTTCCATCCCCATCCCCCCCTGGATGGACGCCAGTTGCAGCGGGAGCTGGGGATTGGGGCCGGCCCGACCCTCGGCCGCCTGCTGGACGCCCTGACCCGGGAGCGGGCCTTCGGCCGCCTTCCCCGCGGGCAGATCGGACGGAGCCTGACGGAGGTGGAACGGGAGCAGGTTCTGGGCAGCGCCCGGCGGTGGCTGGCGTGCGAGGGGGGGCCGGCGTGATTAACTTCTGGATGCAAAGGCGTGATTGCACCGCCAGCCAAAGCTTTCCTTCTGTTCTCTCTCCCCCATGAGTATTCGTCTGTATGTCGGCAACCTGCCGAGGTCCTTTGATGCCCAGGAGCTCGAAGCCCTGTTTGCCTCCGTGGGGGAGGGTGTGCGCTTCAAGGCGGTGAACGACCGTGAAACCGGCGGCTGCCGCGGCTTCGGTTTTGCCAACGTCGACGATCGCAAGACCGCCGAGGCGGTGATCGAGCAGTTGAACGGCCGCGAGTTCGGCGGCAACAGCCTGCGCATCGAGATCTCCGAGCGCCGCGACAGCAAGGGCCCGGCCGGCCCCGGCGAGCGTCGCGGCAGCCCCGCGCCCGCCGCCAGCCGCCGCCCCGTCGACAAGGTGGTGCACGCCGATAACGTCGACAGCGAGGCTCCCGATCCCCGCTGGGGCGGCGAACTGGCCAAACTGAAGGCCCTGCTGGCCAACCAGAAGGTCGGCGTCTGACCCGCACCCCGTGAGCCCTCCCGCCGTGGCCCTGCCGGAGCCAGAGATCTGGCTCTGGCGGGGCCATCGCATTGCCTGGATCCGCCGGGGGTCACCCGAGTCCCCCGAGGCCGTGGTGTTGATCCATGGCTTCGGGGCCAGCATCGGACACTGGCGCCACAACCTGCCCGCCCTGGCCCAGCAGGTTGAGGTGTTCGCCCTCGATCTTCTGGGCTTCGGCGCCAGCGACAAACCCCGCTCCCGCCTTGACGGGGAGCCGGAGACGGCGGATTCGGTGCGGTACTGCTTCGACCTGTGGGCGGAGCAGGTGCGCGATTTCGTCAGCGAGCGGCTGCCGCCGGAGCGTCCCCTGCATCTGGTGGGGAATTCGATCGGCGGCCTCGTCGCCCTCAATGCCGCGCGCCTTCTGGAGCAGCACGGCCGGCCCGCCGCCCAGGTGGTGCTGATCGACTGCGCCCAGCGCACCCTGGACGAGAAGCGGATTGCCGAGCTGCCGATCTGGGAGCAGGCCGGACGGCCGGTGGTGAAACAGCTGGTGCGGCAGCGCTGGTTGCTGGCGGCCCTGTTCACGGTGCTGGCGCGGCCGGCCTTCATCCGCCGGGTGCTGCGGATCGCCTACCCGAGCAGCGCCAACGTCGACGATCAGCTCGTGGGCCTGCTCCATCGCCCCGCCACCGACCCGGGGGCGGTGGAGAGCTTCCGCGGCTTCGTCAATCTGTTCCGGGACCATCTGGCCCCGGATCTTCTGGGGGAGCTGCACCTGCCGGTGCGCATGGTCTGGGGCGGGCTCGATCCCTGGGAAGCCCCGGCCGAGGCCAGGCGGTGGGCCGCCACCTATCCCTGCGTGCGCGAGTTACGGGTGCTGGATGGCCTGGGCCACTGCCCCCACGATGAGGCACCGGAGCGGGTGAACCCGATCCTGCTGGAATGGTTGGTGCACCAGGATGGTGCTCCCCGTTGAAGCGGGCCTGCCTCCTCCAGCGGGGCGCGACAAACGGCTGAAGCCGTCAGCGGGCCTGGGCGATCACGAAGGAGCGGGGCAGATCCAGGAACTTACCCGCGGTGGGCACGAAGGCCCGGTGGTTGAAGACGTCGTAATCGAGCTGCTCAATCACATCGAGAATGCCGCGGTAAAGGCGCAGGGAGGCCCACACCGGCCAGCGGGCATCGGGGGCCAGCCAGCGCACGCCGGCCTCGGAACGGGCGAACCAGTCGCGGGCGCGGGCCACCTGGAAGCGCATCAGCGCCCGCCAGTTGTCATTGACCACACCCTCAAGCAGCTCGGCCTCCGAGTAGCCGAAGCCGGCAATCTCATCCTGGGGGAGATAGATGCGACCCCGGCCCCGGTCCTCGCCCACATCGCGCAGGATGTTGGTGAGCTGGTTGGCGATGCCCAGGGCCACCGCCGCTTCCGAGGTGTCGGGCCGCTCGCTCCAGGGGGCGGAGGTGTAGGCGGGATCGAGGCCCATCACCTCCTGGGTCATCAGACCCACCGTGCCGGCGACGCGATAGCAGTAGAGCTCCAGCTCCCGGAAGCTGCGATAGCGGTGGGTGGAGAGGTCCATGCGCATCCCCTCGATCATGTCCAGATAGGGCTGGATGGGTTGGGGATAGTGATCGAGCGTGTGACGCATCGCCAGATCGAGTCCATCGCGGATGGTGCCGGCGAACAGGTCGCGGGTGCGCCGCTCCCAGCTGTCGAGCCGACTGGCCAGCTCCAGGGTGGGGCGCCCCTGGGCCTCTGGACTGTCCATCAGTTCATCGGTGCGGCGACACCACACGTAGATGGCCCAGATCGCCCGCCGCTTGGCGGGTGGCATCAACAACGTGCCCAGGTAGAAGGTCTTCGCCCAGGTGGCGGTTTCACGCCGGCAATCTTCGTAGGCCTGCTCGAGGCTCGGCAGACCGGTACTGGTGGCGGGGGCCGCGGTGCGCACTGGCTTCAGACGGCGAGGGCCACCGCTGGCGCCGCGGCGGCCAGCGGCGAGCGGGCGATGGCCTGGGCGCAGAGCTTGCCACTGAGCACCGCCCCCTCCATCGACGCCAGGTAGCGCTGCATGGTGTAGTCACCCGCCAGGAAGAAGTTGGCGATCGGCGAGGCCTGATCAGGCCGCAACACCTGGCAACCCGGCACGGTCTTGTAGACCGAGAGCGGCGTCTTGACGACCACCGACTTGCGCAGCCGCGCCGGTTCGGGGCCGTCAAAATGCTGGGGAAAGAGCCGTTTGAGCTCCTCCAGCGTGGCGGCCACGATCTCCTCATCCGGGCGGCCGATCCAGTCCTTCGCCGGCGCGAAAACCAGCTCCAGCATCGAGCGATCGGGGTCGGCATATTCGCGGCAGGTGTTGCTCATGTCGGCATAGACGCTGAGCAGATCGCTGCGGCTGAACAGCAGGTGATCGATATCGGTGAGCTTGCGGTCAAACCAGAGGTGGATGTTGATCACCGGCACTCCGTTGAGGCCGTCGAGCTTCTGGAAGTAGGGAAGTTCGCGCCAGGCCTCCGGCAACAGCAGCTTGAGCGGGTCCACCGGCATGGCGCTCACATAGGCATCCGCCACCACCTCCCGGCCCTCCTGTCCGCGGATGCCACCGATGCGCAGGCCGGCGACGCTGCCGTCGGGGTTGGTGCGGATCTCCCGCAGGGGCGCGTTGAGCTGCACTTCACCGCCGCGGGCGCTGATGTAGTCCACGATCGGCTGGCACAGGCGCTGGGGAGGGTTGCCGTCCAGGAAGGCCATGCGCGAGCCGTCACTCTCCTGCAGGAAGCGATTGAGGGCGGTGAGCACAACGGTGCTGGAGATCTCATCGGGATCAATGAAGTTCAGCGCCTTGCTCATGGCGATAAACACCTCATCGTTTACCCGCTCCGGAATGTTGTGCAGGCGCAACCATTCGGTCCAGGAATACTGATCGCAGTGCTCCACATAGCTCTGGCCGCGCAACATCGCCGGCACCAGGCCGAGACCGAAGGAGATCTTCTCGGGCCAGCTGAGCATGTCGTTGTTGCCCAGGATCGCGGCCACACCATTGAAAGGTGCTGGTATGTCTGGAAAATCGAAGCGGCTGTAGGTGCCGGGTGTCTGCTTCTGGTTGAAGATCATCGCGTGGGATTTCCACTGCAGTCGATCTTCGATGCCCAGCTCCGCAAACAGCTGGCGCATGTTGCGATAGGCGCCGAAGAAGATGTGCAGGCCGGTTTCGTACCAGTCGCCCTCCTCGTCCTGCCAGGCGGCCACCTTGCCGCCGAGCACGTCGCGGGCCTCGAGCACCAGGGGGGTGTGACCGGCGTCCACCAGATACTTGGCACAGGCGAGGCCGGCGAGACCGGCACCGACGATGGCAACGCGCATCCAAGGCCAAGGAAACAGGCTGCAACCTTATCGGGCCCACGGCACCGGCTGGCTGGCCGGCAGCAGCGCCCGGCTGGACGGCCCTGATCTCCCTAGAGTCACCAGCACGCCCACTGCGGGTCCGTCCCAGCCATGGCCGACTCCCTGCTCAAGTCCACCACCCGGCATATCCGCCTGTTCACCGCCCGCGTCGAGGACGGCGACCTGGTGCCGGACGCCAGCCAGCTCACCCTCGACATCGATCCGGACAACGAGTTCCTCTGGGACGAACCGGCCCTGGACAAACTGCGCGCCAGCTTCCGCGACCAGGTGGCCGCCCACGCCGGCGCTGACCTGAACGACTACACCCTGCGTCGCATCGGCTCGGAACTGGAAGGGGTGATCCGGGCGCTGCTGCAGGCCGGCGAGATCCGTTACAACCCGGACTGTCGGGTGCTCAACTACTCCATGGGCCTGCCCCGCACCCCCGAAAACCTGTGAGCCGATCGCGCCCGGACCGCTGGGACAGCCCCGCGGGCCGCTCCACCCCCCGGGACGATCGCCGTCGCCCCGACCCCCGCGACTACCGCAACCGCTCCGAGAACTGGGACGATCCCCGCGAGGGCCGTCCGTCACGCTTCGGCGGTGGGGGCCGCCCCCCCGGGCCGACCGGCGGTTCCGGCGGCGGCGGTCAGGGTCCCGGGGGCCTGAGCCTCAATACGGCCACCCTGGCTGTCCTGGCCGGGGTCCTGGTGGTGGGCATCGGCATCGGCAGCGCCGTCACCAGCACCACCCGCGGCGATCAGGGCAACATCGCCAGCAGCCAGCAACTCGACATGGCGGTGGCCGACCCGGAGTTCTGCCGTCAGTGGGGGGCCAGCGCCTTCGTGACAGACGTGGAGATCTACACCACGATGAACCCCAGCTCCAGCTTCGTCACCCAGCCAGCCCTGCGCCCGGGCTGCGTGATTCGCCGCGAGAACTGGAGCGTGCTGCAGAAGGAGGGCGCGATCACCGCCGAGCAGATGCGCGAGTGCAAGCAGCGCATGAACACCTTCGCCTACATCGGCTCGGTCCGCGACAAACCGATCGTGCGCTGCGTCTATCAAACCGACATCCGCGAGAACCAGTTCGTCACCCGCGGCACCGCCGATGACGCCGCGGGCGTGACCCCGGAAGCGGGCCAGTTCTGAGCCCGCGCCCTCAGCCCGCAGCCGCCACTGCGGGCTGGCCCTGGGCCTGGCGCAGGGGACTGTCGGGGCTGGCGAAAACAGGCAGCACCTCCCGCCGGAACGCCTCAGCCGCCCGGGAGCAGTAGCGGGCCGGGTGGGTGATCAGCTTCAACTGGCGGCGCACCAGCAGGTCGGCCACCTGGGGGCGGTGCAGCGTGCCGGCGGCCAGTTCCCGCTCGATCGACACCACCGGCAGAAAGGCGGCCCCCAACCCGGATTGCACGGCGTTCTTGATCGCCTCGAAGGAGTTGAGCTCCATCTCCACCTTGAGGCGCTGCACCTCCAGCTTGGAGCGGCTCAGCAGCTGGTCCACCATCTTGCGGGTGGTGGACTGGGCATCGAGGCAGACGAATCCCAGGCGATAAAGGTCTTCCTTGGTGAGCTCCGGCAGCCTGGCCAGGGGATGCTTGGGAGGCAGCACCAGGGCCAGCTCATCGCTGGCGTAGGGCACCACCTGGAGCAGGTCGTTCAGATCGCCGGGCAGCTCGCCACCGATGATCGCCAGATCCACCTGGCCATTGGCCACGCTCCAGCCGGTGCGCCGGGTGCTGTGCACCTGGAGCTGCACGGCCACATCGGGGTACTTCTGCCGGAACAGGCCGATCATCCGCGGCATCAGGTAGGTGCCCGTCGTCTGGCTGGCCCCAACCACCAGGGATCCCCCCTTGAGGTTGTGGAGGTCGTCGAGGGCGCGGCAGGCCTCCTGACATTGGCTGAGGATGCGGTCGCAGTAGCTCAGAAGCAGATGGCCAGCCTCGGTGAGCTGGGCCTTGCGGCCGCCGCGATCGAACAGGGAGACGTCGAGCTGCTTCTCGAGGTTCTGGATCTGCAGGCTGACGGCCGGCTGGGTGACGTAGAGGCTGTCGGCGGCTTTCTTGAAGCTGCCCTCGCTGGCGATGGCCCGCAGGATGCGCAGTTGATCGAGGGTGAAGGGCAGATCCGCCATGGAGTTCCGGAGTGAGAAGGCGGGTGCCGGTGCTGGGGCCGCCGGCCGGACTGTCACGTCAGCCGGAACTCTAGGGGGCTGAACCGTTGGGCAGACTGCCCCTGTCACATCCCGAACCCGCGGCCCCCTTGCCGATCCCCAGTTCCTCCCCCCACAGCAGCCTGGTGATGCTGGGCCTGCTGGTCGGTTTCGCGGTGCTGCACAGCGGTGGGGCCTCCCTGCGGGTGTGGGGGGAGGAGCGGATCGGCGCCCGGGCCTGGCGCCTGCTGTTCGCGGCCGTGAGCATCCCGGCGGCGGTGGTGGTGATCGGCTACTTCCTGGCCCACCGCTACGACGGCGTGCGCCTCTGGAACCTGCAGGACCAGCCCTGGATCGTGCCGCTGGTGTGGGGCGGCACGGCGATCAGTTTCCTGTTCCTCTACCCGGCCACCTACAACCTGCTGGAGATCCCGGCCGTGCTGCGGCCGCAGGTGCGGCTCTATGCCACCGGCATCATCCGGGTGAGCCGCCATCCCCAGGCCGTGGGCCAGGTGCTCTGGTGCGCCACCCACCTGCTCTGGCTCGGCAGCAGCTTCATGGTGGTCACCTGCCTGGGGCTGATCGGCCACCATCTGTTTGCGATCTGGAACGGCGACCGGCGCCTGCGCAACCGCTTCGGCGCCGCCTTCGAGGAGCTCAGGGCCAGCACTTCCGTGATCCCCTTCCGGGCCGTGCTGGATGGCCGCCAGACCCTGGTATGGAGCGAGTTCCTGCGGCCGGCCCAGCTGGGGATCGCCATCGCCGTCGGCCTCTTCTGGTGGGCGCACCGCTTCATCGGCCTGGGGGCCACCGCCTTCTCCCGCACCGCCCTCGCCCACTGGCTGAGCTAAAAGGCGCGGCCAGGCTGCCTACACTCTTGGCGCCTTGAGCCCGCAGGATGCCCTCCGCCGCCGAACTCGCCTGGCTGATTCCGGTTCTGCCCCTGGCGGGGGCTTGCCTTTCGGGCCTTGGTCTGATCTCCTTCAATCGCACGGTCAATCGCCTGCGCAAACCCGTTGCGCTGCTGCTGATCAGCTGCGTGGGCGCCGCCGCGGTGCTGAGCTTCGCCGTGCTGGCGGAACAGCTGGCCGGGGCGGGCCCGCGGGAGGTGCTCTTCGACTGGGCCAGCGCCGGCAGCTTCAACCTGCAGATGGGCTTCCGGGTGGATGCTCTCGGGGCCGTGATGCTCTCCCTGGTCACCACCATCGCCGTGCTGGTGATGGTGTATTCCGATGGCTACATGGCCCATGACAAGGGCTATGTGCGCTTCTTCACCTATCTGGCCCTGTTCAGCAGCTCGATGCTGGGCCTGGTGATCAGCCCCAACCTGCTGGAGATCTACGTGTTCTGGGAGCTGGTGGGGATGTGCTCCTACCTGCTCGTGGGCTTCTGGTACGACCGTGATGGGGCCGCCAACGCCGCCCAGAAGGCGTTTGTGGTCAACCGCGTCGGCGATTTCGGCCTGCTGCTCGGCATCCTTGGCCTGTTCTGGGCCACCGGCAGCTTCGGCTTTGAGGAGATCGGCGCCCGGCTCCAGGAGGCCGTGGCCGGCGGCGGCCTGCCCAGTGGCGTGGCCGTTCTTCTCTGTCTTCTGGTGTTCATGGGCCCGATGGCCAAGTCGGCCCAGTTCCCGCTTCACGTGTGGCTGCCGGATGCGATGGAGGGCCCCACGCCGATCTCCGCCCTGATCCATGCCGCCACGATGGTGGCGGCCGGCGTGTTCCTGGTGGCCCGGCTGCAGCCGGTGTACGAGCCCTTCCCGGTGGTGCAGCTCGTGATCGCCGTGATCGGCACGATCACGCTGTTTCTGGGAGCCTCGATCGCCCTCACCCAGCAGGACCTGAAGAAGGGCCTGGCCTACAGCACGGTGTCCCAGCTGGGTTACATGATGCTGGCGATGGGCTGCGGGGCGCCGGTGGCGGGCATGTTCCACCTGGTGACCCACGCCTTCTTCAAGGCGATGCTCTTCCTGGGCTCGGGTTCGGTGATCCACGCCATGGAGGAGGTGGTGGGCCACGAGCCGGCCCTCGCCCAGGACATGCGCCTGATGGGCGGCCTGCGCCGCTGGATGCCCGTCACCGCCATCACCTTCCTGATCGGCTGTGTGGCGATCGCCGGCATCCCCCCCCTGGCCGGCTTCTGGAGCAAGGATGAGATCCTCGGCCAGGCCTTCGCCAGCTACCCCTTCCTCTGGGGCATGGGCTTCGTCACGGCCGGCATGACGGCCTTTTACATGTTCCGCCTTTACTTCCTCACCTTTGAGGGGGAGTTCCGCGGTGGCGACCTGGCGGTGCGGGCCGAACTGCTGGCGGCCGCGGGCCGCGAAGGCGGTGAGGAGGCCGGCCACGACGACCATGGCCATGCCTCCCATCCGCACGAATCCGGCTGGCAGATGGCTTCACCCCTGGTGGTGCTGGCGGTGCCCTCGGTGCTGATCGGCCTGCTGGGCACCCCCTGGAACAGCCGCTTCGCCACCCTGCTCGACCCCCACGAGGCCGCCGAGATGGCGGAGCACTTCTCCTGGGCTGAGTTCCTGCCCCTGGCCGGGGCCTCGGTGGCGATCTCGGTAGCCGGCATCAGCCTGGCGGTGTTCGCCTACGCCCTGCGCCGCCTCGACCTGGGCCAGGCGGTGGCCGCCCGCTTCCCCACGATCAATGCCTTCCTGGCCAACAAGTGGTATCTCGATGCGATCAACGAGCGGCTGTTCGTCAAGGGCAGCCGGCGCCTGGCCCGCCAGGTGCTGGATGTGGATTCGAAGGTGGTGGATGGGGTGGTCAACCTCACCGGCCTGCTCACCCTCGGCAGCGGCGAGGGCCTGAAGTACTTCGAAACCGGACGGGCCCAGTTCTATGCCCTGATCGTGTTCGGCGGCGTGATCGCCCTGGTGGCGCTCTTCGGGGTGCTGGGCACGCCGGGCTGAGCTCGGTTGTGTGACAACCGCCATCGGGACGCGGATCCCTGTGCCGCGATTTCTACACTCCGGATAACCGGACCCAGTCTGCACCTTGGCTTTTCCCTGGCTGAGCGCCGCAATCCTTCTGCCGATCGCCGCCTCCCTGCTGATCCCCTTCGTCCCCGATCAGGGGGACGGACGGGGGGTGCGCTGGTATGCCCTCGGCGTGTCGCTCACCACCTTCCTGATCACGGTCGCGGCCTACCTCAACGGCTATGACCCCTCGGTGTCCGGCCTGCAGCTGGCGGAGAGGGTGCAGTGGCTGCCGGATCTCGGCCTGGCCTGGTCCCTCGGGGCTGACGGCCTGTCGATGCCCCTGATCCTGCTCACCAGCTTCATCACCTCGCTGGCCTGCCTGGCGGCCTGGCCGGTGACCTTCAAGCCGCGCCTCTTCTACTTCCTGCTGCTGGCGATGAATGGCGGTCAGATCGCCGTGTTCGCCGTGCAGGACATGCTGCTGTTCTTCCTGGCCTGGGAGCTGGAGCTGATCCCGGTCTACCTGCTGCTGGCCATCTGGGGCGGCAAGAAACGTCAGTACGCGGCCACCAAGTTCATTCTCTACACGGCGGGCAGCTCCCTGTTCATCCTGCTGGCGGGCCTGGCGATGGGCTTCTTTGGCGGCACCCCCCCCAGCTTTGAGTACACCGTGCTTGCGGAACGGGGCTTCCCGGTGGGCTTCCAGGTGCTCTGCTACGCCGCCCTGCTGATCGCCTTCGGGGTGAAGCTGCCGATCGTGCCGCTGCACACCTGGCTGCCGGATGCCCACGGCGAAGCCACCGCTCCGGTTCACATGCTGCTGGCGGGCATCCTGCTGAAGATGGGCGGCTATGCCCTGCTGCGCTTCAACGTCCAGCTCCTCCCGGACGCCCACGCCCGCTTCGCGCCGCTGCTCGTGGTGCTCGGGGTGGTGAACATCATCTACGCCGCGCTCACCTCCTTCGCCCAGCGCAACCTGAAGCGCAAGATCGCCTACAGCTCGATCAGCCACATGGGCTTCGTGCTGATCGGCATCGGCAGCTTCAGCGACCTGGCCACCAGCGGCGCCATGCTGCAGATGGTGAGCCATGGGCTGATCGGCGCCAGCCTCTTCTTCCTGGTGGGCGCCACCTACGACCGCACCCACACCCTGCAGCTCGATGAGATGGGTGGGGTGGGCCAGAAGATGCGCAAGATGTTTGCCCTCTGGACCGTCTGCTCCCTGGCCTCGCTGGCCCTGCCGGGGATGAGCGGCTTCGTCTCGGAGCTGATGGTGTTCGTGGGCTTCGCCACCAGTGAGGCCTACTCCCTCAGCTTCCGGGTGGTGATCAGCGTGCTGGCGGCCGTCGGCGTGATCCTCACGCCCATCTATCTGCTTTCGATGCTGCGGGAGATCTTCTTCGGCAAGGAGAACGCCGAGCTGGCGGCCCACACCCACCTGGTGGACGCCGAACCCCGGGAGATCTATGTGATCTCCTGCCTGCTGGTGCCGATCATCGGCATCGGCCTCTACCCGCGCCTGATGACCGACACCTACCGCGCCTCGATCGAGACGCTGGTGAGCCGGGAAACCGCAGGACTGGCGCGGGTGAACCATCCACCGGCGGCGGCGGTGATGCGGCGGCCGGTGGCGGCTCTGGCGGGGCAGCCCATGCTGGTGGCTCCACAGCTACTCTCCTGATCCCCTCCCGCGCGGACGATGCGGCAGCTCAACTTCCTGCTGATCTTCAGCTTCGGCCTGGCGATGGTGATGTTCACCCTGGAGAACACCACCCCCACCACCGTGCGTTTCCTGCCTGGGGTCAGCCTCAGCCTGCCCCTGGCGGCCCTGCTGCTGCTGGTGGGCGGGATCGGGGCCACAGCGGCCTGGATCTACGCGGTCTGGAGCGGGGTGGTGAAGAAGGTGGAGGGGCTGCAGAGCCTGGAGGATCGGGAGGCCCAGCAGGTGCGCATCCGCGATCTGGAGAATGATCTGCAGCGCACCCGCGCCAGCCTCGACGCCCAGCTGGGCCTGCTGCCCGCCTCCGGCGAGAGCTCGGGCACCGTCGCCGCCGACACGCTTTCGGTGACCCTGGAGTGAACCCCTGGCCGGGCCGGGGGGCGACCGGTACCTTGAGGGCCACCGGAGCCCCCTCCGGATCGCGGAGCGGATCGATCCCCAGTGGCTGAAGCGGGCGCCAGGCTGGCCATCCGGCTGCTCCAGGACGCGGCCGAGCGGGGCGAGATCGACCCCTGGGACGTGGATGTGATCGCCGTGATCGACGGCTTTCTCGACCAGCTGCGGCAGCGCCTGCCCATGCCCCGTCTGGTGGAAGCCCAGGGCCTGCAGGGCATGGGCGGCAGCTACGAGCACGAACTGGCCCAGACCAGCGAAGCCTTCCTGGCGGCCTCGGTGCTGGTGGGGCTGAAGGCGGAGCTGCTGGAGGCGGCCACCTTCCCGCCCGAACCGGTGCTGGAGGACGCCTTCGCGGCGGAGGACGATGGCCTGGAGTGGGGGGAGGCTGGATTCCCCCTGGCGCTGCCGCGACGGCCGGAGCGCCACCTGCAGCGCCGGCCGGTGGCCCCGCCACCCCTGCAGCGGCCGGTGACGCTGGGGGAGCTGATCCGCCAGCTGGAGGACATCGCCGAACGGCTGGAGCAGCAGGAGGGTCAGGGGCGAAGCCGCCAACGCCCGAAGCGCTACAGCGACCGCGCCGCCATCGCCCAGGTGGCGGCCCTGGCCCACCGGGAAAAGTTGCCGGAAACCACCGCCGCCCTCAGCTGTTTTCTGAAGGACTGGCAGGCGAGCGACCCGCTGGCCTGGAACGACTTTGAGCATCTGGTGTCGGCCTGGGCCGAGGAGGTGGATCGGCGCGGGGCCGGGGAGGAGCTGGACCGCGACCGGGTGGGGGTCTTCTGGGCGCTGCTGTTCCTCTCCGCCCAGGGACGGCTGGAACTGGAGCAGAGTGGCGGTCTGTTCGGACCCTTGCGGCTGCGGCGGCTGCTGGAGACAGGCGAGGCGGCCCAGCTCCCCCTGCTGGGGTCAGCTTCCGGGGCGGCTCGCCCACTCCTGGCGGCCTGAGCGAACCGCGTAGGCTGCAAGATCAGATGTGCAGATGTGGGCGCCGATGAAGGCGATGATCCTGGCGGCAGGCAAAGGGACCCGTGTGAGACCGATCACGCACACCACCCCCAAGCCGATGATCCCGATCCTGCAGAAGCCGGTGATGGAGTTTCTACTGGAGCTGCTCAAGGAGCACGGTTTCGATGAGATCATGGTCAATGTCTCCCACCTGGCCGAGGAGATCGAGAACTACTTCCGGGACGGCCAACGCTTCGGCGTGGAGATTGCTTACAGCTTCGAGGGACGGATTGAGGATGGAGAACTGATCGGTGATGCTCTGGGCTCCGCTGGCGGACTGAAGCGCATCCAGGATTTTCAGCCGTTCTTCGACGACACCTTTGTGGTGCTCTGCGGCGACGCCCTGATCGACCTTGACCTCACTGAAGCGGTGCGGCGCCACAAGCAGAAAGGCGCGATGGCCAGCCTGATCGCCCGCCGGGTCCCGCGGGAGGAGGTGAGCAGCTACGGCGTGGTGGTCACCGACGCGGAGGGCCGGGTGCTCTCCTTCCAGGAGAAGCCGGCGGTGGCCGAGGCCGCCAGCGACATGATCAACACCGGCATTTACATCTTCGAGCCGGAGGTGCTCAACTTCATCCCCAGCGGCGAACCTTTCGACATCGGCGCCGACCTGTTCCCGCGGCTGGTGGAGGCGGGCGCCCCCTTCTACGCCCTGCCGATGGAGTTCGAATGGGTGGACATCGGCAAGGTGCCCGACTACTGGCAGGCGATCCGCAGCGTGCTGCAGGGCGATGTGCGCCAGGTGCAGATCCCGGGCCGGGAGGTGCGGCCCGGGATCTACGCGGGCCTGAACGTGGCCGCCAACTGGGATCGCATCACGGTCCAGGGGCCGATCTATGTGGGCGGCATGAGCCGGATCGAAGACGGCGCCACGATCATCGGGCCCGCGATGATCGGGCCGAGCTGCCACATCTGCGCCGGTGCCACCATTGACAACTCCATCATCTTTGACTATTCGCGCATCGGCCCCGGCGTGCGCCTGGTGGAGAAGCTGGTGTACGGACGTTATTGCGTCGATCGCAATGGCGACCATTTTGATCTGCAGGAAGCTGCCCTCGACTGGCTGATCACCGACGCCCGTCGCCAGGATGTGCTCTCCCCCTCGCCCCAGCAGAAGGCGATGGCGGAGTTGCTGGGCAGCGATCTGACCCTCACCCAAGCAGCCAGCTGAACCGCGTGCTGCGGAGCCAGCCCGGCCGGAATACGAGCATTTGCTGACAACCGGAACCGTGGCGGCCCACTCCAGGAGCGATGGCTACGTTGCGAGGGAGCCCCTCCCGTAACCATGCCAGCCCTCCAGCAACGCCTCCTTCGGCTCGCTGCCGCGATCACGGCCGGCACTTCCATCCTGGCCGCAGGCCAGGCCCAGGCCACCACTTGCACCTACGCCGCGATCAGCGCCAACACCTGCGCGGCCTTTTCGGTCGGGGCCCTCACCTTCAGCAACTTCACCCGTGCCCCTGGATCCGGGGATGACGCGGACATCTTCTCGGTGTCGCTGCTGCCGAACTACGATTACCTGATTCAAAACAGCTTCTTCCAGGCAGACTCGGCCTACCTGACAGGGAATGGCAGCATCGGCTTCCAGGTGACCACAAACACCCCCGGTTACAACATACTCAGCGTTTCCGGCAATTCAGACACATCGAATGGCGGCTCACCCAAGTTCGCCTTCACCAATACCCTTTCAGGAATTGCCAGCCCCATTGTTTCCCAGGGCACACCTTTTGGACCAATCGACTTCGACCCCAACACGACAACCAGCAACGTTCAGGTGGCCTGGACGCAAGGCTTCGCGACCAATGTGGGCATCAGCACGTCCCTGCGCCTTAGAACCAACCCCCCCGAGCCGCCCACCGTGCCAGCACCCCTGCCCCTCCTGGGCGTCGGCGGAGCCTTCGGCTTCAGCCGCCGCCTGCGGCGTCGCCTGAAGCAGGCTGGCTGGAGGCGTTCGTGAGGCGAGCAGAAGAGAAGCGCAAAAGAGAATGACGGTCCGGCCGCTCCCCTTCCCTCGGTTCGGCGTCCACCCAGAAGGGCTACACCGTCATCGGCTGCCGTTCCACGCCCGCCTGGACCAGGATCGCCGGGATGCGCTCCTCCGCCTTGATCGCCATCAGGTGCACCCCCTGGGCGATGGTGCGGTACGTGGCCACCTGTTCCGCCGCGATGGCGATGCCCTCGGCCGCCGGATCGGCACAGCCTTCCAGGCGCTCGATGATCGATTCGGGGATATTGGCGCCCGGCACCACACGATTGATGAAGCGCGCGTTCTTGGCCGATTTGAGCAGAAACACCCCCGCCAGAACCGGCAGTCCCAGCGGGGCGGCCAGCTCCTCCACGAATCGGCGCAGGGCCTCGCTGTCCATCACCATCTGCGTCTGCACGAAGCGGGCGCCGGCCGCCTGTTTGCGTCGCAAGCGGGCCACCTGGCCGCTCCAGCTGCGGGACTGGGGATCGGCGGCGGTGCCAAGGAAGAGATCGGTGCCGCCATCAGGGAGAACGCCCTTCACCGGATCCTCGGCGCGGTTGAAGCGATCCGCAAGCTGCAGCAGCCGCACCGACTCCAGCTCGTTGACGGGCCTGGCGCCGGGCTGATCCCCGGCCCGCACCGGATCACCGGTGAGGCAGAGCACATTGCGGATGCCCAGGGCGTGGGCGCCGAGCAGATCGGACTGCAGCGCAATCAGATTGCGATCGCGGCAGGTCATCTGCAGCACCGGCTCAATACCCACGTCCAGCAGCAGCCGGCAGACCGCCAGGCTGCTCATCCGCATCACCGCCCGGCTGCCATCGGTGATGTTCACCGCATCCACGAGCGGGCCGAGCTCGGCGGCCGCAGCCAGGGTGCGGGAGGCATCGGCACCGCGGGGTGGGGTCACCTCAGCGGTGATCGCGAAGCGTCCACTGGCGAGAGTCTCTCGCAGCCCCATATCCCCTCTCTAAGTGGGGCCATCATGCAGCAGGACTCTGCCTACAGTGAAGCTCTGAGGACGGTTTCCCGATGTCTGAGCGTCTGACGGGGTCTGAGCGCCTGGAGGGCCACCCCCGCGGTGAGCTTTCGGAGCGGGAACTGGAAATCATCGAGCTGGTGGCGATCGGCCTGACCAACCAGGAGATCGCCCAGCGGCTCACGATCAGCAAACGCACCGTCGACAACCACGTCAGCAACATCTTCACCAAGACCGGCGCCAAGAACCGGGTGGCGCTGCTGAACTGGGCGATGGACAACGGCAAGATCTGCCGCGACGGCTTCAACTGCTGCTCCCTGGAGGGCAGTGGCAGCGGCGAAACCCGACCCCGACCCTGAGCGATCGCCTCAGCCGGCAGGCTCCGCCTCCTCAGGAAGCCCCGCCAGCAGGGCCTGGCGCTCCGCCTCGCTCCAGGAGGCCAGCGGCCGCGCCGCCAGGGCAGCATTGCTCAGGTCGTGCCGGCCGCTGAGCTCGCGCACACACCAGCGGGGCACCACCAGGGGTTGATCCACGGCGGCGAGCTCCACCTCCGCCACCACCAGGGGCGCATTGGCCCCCTCGAACACATCCAGCACCCAGGCGCCACCGGGCAGCTCGAGGCCATAGCGGCACTTGACCAGTTGCCACTGGGTGAGGGCCAGCAGGGCCTCGCCGTCAGCGAGGGGGATTCCATACTCAAACTCCAGCCGCGTCAGGGCATCGCTGCCGCCGGGGGGAATCGCCTTGAGGGTGAGCCAGGCCTCGGCCTCGCTGAGCCGCACCCGCACGGTGAGTCCGTCGCCGCCGCTGGCGAGGTAGCCCTGGCGCAGCCTGGCCTGCCAACGCACCAGGGGGCGCCAGTCCTGGCCGGCCACCAGGAAGCGACGTTCGATCTCCAGGGCCATGGGGTTCAGTTGCACGAGGGTTCGGCCGCCACCAGATCGCTGGCCCAGTGGAGCTTGCGGCTGATGGTCCGGTAGTAGGAGGGGCTGTGCTCCAGCAGCACGAACAGGGCAGGATCGCTGGAGCGCTCGAGGGTGCAGCGGTCGCCGGGGTCCAGCACCGTGGCATGGGCGCCGTCCTTCCAGAGACGCACCCGCCGGATCGACTCCCCCAGCGGCCAGACACTGATCCGGGCGCGGGGCGGCACCACGATCGTGCGGCTGGAGATGCTGATCGGGCAGATCGGTGTGATCACGATGCCCTCCAGGCCGGGGTGGAGGATCGGGCCGCCCGCCGCCAGGGCGTAGCCGGTGGAGCCGGTGGGGGTGGCGACGATCAAGCCATCGCCGCGCACCTGGTCCACCACTTCGCCGTCGATCTCGATCTCCAGCAGGCAGGTGGGGGAGATCTCGTCATGGCAGGGACGGAAGTAGAAGTCGTTGAGGGCCCGATGGGGCTCCCCAGCCTCCTCACTCACCCCATCGGCCCGACCGATGCGGGCCTGCAGCATCATGCGCTGCTCCAGGGCGAAGCGGTCGGCGCGCAGCCGCTCCCACAGGCTGCCGCCGGAATCGCTTTTCTCCGGGCGCAACTGACGGGGCTCATGGGTGAGAAATCCCAGATGCCCGCCAACGTTGAAGCTGAGGATCGGCACCCGGTGGGGGGCAAGGTGGCGGGCGGCGCCGAGCACGGTGCCATCCCCGCCGAGCACGATCGCGAGGTCAGGTGGACCTGGCTCGGTGGCCAGCAGGCCAGGAAAGGGATTGCTGCTGGCGCCGCTGATGGCCGTGACCACCCCGATGCCCTGCTGACGCAGCTCGCCGGCGCAGCGGCGGGCCTGGCTGGCGGCGGCCTGGCTGCCGCTGCGCACGATCAGCCAGATGGTCTCAAGACGCATGCCGGGGCTCTGGAAGCGTCCCCAGCCTGGCTACCAACGCAGCAGGTTGAACCGCTCCATGTCGACCGTTTCGCGATTTCGATACAGGGAGAGCAGGATCGCCAGGCCGACGGCGGCCTCAGCAGCGGCGACGGTGATCACAAAGATCGTGAACACCTGGCCCCGGATCAGCTGGCCATCGAGGTAGCTGGAGAAGGCCATCAGGTTGATGTTCACGCCGTTGAGCATCAGCTCGATGCTCATCAGCACGCGCACGGCGTTGCGGCTGTTGATCAGGCCCCAGACCCCGGTGCAGAAGAGCAGGGCGGCCACGGAGAGGAAGGCCTGCAGTGGGATGGCGGCGTCGGGGCTCACGGGGCGGTCTCCTGGAGGGACGGGGTGGGGGCGGGCTTCTCGAGCAGCAGTGGCGTGCGCGACTTCTCAATCAGCCCCTGATCGGCGGGTTCGCCGGTGATCACATCGCTGCTGAACACATCGCGGCGGGCGAGCACGATGGCGCCGATCATGGCCATCAGCAGGAGCACCGACGCGAGTTCGAAGGGCAGCAGGTAATCACTGAACAGGTGTTCGCCGATGCGGATGGTGGCTTCCTCACCCACCGGCAGCGGACCGGGCAGGGCCCAGCGGGTGGTGAAGGCCACCCGCAGCAGCAGGGCGAACAGACCGCCGCAGACCAGGCCGGAGAGGAGGCGACGCAGGGCCAGACCCGGGATCTCGGCCATCGCCTCGCGCTTGTTGACAAGCATGATCGCGAAGAGGATCAGCACGTTCACGGCGCCGACGTACACCAGCACCTGGGCGGCGGCGACGAAGCTGGCGTTGAGCAACAGATAAAGGCCGGCGACGCCGAGGAACACGCCGCCGAGCAGGAAGGCGGAGTAAACGATGTTGGGCAGGAGCACCACACCCAGGGACCCGCCGACGACGACGGCGGCAAGCACCAAGAAGCAGACCTGCTGGGTGGAAGAGGCGAGGGTCATCAGGTGGAGGGTCCTTGGTCGGGGGCGGGCAGGGTTGCCAGCACCTGCTCGGGTAGTTTGCCGGCCCGGGGCGCGGTGGCGGGGACGCCGTGGGGATCGATCTCGCCCTGGGGCAGGTAGGCCAGCTCGCGCAGGGGGAACACCGAAGGATCGGTGGTGACGCTGGTGGGCAGGCGGCCGAGGGCGACGTTGTCGTAGTTGAGGCTGTGGCGGTCGAAGGCGGCGAGCTCGTACTCCTCGGTCATCGACAGACAGTTTGTGGGGCAGTACTCCACGCAATTGCCACAGAAGATGCACACCCCGAAATCGATGGAATAATTGCGCAGCTCCTTCTTCTTGGTGGCTTTATTCATCACCCAATCCACCACCGGCAGGTTGATCGGGCAAACCCGCACACACACCTCGCAAGCGATGCATTTATCGAATTCGTAATGGATGCGCCCCCGGTAGCGCTCGGAAGGAATCAGCTTCTCGTAGGGATACTGCACCGTGATCGGCCGGCGCCGCAGGTGGTCGAAGGTGACGGCCAGGCCCTGGGTGAGGTACTGGGCCGCGCTGACGGCGTCCTTGCTGTAATCGCCGACCTTCTTGAGGAAGCCGAACATGGGGGAGGGAGTCGTAGGGAGGAGGTCAGACCATGATGGCTGGCCCGTGGCCGCCATGGGGGGGTGAAGGGAGGCTCAGCCGCCGAAGACCGCCGGGAAGGCGAGCTTGAGGGCGGCGGTGACCAGCAGATTGACCAAGGCGATGGGCAGCAGGAACTTCCAGCCGAGATCGAGGAGCTGGTCGATGCGCACCCGCGGCACCGTCCAGCGCAGCAGGATCGCGAAGAAGACCAGCAGATAGGCCTTGAGCACGGTCATCACGATGCCGACGCTGGCGGTGATCACCTGCACCAGCGGGGCATCGACGGACTGGCCCAGCCAGCCGGCGAGCCACTCCACCGGCACGGGGAAGGACCACCCCCCCAGGTAAAGCACCGCCACCAGCAGGGCAGAAAGCACCAGATTGATGTAGCTGCCCAGGTAGAAGAGGGCAAACTTCATACCGGAATACTCCGTTTGGTAGCCGGCCACCAGTTCCTCTTCGGCCTCGGGAAGGTCGAAGGGAAGCCGTTCGCATTCCGCCAGGGCACAGATCCAGAAGATCACGAAACCCACCGGCTGGCGCCAGATGTTCCAGCTGAGGATGCCGGCGCCCGCCTGTTGATTGACGATGTCAACGGTGCTGAGCGAGTTGCTCATCATCACCACCGCCAGCACCGCCAGGGCGAGGGGAATCTCGTAGCTGATCGATTGGGCGGCGGCCCGCAGGCCACCAAGCAGGGAATATTTGTTATTGGAGGCATAGCCACTCATCAACAGACCGATCGGCTGAATGCTGCTGAGGGAAATCCACAAAAAGATGCCCACGCCCACATTGCTGATCAGCAGGTTCTGGCCGAAAGGCACCACCAGCCAGGAGAGGATCACCGGCACCAGCACCAGCACCGGGCCGAGGGTGAAGAGCAGGCCGTCGGCACGGGCCGGAATGATGTCCTCCTTGAACACCAGCTTGAGGCCATCGGCCAGGGGCTGGAGGATGCCGAGGGCCCCGGCGTACTCCGGGCCGATGCGCTGTTGCACGGCGGCGGAGATCTTGCGCTCCAGCCAGACGTTCACCAGCACGCCGACCACTGCGGCGACTAGAACGGTGAGCATCGGCAACGGCAACCATAGCAGGCGGGCCGCGCCGCTGCTCAGGCCCAGACCCTGGAGGATCTCCACGAAGCTGGTCTGGAGATCGAGGCCGGCCGTCACGATCGGGGTGCTGTCCATGGGCGGGTTCGGGGCCGGACGGGGTTCAGCCCGGGCGGCCACACCATAAGCGGAGCGGGCGGAAGACCGGCGAACCGCGGCAGGGCGGCGATCAGACGCTGGCGGGGCGGCTCTCGAGCGGCAGCCAGGCGCGCACTCCGGAGCCGGTGTAGATCTGGGTGGGCCGGTAGATGCGGTTGGCGCCGAGCTGTTCGCGCCAGTGGGCCAGCCAGCCGGCGGTGCGGGCGATGGCGAAGATCGGCGTGAACAGATCGGTGGGAATGCCGAGCTTGCGGTACACGAGCCCCGAGTAGAAGTCGACGTTGGGATAGATCCCCTTCGGCCCGAGCCGCTCGATCGCAGCCTGCTCGAGGGCGCGGGCCACGTCGTACATCTCGTCGTAGCCCAGGCTGCGGAACAGGTCTTCGGCCAGGCCCTGCAGGATCACGGCGCGGGGATCTTTGACCTTGTATTCGCGGTGGCCGAAGCCCATGATCTTCTGCTTCTCGGCGATGGCCCGGTCCAGCCAGGCCGCCGCCTGGTCGGCCGTGCCGATCTTCTCGAGCATCTCGAGCACGTCTTCATTGGCACCGCCGTGCAGGGGGCCCGCCAGGGTGCCCACCGCCGAGGCCACCACGGCGTAGGGGTCGGTGAGGGTGCTGGCGGTGACGCGGGCGCTGAAGGTGCTGGCGTTGAGGCTGTGCTCGGCGTGCAGGATGAGGCAGGCGTCGAAGATGCGCGCCTGCAGCGGATCGGGCACCCGCTCGGTGAGCATGTAGAGGAAATTGGTGGCGTAGTCGAGGTCGTCGCGGGGCTGGATCGGATCCTGGCCTTTGCGGATCAGCTGGAAGGCGGCCACCATCGTGGGGATCTTGGCGAGCAGCCGCACCACCGCCTCATAGATCGACTTGGGGTCGTTCGGCGCCCGCCGGGAATAAAACAGCCCCAGCGAGGCGGCGCTGGCCTGCAGCGCGTCCATCGGGTGCCCGTCGGCCGGGAAGCACTTCATCATGTCGCGGATGCGGAAGCTCACCCGCCGGTGCATCTTCACCTCTTCTTTAAACTCCTGCAGCTGGAAATAGGTGGGCAGCTCGCCCCAGATGAGCAGATGGGCCGTTTCCAGAAAGGTGCTCTGGGTCGCCAGCTGCTCGAGGGGATAGCCGCGATAGGTGAGCAGACCCTGCTGGCCGTCGATGTCGCAGA
>JBEIHT010000011.1:0-39763 GCA_040381155.1 Aphanothece sp.
CTCGACGCCCAGCCGGAATCCGCCCCCACCGACTGAGCGCTCAACCCCCCCGCATGCGCAACCCCAACCGCATCCGCGATCACCTCGCCAATGAGCGCACCTTCCTGGCCTGGATGCGCAGCGGCATCGCCCTGCTCGGCTTCGGGGTCCTGATCGTGCGCATCCGCCTGCTGCGCCCCCCCCTGGCCCCCCAGCCCCCCGGCAACGGCTGGCGGCTGGGGCTTGCCTTCACCCTGGTGGGCCTGCTGATGGTGGTGCTCTCCGCCTTCCACTACTTCGGCGTGCGCAACGACATCGAAGACGACACCTACGACCCGCCGGATCGCTGGGTGCTGCTGGCCACCCTGGTGCTGCTCGCCCTTGGTTCCTGCGTGGTGTACTACGTGTTCCAGGTGCCCTTCGATCCGGCCCTGCAGGTGCTGGTGGACTGAGCGGACGCTCCCCCCCCCCCTCAGCCGCCGAGCTCCGGCAGCGGCCTCTGCAGAACCCCCAGCTTCACCAGGACCACCACCGCCAGGGTGTAGGCGGTGGTGGTGGCCAGCCCCACCAGCAGCTCCCGGCGCCGGTTCCGCGGCGCCTCGCCGGCCCCCGGCAGCAGGGCCAGGGCGCCGCTCTGCATCAGCACGATTCCAAGCACGTTGCTCAGCCAGTAACCCAGCACCAAGCCGGGGGCGAACCAACCGGGCTGCAGCAGCTGGGCCAGCTTCGCGAACCCCCAGGCCAACGGCAGGTTGATGATCAGATCGTTCCACCAGCACAGGGGCGAGAGCAGCCAGCCCAGGGCCACCAGCAGCAGCGCCCTGGGCTCCAGGCGCGCCAGGCCGGCGGGCAGGAACTGGCGCAGAAGGCCTTGGGGCGACTGGGGGTTGGCGTCGGGCATGGCGGTGGCAGGGGAGGGTCTGGCGAGGCGGGCGGGGTCGCACGCGTCGCTATTAAACACCGAAAACCCGATCGGATACCGGTGTTCTTTATGGCAGGCTGTCCCGGTCCTCTCCTGCCCCTGCCCGCCGCGACCCCCGCCCCGATGACCCCACCCTGGCTTGCCCTGCTGCCGGCCCTGGTCGCCGGGTTCGGCCTGGCGCGGCGGCGCCTGCCCCTGGAGCTGGCCGCCCTCGGCCTGGTCATCGGCGCCGTGCTCGCCGGCTGGCTCAGCCCCAGCGAGGCCCTGGCCGGCTTCGGCAACCCCGCCGTCGTCACCGTGGTGGCGATGTTCGCGATCAGCGCCGCCGTGGCCCGCACCGGCGTGCTCGCCCCGATCGAGCGCTGGCTGGCCGGCTTCTCCGGCCTCGGCCTCTCCGGCCAGCTGCTGCTGCTCGCCCTGGTGGTCGGGCCCCTCAGCGCCGTGGTCAGCAACACCGCCGTGGTGGCGATCTTCATCCCGGTGGTGGAGCGCTGGTGCCGCAGCCTCGGCGTCTCCTCCGCCCGCATGCTCATGCCCCTCTCCTTCCTCACCGTCCTGGCGGGGGTGGGCACCCTGCTGGGCACCTCCACCAATCTGGTGGCCAGCAGCCTGGCCGATCAGCTGGGCTACGGACCCTTCGGCCTGCTCGAGTTCACGCCGATGGCCCTGCCCCTCTACGTCGCCGGCGCCCTGCTGCTGGCCCTGCTCGCTCCCCGCCTGCTCCCCCGCGACGCCCCCTGGCCCGGCGGCGAGGGCCTGGCCCGCGATTACGGCATCGACGACTACCTCAGCGAACTGCTGGTGCAGGCGGAATCACCCCTGATCGGCAGCAGCATCGACGCCTCCCTGCTGCAGCACAGCTTCGATCTGCGGGTGCTCGCCCTGATCCGCGATGGTGAGCGGTTGAGCGTTCCCCTCGGCGAGCGGCGGCTGCGGGATGGGGACGTGCTGGTGGTCAAGGGCCAGCGGGAGCGGTTGCTGGCGCTGCGCTCACAGGAGGGGCTCTCCCTGGTGGCCGATGGACTGGTGAGCCTGGCCGCGGCCGGGCCGGGCCAGACGGCCGAGCTCACGATCGTCGAGGGGGTGGTTCCCGCCGGCTCCCGCCTGATCGGCCAGAGCCTGCGGGAACTGCGTTTCGCCCAGCGCTTCCAGGCCGCCGTGCTGGCGATCCGCCGCGGCGAAGACCTGCTGCGCGACCGGCTGGGGCGCGAGCAACTGCGCCTCGGCGACGCCCTGCTGCTCCAGCTCGGCCCCTCGGCCCTGCGGGCCCTGGAGCCGGGAGGCGACCTGCTGCTGGGCGCCGCCGCGGAGCCCCCCAGCGATCGGCGCGACCGCCTGCCCTGGGTGCTGGCCCTGGTCGCCGCCCTGCTGCTGCTCGCCCTCTGGCGCAGCGATGCCCTGGCGATCTGGGCGCTGCTGGCGGTGATCGGCCTGGTGTTCGCCCGGGCCCTCACCCCCCAGGAGGTGTACGCCGCCGTGCGCTGGGATGTGGTGGTGCTGTTGGCGGCCCTGCTGCCCCTGGCGGGCCTGATGGCCCGCAGCGGCGCCGATCGCTGGCTGGTGGAGCACTGGGCCGCCCGGCTGGGCAGCTGGCCCCCCTATGGCCTGTTGATCGCCCTTTACCTGATGACCGCCCTGCTCACCGAGCTGATCTCCAATCAGGCGGCCGTCACCGTGATGCTGCCCCTGGGTCTGGCCCTGGGCCAGGCCCAGGGGGTGAGCGCCCAGGCGGCGCTGGGGGTGATGACCCTGGCGGCCTCCCACAGCTTCCTGACGCCGATCGGTTACCAGACCAACACGATGGTGTACGCCCTCGGGGGCTACAGCTTCCTCGATTTCCTGCGGCTGGGCCTGCCGCTCACCCTGCTGCTGAGCCTGCTGACACCGGCCCTGGCCCTGGCCTTGTCCCCCTGAATACATTTCGCCGATCGGGATAAAGCTGAAAATGGGGGCATGAGTGACCGCGCCCTCACCGCCCACGCCCTCCTCCCGCCGGCTGAGGCCCAGGCCGTCCTGCTCACCTGGTTCGATGCCCTTGGCCTGGAACTCGCCTACGCCGAAGGCGACCTGCTGATCGCCTGGGTCGACGCCACCCTGGTGGTGGAGACCCGGATCCATCCCCTGCCGGAGGGGGTTCAGGTGCGCTGGCGCATCCGTCACGGTGATGGCCCCGAGGAGGCCCGGCTGGCCGCCGAAACCGCCCGCTCCCTGGCGCTCTGCCTGGCGAATGACGGGCGCTGGGTGGTGGACGGCCGCGAGGGGCCCCGCCCCTGAGCCGATGCATTTCGACCAGCTGCGGGTGTTCCTCTCGGTGGCCCGCCACCTCCACTTCAGCCGCGCCGCCGAGGAGCTCTACATCAGCCAGCCGGCGGTGAGCGCCTCCGTGGCCAAGCTCGAATCCCACTACGGGGTGCGCCTGTTCCTCCGCATCGGCCGCCGCGTCGAACTCACCGACGCGGGCCGCTTCCTACGCCAGGAGGGGTTGCGGCTGCTCGATCACGTCGCCCTGGTGGAGCGCGGCCTGCAGGAGTTCCAGGCGCTGCGCCGCGGCGTGATCAGCCTGGGTGCCAGCCTCACGGTGGGCAACTACTGGCTGCCGGCCCACCTGCAGCGCTTCCGGGATCGCCACGGTGGCATCGAGTTGCGCTGCGGCCTCGCCAACGCCGAGCAGGTGCTGGAGGGCACCTGCCAGGGGCAGTTCGATCTCTGCTTCGTGACCGGCTGGAGCGATGGCGATCTCCCCGGCTCCCTGGGTGGGGCCGAGCCCCAGCTCTGCGCCGAGGAGGTGGGGCGGGAGCGGCTGCTGGTGGTGGTGGGCCGCGGCCACCCCTGGTTCGGGCGCGACCAGCTCAGCGCCGCCGACCTGCCCGGGAGCCGCTGGGCCATGCGGGAGCGGGGCTCGGGCTCCCAGCGGCTGTTTGAGGCCAGCCTGGCCCAGCTCGGCCTTTCCCCCGCCGATCTGGAGGTTTCCCTGGTGCTCAGCAGCGGCGAGATGCAGCGGGCCCTGGTGATCGATGGCACCGCCGCCGCCGCCCTGCCGGAATCGATGGTGCGCCGGGAGATCGACCTCAGCCTGCTCTGGCCCCTGCCGATCGCCGGCTACGGCGGCGGCGAGCAACCGATCTGGATGGTGCGCCAGGCCCGTCGGCCCCCCAGCCCCCTGCTCGAGGCGTTCGCCCAGATGATCCGCGAGCCGGCCCCCGCCTAGCCGAAGCGGCGCCGGCTGCGGGGCAGCACGTGCAGCCGGGCGCCATGGGCAAGGCCGCTGCCCTTGGCCGCCGCGGCCCGCTCCGCCGAGAGCTGGGCGTGGATCACCCGTCCGTCGTCGAGCTGGAGCTCAGCCTGGGTTTCCTTGCCCAGGTGGATCACCCGCTTGAGCACCGCCGGCAGGCTCTCGGCCTTCGGTTCATCGTGGAGTTCCAGATCCTGGGGCCGCACGTATTCGTTGGGGAAGATCTCGTTCACCTCACCCACGAAGCGCATCACGAAGGGCGTCGCCGGCTGGTCGTAGATCTCGGCGGGGCTGCCGATCTGCTCGATCCGACCCTCGTTCATCACCACGATCCGGTCCGCCACCTCCATCGCCTCCTCCTGGTCGTGGGTGACGATCACCGTGGTGACGCCCGTCTGCTCCTGCAGGTTGCGCAGCCACACCCGCAGCTCCTTGCGCACCTTGGCATCGAGAGCGCTGAACGGTTCATCGAGCAGCAGCACCTGGGGCTCCACCGCCAGCGCCCGCGCCAGGGACACCCGCTGCCGCTGGCCGCCGGAAAGCTGAAAGGGATAGCGGCCCGCGTAGCTCTGCAGCTGCACCAGCTGCAGCAGCTCCTCCACCCTGTTGCGCACCCGGGGGGGGCTCCAGCGGCGCAGGCGCAGGCCGAAGACGATGTTCTCCCGCACCGTCAGGTGCTTGAACAGGGCGAAGTGCTGGAACACAAAGCCCACATGCCGCTCCTGCACCGAAAGGGCGGTGGCATCGGAGCCGTTGAGGTATACCCGACCCTGTTCCACCGGCTCCAGGCCGGCCACCATCCGCAGCAGGGTGCTCTTGCCGCAGCCGGAAGGCCCCAGCAGGGCCACCAGCGATCCGGTCTCGACATCGAGGCTGAGGTCGTCGATGGCCCGGAACTCGCCGAAGCTGCGCGTGACGTTGCGGATGCGAATCCCCATGGCTCCACCAACACTGTCCCCACGCTGCAGGCGGGGACGGCGGCGGGGAGTGGCGGGCGCCAGGGGGGGCTGTAGCCCGGGCTACATCAGGCCGCCTGGCTGTCGCTGGCGGCCTCGAGGCGGATCCGGCAGTCGCTCAGGGCGTAGGCCTGGCAGAGATGGGCGAGGCGCTCGCCGCCGCTGATCATCGGGCGGGATTCCTTGGTGTGGTCCACCCGGCCGCTGAGGATGTGGGCACGACAACTGCCGCAGGCGCCGCTGCGGCAGCGGAAGGGCAGAGTCACCCCCTGCTCGAGGGCGGCATAGAGGATCGGCCGGTCGTCCGGACAGTCGAAGGACAGGCCGTTCTCCAGGGTGATCGTGTGGATCGCCACAAGGGGTCCTGCGGATCTGACCATTGTTGGTGCTTTCCAGAGCTCAGCAAGGGGGCTGGCGGTGCGGTGACCCGTCAGACGCTCAGTCCCGGTAGTGGGAATCCACCCAGCAGCGGGGCAGGGCCTCGCCGGAGGGGAAGCTCAGCTCCCCCTTCTCGAAATGGTGGGGATCCTGCAGCTCCTCGCCGCCGTGGATGCGGGCGTGCACGGTGGTGGCGAAGGGATCCACCAGGGCCTTGACATCCAGCACCTCCACCAGGGTGCCGTTGTGTTCGCCGTGCTGGGTGAGTTTCAGGAACATCGGCCTGCAGCATCTGCCTTCAGTGTCGGCCGGAGGGTGGCCGGACGGTGGCGCTTGTAACAGTTCGTCCCCCCCGGCCCTCCGGCCGCTGGTGCGCCTCAGGCCGGCGGTACCGGCGGGGGGCCGTCGAGCAGGTTGTCCTTGCTGGCCTTAAGGTCTTTCCAGAGCCGGCGGATGCGGCTGTAGGCCTGCTCCTGGCTGAGCTTGCCGTTGGCCTGAAGCGCCACGATCAATCCCACCCGATCGGCGAAGGTTTCCAGGTTCTGGTGGAACACCAGCCGCTCCGGACTCCAATCGGCGCCGCGATAGCTGCCGTGGGCCTCCATCGGCGCACGGATCTCCCCGAGCCCATCACCAGCGGGACCCGGGCGGATGGCGTCGGACCTCTCGTCGGCGCTCACGGGGAATTGACTGCAATGGTTCCCATATTGGCGCCCTGGCGGCGGCGCCCGGAGCTCGCCCCATCGGTGGGGGCACAATGACGGGATCAGGAGTCGAGCCGGTTGCGCCCCACACCTCCCGAACCGTGGACGGCCTGGGCCGGCAGCGCGGCGACGGTTCTGCTGGCCATGGCCCTGCCCCTCACCCTCAGCGGCTGCCGGGGTCAGCCCGTGCGGCGCCCCCAACCCCTCGCCGTGAGCGTCGAGCCGGTGGGCACCTACCCCTTTGCCGAACAGGTGCAGACGATCAGCACCCTGGAGGCGCCCGAGGAGGTGAACCTGGCCGCCCAGGCTGGCGGCAGGATCCAGAGCCTGCTGGTCCGCCAGGGGGATCAGGTGCGCGCGGGCCAGCTGCTGGTGGTGCTCGACCAGACCCAGCTGCAGGAGCAGGTGCGCGCCCTGGAGGGCCAGCGGCAGGAGAGCCTGCTCAATTACCAGCGTTTCGAATTCCTGGCGCGCCAGGGCGCCGCCAGCGCCATCCAGCGCGATGCCCAGCGCCAGAACCTCCTGGCGGCCGATGCCAACCTGCGGGCCCGGCGGGCCGACCTGGCCTACAAGGACCTGCACGCCCCGATCGATGGGGTGGTCAGCGATGTGGCGGTCAAGCCGGGCGATGTGATCAGCGCCGGCACCCCCTTCACCACGATCCAGCGCACCGCCCGGCTGCTGGCCCGGCTGGAGGTCCCTTCCCGCTACGGCTCACGGGTGCGGCTCGGGCAGGCGGTGCGGCTCAGCGCCGGCGGGGCGGGGCCCGAGCTGGAGGGCCGGGTGGTGTCGGTCGACCCGCGGGTGAACAGCGCCACCCAGACCTTCCTGGTCAAGGCGGCCCTAAGCAACGCCGACGGCCGCTTCCGCAACGGTGAGCGCGTGGCCACCCGCCTGCTGCTGGGCAACCGGCCCCAGCTGGCGGTGCCCGCCCTGGCGGTCAGCCGCGTCAGCGGCCAGACCTTCGTGTTCGTGGCCGGCAGCCTGGCGGCGCTGCGGCGCTCCCCGGGCAACGTGCCGCTTGCCGGGTTGGAGGCGCTGCCCCCCACCAGTCGCTTCGCCCTGCAGCGGCCCGTCAGCCTCGATCGGCTTCAGGAGGGCCGCTATCCGCTGCGCAAGGGGCTGGAGCCGGGGGAGTCACTGATCGTCAGCAACCTGATGAGCCTGCGCCACGGCACGGCGGTGACGCCCCGATGAACCCGCCCGATCCACCGCCCCAACCCCCGGGCGCCCCGGAGGCCGGCGACCGCCTGGAGCGCCTGGAGCGCCAGGTGGCCCAGCTCACCGCCCAGCTGGAGGAGCTGCGGCTCAGCCAGCGCCTGGTGGCGGATGTGCAGCGCTTCACCCCCCTGCGTCAGCTGCTGGTGGCCGGCCGGCTCGATGAGGCTGACCGGGAAACCGCCCGCCTGCTGGAGGAGGAGCTCGGCGGCGGTGGGGGCGAGATCACCCCCCAGGCCCTGGAGCGGGCCTCCGCCCCGGTGCTGCGCATCCTCGATGAACTCTGGGCGAGCGCCAGCGCCGGCCGCCTGGGATTCGCCGCCCAGCAGCGGTTGTACCGAAACCTCGGGGGCAGCCGCGAGACCCTGATCGCCCTGGATGCGACCCTGTTCCACCGGTTCAGCGCCTCGCTGGGCTGGCCGCTGCTGGCCGGGGTGGGTTTCGCCCTGCCCGACGAGCTGCAGCTGCCGGACCCCGCCGCCGTCGCCGCCGACGGGACCGTGCGCGAGGGCCACCTGCCCCTGCGCTGCTGGGCCAGCGACTACGGCCTCAAGGCGGCGACCCTGCTGATGGCCCGCCTGCTGGAGGTGTTCCCCGCCTGAGGGTCCGCCGCCGCGCCTCCTCCAGGGCGGCCTGGCGCCGGGCCTGGGCGAGGGTGGCGAAGCCCAGGGCCACCAGGGCCCCGATCCCGGCTCCGATCGGCGGGTAGGAGCGCTCCAGCCGCTGGTAGGGAAGGCTGGCGAAGCGCTCGCCCGTGGGGCCTCGCCCGAGGGGTTCGATCGCATGGGCCAGGGCGGAGCCCAGCACGGCCCCCACCACCGCCGCGAACAGCCGCTGGCGCCGCTCCCGGCCCATCTCAGGCGCGCTCCGCTTCGGGATCGAGCAGGTAGCGGCGCTCCAGACCCTTGATCACCACGTAGAGCACCGGCGCCACCCCCAGGCTCAGCACCGTGGCCACCAGGTAGCCGCCGAAGCTCACCGTGCCGATCGACCAGCGGCTGATGGCCCCCGCCCCGGAGGCGGTCATCAGGGGGATGTAGCCCACCAGGCCGGAGGCGGCGGTCATCACGATCGGCTGGAAGCGCACCTTCGCCGCGTTGATCGCGGCCTGGGGCAGGGCCATGCCCAGCCGCACGAATTCATTCGCCTGCTCGACGATCAGGATCGCATTCTTGCTCGCCATGCCGATCAGCATCAGCAGGCCCACCTGGGCAAAGATGTCGTTGCTGATCACCGGCCAGAAGCCACCGGCCTGCAGCAGATTCGCCCGCAGCCAGATCGCCACCATCGCCCCGAGGGTGGCCAGCGGCACCGTGAGCAGGATGATCAGCGGATCGATGTAGCTGCCGTACTGGGCGGCCATCACCAGGAACACCAGCACGAAGGCCAGGGCGAAGATCGCGGTGGTGGCCCCGCCGGCGCTCTTCTCCTCCAGCGCCAGGCCCGACCATTCGTAGCCGAAACCGGGATCCAGGGTGGTGGCGGCCAGCTCCTCCATCGCTGCGATGGCCTGGCCGCTGCTGTACCCCGGCGCCGGCGAACCCTGGATTTTCAGGGATTCGTACACATTGAAGCCGGTGATCGTGGGCGGATCGAGAAAGGCTTCGCTGCTCAGCACGCTGCGCAGCGGCACCAGCGCGCCGGAGCGGGAGCGCACGAAGAAGGAGCCGATGTCATCCGGCTGGCTGCGCTGGTTCGCCTCGGCCTGGAGATACACACGGTACTGGTCGCTGCCGAGGATGAAATCATTCACATAGCGGCCGCCCAGGTAGGCCTGCAGGGTGCCGAAGGCCTCGTTGAGGTCGATGTCGAGCGCCTTCACCAGGTCGCGGTTGAGACGGATCGCCATCTGCTCGGTGGCCGGGGTGAAGGTGGTGGTGACCCGCTGCAGCTCCGGCCGCTCCTGGGCGGCGGCGATCAGGGCACGGGCGTTCTGGATCAGCACATCCATCGGCTGGCCGCCGCGATTCTGCAGCTGGAACTCAAAGCCGCCGGTCGCCCCCACCCCATCCACGGGCGGGATGTTGGTGGCGAAGGCCATCGAGCCCCCCACCTCCTGCTGCAGCCGGCCATTGATCTTCTGCAGCAATGCGAACACCGACTGGCTGGGATCGGGGCGCTCGTCCCAGGGTTTGAGCCGCATGAAGAACAGATATTTGTTGTAGGCGTTGCCATCGAGACCGAAGCCGGCGGCGCCGAGGTAACTCTCGATTTCCGGCACCTCCTTGAGGATCGCCCCCACCTGCGCCACCTGCCGCTGGGTGTAGGGCAGGGCCACCGTCGGCGGCGCTTCCCCCAGCACGATCATCAGGCCCTGGTCCTCTTCCGGGATGAAGCCCGTCGGCACAAGGCGCAACATCAGCACGGTGGCGATCAGCCCGGCCACGAACAAGGCGAACACCAGATAGCGCAGCGCCATCAGACGTTCGATCACCCCGCCATACCAGGCCACGACCGCCGCGAAGCCCCGGTTGAAGAGCGCGAACAACCACCCCAGGCCGCGGTTCAGCAGCCGCTGCAGCCGATCGGGCGGCGCCCCCTGCGCCCGCAGGAACAGGGCGCTGAGCGTGGGGGAGAAGGTGAGGGCGTTGAAGGTGGAGAACACGATCGCCGCCGCCAGGGTGACGGCGAACTGGCGGTACACGATGCCGGTGGTGCCCGGGAAGAAGCACACCGGGATGAACACCGCCAGCTGCACCAGGGCGGCGGTGAGGGTGGGGGTGGCCAGCTCGTTCATCGCATCGAGTGCCGCCGGCAGCGGCTTCATCCCCTCGCCGAGCTTCGCCTGGATCGCCTGCACGATCACCACGGCGTCGTCGGTGACCGTGCCGATCGCCAGGATGATGCCGAACATGGTGAGCTGGTTGATGCTGAAGCCCAGCCCCAGCACCACGGCCATCGCCCCCACCATCGCCACGGGCATCGCCAGGGCGGGCACGATTGTCGAGCGCCAGTCCTGCAGGAAGAGCAGGATCGTGAGCACCGCCATCACCACCGCGTCCCGCAGGTTGGCGGTTACATCCGCCAGCGAGGTGGTCACAAACAGGGTGGAGTCGTAGGGCACCTCGTAGCGCAGGCCTGGCGGGAAGCTGCGCGCGAGCACCTCCATCCGGGCCTTCACCTGATTGCCGGTGTCCAGGGCGTTGGCGCCGGGCAGCTGGTAGATGAACAATGCCGCCGAGGGGCGGCCACTCTGGCTGGTTTCGGTGTCATAGCTCTCCGCCCCCAGCTCCACCCGGCCCACATCGCTCAGCTTTACCAGGGTGCCGTCGTCACCCCGCTTGATCACCAGGTTTTCGGCATCGGCCACATCGCGAAACCGGCTTTCCACCCTCAGCGGGATCGCCACCTGCTGGCCCGGCGCGCTCGGCTCCTGCCCAAGGCGGCCGGCGCCGCTCTGCACGTTCTGATCGCGCAGGGCCCGCTCCACATCCATCGGCGTGAGGCCGAAACCGGCCAGCCGTGGCGCATCCAGCCAGAGGCGCAGCGCATAGCGGCGCTCGCCGATGATGGTGATGTTGCCCACCCCCGGGATGCGGCGGATTTCGTCGCTGAGCTTCTGATCCACGTAGTTGCTCAGGAACAGCGGCTCGTACAGCGGCGTGCCGTCCGGGCCGGGGGCGGCGTAGAAGCCATAGGCCAGCAGCAGGCTCGGGGAGGCCGCCTTCACCGTCACCCCGGTCTGCTTCACCACCTCCGGCAGGCTCGCCTGGGTCTGGCTGACCCGGTTCTGCACGTTCACCTGGGCGAGGTTGCGATCCACCCCCACCGGGAAGAACACATTGATGTTGCTGATCCCGTCGGAGGCGGTGTTGGAGGCGATCGACTGCATGTTCTCGACGCCATTGATCTCCTTCTCCAGCACCCGCGTCACGGTGTCGAAGGTGGTGCGGGCATCGGCGCCGAGGTTGGTGGCCGTCACCTGGATCTGGGTGGGGGCCAGCTGGGGCAGCTTCTCCAGCGGCAGCAGCGGGATCGCCACACCGCCGATCAGCAGGATCACCAGCGAGCAGACCGTGGTGAGGACGGGGTTGCGGATGAAGCGATCGGAAAGACTCATCAGCGCCCCTCAGCCGCCCCGCTCCTGGTTCATGCTGTAGCGGCCGATCAGCAGCCCCAGCACCGCGGCGAGGTAGACGGTGCCTCCCACCGCCAGGGCCACGCTCAGCATCTGCGCCTGGGCGGTCGACGCCGTGACATCGCCATAGCCGGTGGTGGTGAGCGTGACAAAGGCGTAGTACTGCAGCCGGATGAAACTCAGCTGCCACACCGGAGCCGCCGTCTCGAGCGTCGAGCGGGGCAGGACCACCCCCGCGAAGCTTCCCGGTGCGAGGGTTTCCAGGGCGGCACAGAGCAGCCCCCCGGCCAGGCCGAGCATCAGATAACCGGCCAGAGCCCCGCGCAGCACCGCGCCGTTGACGATCTTCTCCAGGGCCAGGCGGCGCATCAGGCGGATGGCGCTCCAGAGGCTGAACAGTCCCCACAGCCCGATCACCGGCAGACCGGTGCGGCGCAGCTCCAGCGGCGTGAGATACCAGAGCACGCTGACCGCCAGGGCCGACAGACCCAGGCCCCGGTAGAGGCGGCGGGGCAGGCCGCCGACCGCGGCGTCGCCCTCCGGGTGTCCGAGCACCTGGATCATCAGCAGACCGAGGGCCAGATAGCCGAGGGCGGCCAGGCGGTTCCAGGGGCTGGGGAGGGTGAACAGCCCCATCTGCAGCAGGCAGACCGCCAGCAGCTGCAGGTAGCCCTGGTGGCGCCGGGCCGCGCTGAGGCCGGCGGCCTCGCCGGGTTCAGCGCTGGATGCGGGGACCGCCATGGAGCTGATTCTCCTTCCTGGCCGGCTGCGGTTGAATCACAGCAGCCCGCCGCCCTCCGCCGTGCTGCGTCCCGCCCCCAGGGCCCTGATCTCCCAGCGGCTGGAGCAGCGCCCCGCCGATCCCCCCAGTGGCCTGTTCGTGCACGGCGGCCGCCAGCCCACCAGCGCCGAGCTGATCGTGTTCGAGGCGGGCCAGCCCGTCTGCCGGCCGCTGCCCGAGCCAGCCGAGCTGGCGGCCCTGCGGGCGGCCGCCACCCCGCTCTGGCTGCGCATCCAGGGGGTGGGCGACCGGCCCCAGCTTGACCGCATCCTCGATCACTGCGCCGTGCCCGAGCTGTTGCGTCCGCCCCTGCTGGAGATGCCCCAGCGGCCGCGGGTGGAGTGCCTCGGCGAGGTGGTGCTGGTGGTGCTGCACCGCTTCCGCAGCCCCCACGACCCCACCCGGCTGGTGAGCGACCAGGTGGGCTTCCTGCTCCTGCCCGGCCTGCTGGTGACGGTGGAGGAGGCCGGCACGCTGCCCGCATTCCCCAGCCTCACCGACTGGCTGCTGACGATGGCCGGCCCGGTGGAGGACCGGGATCTGGACGACATCCTCCACCACCTGATCGACGATCTGCTCGACGACCTGTTCCCGATCCTCGAGCACATCTCCAACCGCCTCGACGACCTGGAGGAGGCCACCCTGCGCCGCCCCCGCCCCAGCCAGCTCACCCTGGCCTTCCAGTACCGCAGCAACGTGCGCCGCATCCGCCGCCAGATGTGGCCGCTGCGCCACCAGATCCGGCTGATGCTCCGCCAGCACCAGTCGATCCTGGGGCCGGAGGCGATCGGTGGCTTCCAGGACATGGCCGAGCTGGTGGAGCTGCTCTACGAGAGCACCGAGGCGCTGCGGGGCCACCTGGACGCGATCACCGAGGCCTATGCCGCCAGCATCGGCAACCGCATGAACCAGGTGATGAAAACCCTCACAATTCTGACCAGCATCTTCGCGCCGCTCACCTTCATCGCCGGCATTTACGGCATGAACTTCGAGTTCATGCCCGAGCTGAAGTGGCGGCACGGCTATCTCTATGTGCTGCTGCTCATGGCGCTGGTGGGCCTGATCCAGTGCTACTGGCTGCAGCGCCGCGGCTGGTTCCAGGACTGGACGGCCCAGCGCTGAGCCCCGCCTGGCGCGCGGCCCATGGCGTGATCTTGACCGTTTCTTAAACCACCGTTAACGACCACTGGCAGGGCCGATTGCAAGTCTTGGGCCGTCCCCCCATCGGACCCTTTTCTGATGACCTTCGCGAAGAAGGCCCTGATCCTTGGCAGCGCCGCCAGCCTCGTGGCCGCCTCCAGCGCCGCCCTGGCCCAGGCCGCCCTCAACGGGGCCGGCGCCACCTTCCCGGCGCCCTTCTATCAGGCTGCGTTCCAGGCCCTCGCTGCCAGCGGCGGGCCGAAGGTCAACTACCAGTCGGTGGGCTCCGGTGCGGGTGTGCGCCAGTTTCTGGCCGGCACCGTCGATTTCGCCGCCTCCGACGAGCCGATCAAGCCCGCCGAGGCCGCCAAGGTGTCCCGCGGCGTGGTCCAGTTTCCGGTGGTGGGCGGCACGATCGCCGTGGCTTATAACAAGGCCGATTGCCCCGCCCTGAAGCTCACCCAGAAGCAACTGGTTGACATCTTCCTGGGCGAGATCAAGACCTGGGAACAGCTGAAGTGCGGCAAGGGCCCGATCGCCGTGGCCCACCGCTCCGACGGCTCCGGCACCACCTTCGCCTTCACCAATTCCCTCTCCGCCTTCTCCCCGGTCTGGAAGAGCAAGGTGGGCGAGGGCAAGAGCGTCAACTGGCCCGTGGGCCTGGGCGGCAAGGGCAATGAGGGCGTCGCCGGCATCCTCAACAACACCCCCGGCGCGATCGGCTACGTGAACCAGGCCTTCGTGAAGGGCAAGCTCAAGGCCGCGGCCCTCCAGAATCGCTCCGGCTCCTTCGTCAAGCCCGACCTGCGCGGCGGCCAGGCGGCCCTCTCGAACATCAAGCTCAACGACATGCTCGCCGGTGAGGACCCCAACCCCTCCGGCTCCAGCAGCTACCCGATCTCCACCCTCACCTGGATCCTGGCCTACCAGAAGGGCAACGGTGCCAAGGCACCCACCATCCAGAAGGCGCTGGAGTACCTGCTTGGTCCCGGCCAGGCCCGCGCTGACGACCTCGGCTATGTGCCCCTCAGTGGGTCCGTGGCCATGAAGTCACGTCGGGCAGTGGATCGAATCGGCAAGTGAGGGCCTCGGCCGGCGGCCGGGGCCGCCGGCATCAATTCTGGCCCGTGGTGTCCCCCTGCCCCTCCCCAACCCGTCGGCTGCCGCCGGCGGGTTTTTTGTCGGTTCGTGCGGCGTCCGCCTTATTCGTCCCTTAACCGCCCGCTTACCACTCCTTTGCCCGCGCTGCCGGTCGCCCTCCATACAGTCAGCCCGTCCCCAGCCCGACTTCGTCATGGTGTCCACGCCCACCCGTGCACCAGGCAGCCCTGAAGGATTCCGCGAGGTGCTGGAGGCCTGCTATCGCAAGCGCAACCTGGTGCACCTCGCAGCCGGCAGCTCCGTGCCCCTGCTGCGCGATCACCTCTGGTTCGTGGTGCGGGGCATGGTCAAGCTTGGGGCCCTCACCTTCCATGGCGATGAGCTGATGCTCGGTCTGGCGGGCCCCAACGAACCCTTTGGTGATCCGCTGGTGGGGGTGGAGGCCCACCAGGCCACCACGCTCTGCGCCAGCGATCTGCTCTGCTTCAGCCTTGCGGAGATCCGCCGCGAACCCGACCTGGCGGTGGCCCTGCTGGAGGCGATCAGCCAGCGACACCGCCAGAGCCAGGCCCTGCTCGCCCTGCTCGGCCTGCGGCGGGTGGAGGAGCGGGTGCGGGGATTCCTGGAGTTGCTGGCCAGCGAATACGGCCAGCCCTGCGAGCAGGGTCTCCGCCTGGATCTGCGCCTCACCCACCAGGACCTGGCCGGCGCCCTGGCCACCACCCGCGTCACCGTTACCCGGGTACTTGGCCAGCTGCGGGAGGAGGGGTGGCTGCTGGTGGACGATCGCCGCCGCTGGGTGATCGCTCCGTTGCCCCGCCGGTGATTCAGCCCTTCTGGCCCGCCCAGGCGGGGGACCACAATGGGCCCATGGCCCCCTCCCTGCTGGTCGTCGAGGACGACGACACGATCCGCGAAACCCTGCACGATGCCCTCACCCTGGAGGGCTTCCAGGTCACGGCCTGCGGCAACGGCCGCGACGCCCTGCGCAGCCTGCAGCGCAGCAGCGAAGCGGAGGGGGGCGAACCCTTCGCCCTTGTGGTGCTGGACCTGATGCTCCCGGGCATGGGCGGCCTCGATCTCTGCCGCCAGCTGCGCCAGAGCGGCGACCGCACGCCGATCCTGGTGGTCAGCGCCCGCGACAGCGAGACCGACCGGGTGCTGGGGCTGGAGGTGGGCGCCGACGACTATCTGGTCAAGCCCTTCGGCATGCGCGAGCTGGTGGCCCGCTGCCGCGCCCTCTTGCGCCGCAGCCAGCCCGCCGAGCCGAGCGGCGAGCGGGTGCTGGAGCACGCCAACCTGCGCCTGTTCCCCGATGAATGCCGCGTCTGCCGCGATGGGGTGGAGGTGAACCTCTCCCCCAAGGAATACCGCCTGCTGGAGCTGTTCATGCAGCATCCCCGCCGGGTCTGGAGCCGCGACAAGCTGCTGGAGCATGTCTGGGGTCACGACTACTTCGGCGACAGCAAAACGGTGGATGTGCACATCCGCTGGCTGCGCGAGAAGCTCGAGGCCAACCCCTCCGCCCCCGAGCACCTGCTCACGGTGCGGGGCTTCGGCTACCGCTTCGGCTGAGTGGTCGCCCTGCTCGCGGCGCTGGCGGGCCTGCTGGTGGGCTGGCTGCTGGCCCGGCGCTTCTCCCGCCCCGTGCGGGCCCGTGAGGGCCCCGGCCGCGCCCAGCTGCTGCGCTGGCTGGATGCCGCCCCCAGCGGCTGGCTGGTCGTGGATGCCGCCGACACGGTGCAGCTCACCAACGCCCGCGCCGAGCGGATGCTGCAGAGTCCCGGGGCGGCGCTGATGCGCCAGCCGCCCCTGGAGCGGATCTGCGCCGAGCCCCAGCTGCGCGAGCTGATCCAGGTGGCCCGGCGCCGCGGCCGGCCCCAGCGACTGGATTGGGAGCTGGGCGACCAGGAGCTGGAGCTCTTTGCCCATCCCGGCGACGACGGCTGGGTGGCGGTGGTGCTCCAGAACCGCCGTTCGCTGGAGGCCCAGCTCGACCAGCAGGCCCGCTGGGTGAGCGATGTGGCCCACGAGCTCAAGACCCCGATCACCGCCCTGCTGCTGGTGGGCGACAGCCTGGCGGCCCAGGTGAACAGTCGCAACGCCGTGCTGGTGGAGCGCCTGCAGCGGGAGCTCACGCGCCTGCAGGAGCTGGTGAGCGACCTGCTGGAGCTCTCCCGCCTGGAGAACGCTCTCCCCGGCCAGGGGATGCGACCCCAGCCACTGGGGCTGGCGGAGCTGGTGGACCAGGTGTGGCAGGGACTGCGGCCGCTGGCGGAGCAGCGGGGTGTGCGGTTGGCGCTGGAGGAGCTCAACGAGCAGCCGCTGACGGTGATGGCCGATGGCTCGCGGCTGCACCGCGCCCTGCTCAACCTCTTCGACAACGCCCTGCGCTTCAGCCCGGAGGGGGGCACGGTGGAGGTCCAGCTGCGGGCCGGTCCCAGCTGGTGCCTGCTGAGCGTGCGCGACAGCGGCCCCGGCCTGAGCGAGGAGGATCTGGAGCACCTGTTCGAGCGCTTCTACCGCGGCGATCCCGCCCGTTCCCGCAGCCCCCGGGGCGGCAGCGGCCTCGGCCTGGCGATCGTGCAGCAGATCGCCCATGCCCATGGCGGCCGGGTGCAGGCCTCCAACCATCCCCAGGGCGGTGCCCTGCTGGAGCTGCTGCTCCCCCTCGGCTGAAGCGGTCGTGCCGCGGGGCGTCAGCCGGGCAGCCGCAGCAGCCACAGCTGCTCCCCCTCGATCCAGGGCAGCAGCCAGTGGTCGTCGAGGCGCAGGGGCCGGCCGGAGTCCGGCTCCAGGCCCCCCGCCCGCGCCTGGGCCAGGGGCAGGCGACGCAGTTCCCCATCCGCCGGCCGGCCGGCCAAGGCGGCGGGTGGGGAACCGCCCGCTTCGGCGCTTTGCCAGAGGGCGCGCCAGCGCTGCTGCAGCTCGCCCGCCAGGGGCGGGCTGGCCTCCGGGCCACGGGTCCGGGCCTCCCGCAGCGCTTCCAGTGGCCCGACCGACGGCAGGGGGGGCAGGGGCGGCGGTCCCTGCTGCCGCAGCCCCGGCCGGGGGAGGGGCCGGGCGGCGGGGCGGGTGGCCTGGTGAACGGCGGGGCGGCTGGCGTTGCCAGGGCGGCTGGCGCTGCCAGGGCGGCTGGACGGGCTGGTCCGGCTCGCGGCTGCCTTCGGCTTGGCGGAGCCCCGCTGCTCGGGCAGCAGCGGCGGCGGGGGCGGCAGGGACGAGGGCGGCGGCAGGGGCACGGTCTCCAGGCCCAGGGGTTCGGGTGGCTGGCGGCTGAACACCAGCAGCTCCGGGGTGTCATCCGGCCGGTGCAGGCCCTGGGGCGGGGGCTGGCGACGCTGGCGCAGCTGCAGCTCCGCCAGCCAGAGGCCATGCAGCAGCAGTGCCGCAAGCAGAGCCAGCGTCAGCGGGCCGGCGTCGCGCCAGCGGGGCAGGGGGGGCACCTTCATGGCAGCTGCAGCTCCACCGGCAGCGCGCCGTCATGGGAGGCCAGGGCTTCCAGGCGCTCGCGCACGGCCCCCCAGGGCACGGCGGCAGCGGGGATCAGCCGCAGCCGCGGCGGCGGACCCGGCCGCCGGGCGGCCTGCCGCAGCAGGGTGCTGAGTTCGTCGTCGCTCAGGCGACGGTTCCAGAGGCGCAGCGCCCCATCCGCCTCCAGGTGCAGGGCCAGCACCCCCTCGCCGCCCGGCCGTTGCGCCCGCCGCTGGGGCACCGTCACCAGGGCCAGCAGCACCAGCGAGAGCGCCAGGCCCAGCCCCGCCAGGCCGAGCCCGTCGAGCCAGCTCAGGGGCAGGATCGTGCCTGGTGGACGCCTCATCGCGGCGGTGGGAGCAGCTCCAGCATCACCGCCCCCCGGTTCCCCTGCCGCAGCCAGCGCAGCGACGCGCTCACCGTGACCATCGGCAGCGCCGCCGAGGGCAGGTAGCGCACCTCCCGCGCCTCCTGCCCGCCGGCGAGGCGGTTGCGCAGGGTGGCCCGGCTGACCGGGACACCATTGACATACCAGCGATCGCCCGGCCCCTGCACGACCCGCAGGCGCTCGGCCCCCGCGGCCACCGGCCCCTGGGGGCGTTGGCGCGGGGCGCGCTCGGCCACCACCGCCGGCAGCGACGCCACCATGCCGCAGACCAGCAGGGTCAGCCCCAGCAGGCAGGGGAGGGCGAAGGTCACGGCAGGCTCTCGGCGACTTCGCCGGAGGTCGCGGCGCTCCCCCCGGCTGCCGCCTCCGGACGCCGTTCCAGGAGCGCGTAGAGCTCCAGCTGCCAGGAGCGCAGGCCCCGGTTGGTCAGCAGGGTGGCGCTGGCGATCAGGCCCACCACCAGACCCACCAACGTACTCATCAGCACCTGGCCGTAGCCCTGCAGGGAGGCCCCCGCGGGCAGGGTGAGATCGGGGCCGAGGCTGGCGAGCACCCGCATCAGGGCCAGCACGGTGCCGGTGAGGCCCAGCAGGGGGCTGAGCACGATCGCCGCCTCGAGAAACGGCTCGCCGAAGCGCATCTCCCGGTTCCACGCCTGCCGCTGCCGGGCGCAGGCTCCCGCTTCCCGGCGCAGCCGCTGCCAGCGTTGGGCGCGTGAGGCCCGGCCGCGCCACCACTGCACCCACCAGCGACCGCGATCGAGGCTCACGGTCAGCACCGCAATCGAGAGCGCCACCAGGGGCACTCCCGTGGCCAGGGGCATGGCGGCGATCGATCCGTTCACCCGTCCGGTCGCATCACAAACTACCAACCTAAATCGGGCCTCTCGATCCGCCAGGTGTACCACTTGCTTGACAACCCCCGAGGTCGAGCCATGCTCAAAGCAAGGGCGACGGACTTCGCCATCGGCAGAGGTCGCCCGGTCCCAGAACCCAAAGCCCCCTGCACTGCCTAGGGTTCACCCGCTCCCACCCCGTCCTGCACCACCGTGAGCCCCATCTACGCCGACAACAGCCTCAGCATCGGCAAAACCCCAATCGTGCAGCTCAATCGCGTCACCGAGGGCTGCGTTGCCAGGGTGCTGGCCAAGATCGAAGGCCGCAACCCCGCCTACTCGGTGAAGTGCCGCATCGGCGCCGCCATGATCTGGCAGGCGGAGAAGGATGGTCTGCTCGGCCCCGGCAAGGAGATCGTCGAGCCCACCAGCGGCAACACCGGCATCGCCCTGGCCTTCGTGGCCGCCGCCCGCGGCATTCCGGTCACGCTCACGATGCCGGAGACGATGAGCCTGGAGCGCCGCAAGCTGCTTACCGCCTACGGGGCCAACCTGGTGCTCACGGAGGGTCGCCTGGGCATGAAGGGCGCCATCCAGGCCGCCAAGGAGCTGGCGGACTCGGATCCGGATCGCTATGTGCTGTTGCAGCAGTTCGCCAACCCCGCCAATCCCCAGATTCACCACGACACCACCGGCCCTGAAATCTGGGAGGACAGCCAGGGCAACGTCGACGTGCTGGTGGCCGGTGTGGGCACCGGCGGCACGATCACCGGCGTCAGCCGCTACATCAAGACCACCCTCGGCAAGCCGCTGGTGTCGGTGGCCGTCGAGCCGGTCAACAGCCCGGTGATCTCCCAGACGGTCGCCGGCGATGAGGTGCAGCCGGGGCCCCACAAAATTCAGGGCATCGGCGCCGGTTTCGTGCCCGGCAATCTCGATCTCTCCCTGGTGGATCGGGTCGAGCAGGTGAGCGACGAGGAGGCGGTGGCGATGGCCCGTCGCCTGATGCGCGAGGAGGGCATTCTGGCCGGCATCTCCTGTGGCGCCGCCGCCACCGCCGCCCTGCGCCTCGCCCGGGAACCGGCCTTCGCCGGCAAGACGATCGTGGTGGTGCTGCCCGATTCCGGTGAGCGCTACCTCAGCTCGGTGCTGTTCGAAGGCGTGTTCAACGAGCGCGGCCTCGCCGTCGTATGACCGCTGGACCGGCCGTGCGGCGAAGCCGATGAGCCACCTGCGCGAGTTCATGCAGCGCCTGGGCGCCCGTGGCGCTCGGGCTGCCTCCGTCTCCACAGCCACGGCCGCCCTCCGCGCCGACTACGAACGCCACCTGCCCACCTGCAGCGCGGCGATGCTCCACGACGAGTGGACCTGGCCCAGCCCGCGATGCTCAGCACCCTCGGCGGCGAGGCCCGGGTACGGGCCTTGCTGGTGGAGGGCCAGGCCTGTAGGGATCTCCTGCGCCAGCGCCTGGAAGAGCTCGGCGAATTTCCCGGCGAGCGCCACGGGCCCGTGCTGGCCGGCGACCACGCCTGGGAGCTGAGCCACCCGGCGATCCGCGAGCACTGGGGCCTTACGTGAGCGGCTGCCGACGCAGGTGCGGCTCGTTACACCCGGCGCCAGAGTCTCTGGGCTAGATGGAGAAAGACAACTGGTTCTCCGATGGCTACCTTCAAGATCGAGCTCACCACCGGCTACAGCTTCGAGTGCCCGGACACCACCTACATCCTCGATGCGGCCGAGGAGCAGGGCGTTGAGCTGCCCTATTCCTGCCGCGCCGGGGCCTGCAGCACCTGTGCCGGCCGCATCGTCTCCGGCAAGGTGGACCAGAAGGACCAGAGCTTTCTGGATGACGACCAGATCGAGGAGGGCTTCGCCCTGCTCTGCGTCAGCTACCCGATGAGCGATTGCGAAATCCAGCCGGAAGTGGAAGACGACCTCTGAGCGAGGAGCGCTGCACCCATCACCCGTGCTGGCGGCCCTCAAGGGGATAGCCGTCGCTCGCCCAGCGGCTCAGGCCACCCTGCAGGTTGGCCACCTCCCGGCGGCCGGTCCGCAGCAGCTGCTGGGTGGCCAGGGCGGAGCGGCTGCCGGAATGGCAGAGCACCACCACCGGTCGGTCGGCTGGGATCTCGCCGGCGCGGGCCTCCAGTTCGGGAAGCGGGATCAGCACGCTGCCGGCCACGTGGCCGTCCGGTCCGGCGAATTCCTCGGGGGAGCGCACATCCAGCAGGGTGATCCCCTCCCGGTGCTCGGCCACCCAGGCGCCGGGCAGCTCCGGCAGGCCGGCGTAGCTGTGTTGCAGGGGCGCCCAATCGGCGGATCGGGGTTCTTCCAGGGGGCGGCCGGAGCGCAGGTTTGCCGGCAGGGCCACCGCGATCCGGCCCGGGTGGGGCAGCTTCATGTTCTGCATGTGCCCCACGAAATCCCGCTCCGTGGCGGCTCCGCCCAGACGGGCGTTGTAGGCCTTCTCCTCGGCGACGGAGGTGACGCCCCGGCCGCCGTAGTCGTGCGCGGGATACAGCAGGCAGGCGTCGGGGAGGGTGAGGATGCGAGCGGTGATCGAGGCCCACAGGGCGTGGGCGTCCCCCTGCTGGAAATCGCAGCGGCCGCAGCTCCGCACCAGCAGGGCGTCGCCGGTGAAGGCCAGCGAGTGGTCGTCGAGCACGTAGGTGAGGCAGCCATCGGTGTGCCCCGGGGTGCTGCGCACCTCCAGATGGCGCCCGCCGAAGGGCACCCGGTCGCCCTCGTGCAGGGGCAGGGTCACGTGCTCGGCCCCCACCGCCGCGGCCAGCCCGATGGCGCAGCCCGTGGCGGCGTGCATCAGCCAGCTGCCGGTGACATGGTCGGCGTGGGCGTGGGTGTCAAGGCTGGCCACCAGGTCGATGCCCAGTTCCCGCAGTAGGGAGAGGTCGCGCTCGTGCTGCTCGAACACCGGATCGATCAGCACCCCGGCGCGGCAGGGCACATCCGCCAGCAGGTAGGTGAAGGTGCCGGTGGCGGCGTCGAAGAGCTGGCGGAAGAGCAGGGGCTTGCCACCGGCCGCGGCGGCCAGGGGGAAGGGTGGCGGTGAGGACGGAGCCATGGATCTCAGTCGGCCATGGTCACGAACTCCTCGGCCACGGAGGGGTGCAGGGCCATGGTGCGATCAAAATCGGCCTTGCTGGCGCCCATGCCGATTGCGATCGCCGCCATCTGGATGATCTCCGCCGCGTGCTCACCCACCATGTGGGCCCCGAGCACCCGGCCCCCGTCCCGGGCCACCACCAGCTTCAGCAGCACCTTCGGATCCCGCCCCGGCAGCGCCTGGCTCATCGGCCGGAAGCGGGCCCGGTGCACCCGCACCCCCGCCGCCCCGAGGCGCTCCACCGCCTCCTCCTCGCTGAGGCCCACGCTGGCCAGCTCCGGCTGGCTGAACACCGCCCGGGGTACCAGGGCGTGATCCACCCGGCGCGGTCGCTGGCCATAGACCGTGTCGGCGAAGGCGCGGCCCTCATCGATCGCCACCGGGGTGAGGTTGACCCGGTCGGTCACGTCCCCCACCGCATAGATGCTGGGCACGTTGGTGCGCTGATCCGCGTCCACCAGGATGAGCTGTGCTTCCGTCGCCACGCCGGCGGCGGCCAAGTCGAGCCCCTCGAGGAACGGACGCCGGCCCGTGGCCAGCAGCACCCCACCGCAGGGGATCGCCTCGCCGGAACGGGTGGTGACGGTCAGATCGCCCGGGCCGCAGTCGCCGCTGATCGCCGCCGGCGCCTGCTGGAAGCGGATCTCGATGCCGTCGGCCGCCATGGCCTGGCGCACCGCCTCGCTCGCCTCGCGGTCGAAGCCGCGCAGCAGCTGATCCCCCCGCACCAGCTGGGTCACCTTCACCCCCAGGCCATGGAGGATGGCGGCGAACTCGCAGGCGATGAAGCCCGCCCCCACAACCACCATCGCCTCGGGCAGCGACTCCAGCTCGAACAGGTCGTCACTCACCCAGCCCAGATCGGCGCCGGGGATGGCCGGGCGCCGGGGCCGGCCGCCCACCGCGATCAGGATGTGCTCCGCCTGCAGCTCCCGCTCCGTGCCATCGCCCTGGCGCACCACCACGCGGCTGGCCCCGCCCAGGCGGCCCCAGCCCCGCACCAGCTCCACCCCCGCCTTCGCCAGGAAGCCGATGTGCAGGGCGTTCAGCCGGTCCACCTCGGCTCGCACGTTCGCCAGCAGCACGGCGGGATCGCAGCGCACCTCCCCGACGCTCCAGCCGTAGCTGGCCGCGTCGGCGAACCAGTGGCGGCAGGCCGAGCCGTACATGAGCAGCTTCTTGGGCACACAGCCGCGGATCACGCAGGTGCCCCCCACCCGATCCCCCTCCACGATCGCCACCCGCGCCCCGTAGGAGGCGGCCCGTTTGGCGGCGGCCAGGCCACCGGAGCCGGCGCCGAGAACGATCAGGTCGAAGCGGTCGTTCATCGGCGGGGGGGAAATGGGTCGGGAAGCTGGGCCCAGCTGAGGTCGGCACCCTGGAGGTGGGCCCCGCTGAGGTTGACATCCCGCAGGTCACAGCCGCTCAGGTTCGCCCCCTGCAGATCGGCCCCGGCCAGGTTGGCGCCGTAGAGGCAGGCATCGCGCAGGTCGGCGCCATGCAGCTGGGCCCTCTGAGGGAGGGCGAAGCTGAGGTCGGCATCGTGCCAGAAGGAGCGCTCCGCCCTCAGGGCCGAGAGATCGGCCCCCCAGAGCAGGGCCTGCTGGAAGGAGGCGCTGCTGACGGTGGCGCCCCGCAGCCGGGCATGGCCGAAGCGGGCGTCGCGGAAGCAGCTGCCGCTCAGGTCGCAGCCGCTGAGATCGAGATCGACACCATTGAGATCCGGCAGGCGCAGACCGGGAAAGTGGCGCTGGCCCGAGGCCAGGGCGACCATCAGCTCCCGCAGGTCGCGGGGGAGCTCAGAGGATGGCGGCGAGGGCATCGAGCTGCTGGCGCCGGGAGGAGAGCATCAGTCTCTCCGCATCCGCCAGCAGCTGGAAACTCTGCGGGTCGATGACCGTGTAGAACACCAGCGTGCCCTCCGGCCGTCGGCTGATCACCCCGGCGAGGGTGAGCAGCTTGAGGTGCTTGGACACCAGGGCCTGGCTCAGGCCGGTGCGCGCCACCACGGCCGTCACATTGAGCGGGCCATGGCGGAGGGCATCGAGAACCGCCAGACGGTTGGGCTCGGAGAACACCTTGAAGTACTCGGCCAGGGCTTCCATAACGCTGGGCAGGAGGTGGGGCGCCAGGGATCAGCGAGGAGCCCAGGCTATCGGCGCCGCACGCCGCTGGGCCGCCGCCGGGGCCGCGGACGCGAGAAACCCCACCAAGCCCACGCCAAGCGGGGCGGGGCCGGTGGGGAGATCGGGGGAGCCGGCGGGGCCAGCGGCGCTTCAGAGGGCGATCTCGCCGCTATCGCCGGTGCGGATGCGGATCGCCTGCTCGACGGGGCTGACGAAGATCTTGCCATCGCCGATTTCGCCGGTGCGCGCCGCCTCGAGGATGGCCGCCACGGCGGCGTCCAGCTTCTCGTCGGGCACCACCACCACCACCTTCGACTTGGGCAGGAATTCCACCGTGAATTCGGTGCCGCGGTAACGCTCCACCTGGCCCTTCTGGCGACCGAAGCCGCGGGAATCGCTGACGGTCATGCCGACCACCTCGATCGCCACCAGGGCCGCTTTGACCGCGTCCACCCGGGTGGGGCGGACCATTGCCGTGATCATCTTCATGGGAATCGGGGCTCCTGTCGTGGGGTCAGTTGGTCATGGGGTCGTAGGCCTCTTCGCCGTGGGCCACGAAATCGAGTCCGCGCTCCTCCTGCTCCGGGGTCACCCGCAGGCCTACCACGGCGCCGACCACCCAGAAGATGATCGCGCTGGCGAGGCCCACAAAGCCGTAGGTGAAGAGCACGGCCTTGAGCTGGGTGAAGAACAGACCCAGATTGCCCCCCTCCTCCAGCACCTTGGCGGCGGCCGGGAAGTAGTCGGCCGGAACGAGCGCCTTGGAGGCGAAGAGGCCGGTGAGCAACGCCCCCACCGTGCCGCCCACCCCGTGCACCATGTAGGTGTCGAGGGAGTCGTCGAACTGGATGGCGGCCTTGATCCGCACCGCGATCAGGCAGACGGCGGCGACGATCGCGCCGATGGCGATCGAGGGTCCCATGTATACGAAGCCAGCGGCCGGGGTGATGCCCACCAGGCCGGCCACGGCGCCGGTGGCGGCACCCACCGCGGTGGGTTTGCCGTCCTTAAACCACTCGATCATGCACCAGGTGAGCAGGCCAGCGGAAGCGGATGTGGTGGTGGTGAGGAAGGGCAGACCGGCGGTTTTGGAGGCGAACATGCTGGCGCCATTGAAGCCGAACCAGCCGAACCAGAGCAGGCCCGCCCCCAGCAGGATGAAGGGCACGTTGTGGGGGGGACGCTTGTTGTTCGGCCAGGTGGTGCGGGGGCCGAGGATCGCGGCGCCCACCAGGGCCGCCACGCCGGAAGCGATGTGCACCACGGTGCCACCGGCGAAGTCGATGGCGCCCATCATTCCTTCCGCGGCGCCGAGGAAGCCGCCGCCCCAGACCATCTTGGCCATCGGCGAATACACCAGCAGGCTCCAGAGCAGGCAGAACCAGAACCAGGCCTTGAAGCTGATCCGCTCCACCAGGGCGCCGGAGATCAGGGCCGGGGTGATGATCGCGAACATCCCCTGGAACAGGGCAAAGCAGGTGGCGCTGATCGGGAAGCCCGGGCCGAGGGGGGCATCGCCGAGCGGGCCGCCGACGTTGTTCAGCCACATGGCGCCGAGGCCGCCGATGAAGGGGCTCTTGAAGCCGGTGTCAAAGGCGAGGCTGTAGCCGATCACGACCCACAGAACGCCGATGAGCCCCATCAGGAAGAAGCTCATCATCATCGTGTTGAGCACGTTCTTGGGGCGGGTGAAACCGCCGTAGAAGAACGCCAGACCAGGGGTCATCAGCAGCACCAGGGCCGAGCCGAACAGCATCAGCATCGTGTCGGCCCCATCGGTGGGGGCGTTCTGGAGCGCGGCCCTGGCGGCGCCGCCCATCAAGGGCACCAGCCCGGCGCCGATCGCGATGGCGAAGAAGGCGGAACGCCGCAGCTGGGGCTCCTGGACGCCGGCCAGCAGCCTGGTGCGGAAACGGTCGAAGGTCGTCGCGACGGACGGGCCTCCGCCGGACGGGAAAGTCCGTGGCATGAGGGGGGGGACCTCTTCAATGTTCACCAGGTCACCATGTGTCGCCGATGACCCCTCACCTGTAGCAAAGGCAACGGATCGCGACTTTTCACGGTCTTGGCCAAAAAAATCGGGGGCCCTCCGGCCCCCGCTGGCTCCCCCCGACCTCTCGGCCAGGGTTTGCAACTGTTTGTTTCATTTGGCCACCGGTGCAAAGTCGGGATAGGCCTCCATGCCGTGCTCGCTGATGTCGAGGCCCTCCACCTCCTCCGCTTCGGTCACGCGGATGCCGCCGGTGAGGGAGCCGAGGAGGCTCCAGAGCGCCAGGGAGGTGACGATCGAGAACAGCGAGAAGGCCAGCACTCCAACGAGCTGAAAACCGAGCTGGCTGAAGCCGTGGCCCGTGAGCAGGCCCTTGTCGGTGTTGAACAGACCCACCGCCAGGGTGCCCCACATGCCGCAGGTGCCATGCACCGAGAAGGCGCCCACGGGGTCGTCGATCTTGAGGGAATCGATGAAGCCCACCGACCACACCGCCAGGGCGCCGGCGATGAAGCCCACCACCCAGGCCGCGGGCATTGAAAAGCCGTCGCAGCCGGCGGTCACCCCCACCAGGCCGGCGAGGATGCCGTTGATGGTCATCGTCAGATCGGGCTTGCCACCGGTGAACTGGCTCACCAGGGTTCCGGAGATGCCGCCGGCGGCCCCCCCCAGAGTGGTGGTAACGGCGATGTAGGGAACCTCGGGAGCCATGGACAACCAAGAACCGGGGTTGAAGCCATACCAGCCGATCCAGAGGATCAGACAACCGAGGGTGGCGATTGAGATGTTGTGGCCGGGAATGGCCTGGGGTTTGTCGCCCACGAATTTGCCGATGCGAGGGCCGAGCAGAAGGGCCCCGGTCAGGCCGGCCCAGGCGCCGAACGTGTGCACGACGCTGGAGCCGGCGAAGTCGATGAAGCCAAGCTTGTTGAGCCAGCCTTCACCCACATTCCACTGCCAGGATCCGGAGATCGGATAGAGGATGCCGACCAGCACCAGCGAGAAAATCACAAACTCGTTGAACTTGATCCGTTCGGCCACCAGGCCGGACACGATCGTGGCGGCGGTGCCGGCGAAGGCCGCCTGGAAGAGGAAATCCACACTGGGAACGAGCTTGCCCTCCTTCACCATCTCGGGGGTGACGGTCGGATCGAAGAAGATGCCGCCGAACTTAAGCCAGCCGGGGATGACCCAATCGGCGTTGTACATGATCTTGTAGCCGATGAACCAGTAGGCCGTCACCGCCAGGGCGAAGACAATCAGATTCTTGGCCAAAATATTGACAGCATTTTTCTGCCGGCAAAGCCCGGCCTCCACCATCGCGAAACCGGCGTTCATGAAGATCACAAGAACGGCGCAGATCAACAGAAAGGTGTTGTTGGCCAGGAACGCCGGCGTGAGCTCGGGAAGATCCGCCGCCCGGGCGGCGAGGTTGAACAGCCCCAGGCCGAACAGGGCGACAGGCACACAGGCGAGCCAGGTGAGTCCGCGCCGGCTGGAGAGACCGGGAAGGCCGCGCAGCAGGCGTAGGGGGGCCTCGTGAAGGCTGTCCTGGCCGAGGCTGGGCGATGGGGAACGGCGCGGAATCTGAGGGGGGAGGGACATGGAGGAGTTGTGAGTGGAGGCAAGGTGGTATCGGCAGGCGGGTTAGTGCCTACTCAAGATTCCGAAGGTGGCCCAGAAGGGCCGCATGTCATGTGGCAACGGATACGAAATGCCCAATTAGGCTCCGCTTGCCCCGTGTCGGGATCCATCGCCCTAGGATAAAATTCCAACGTTGACCGGTAACATTCAGCCGTACCTGCCCAAGCGATCGGCTGGGCAGTGGTGCTAGAGCTCTAAGCTCAAGATTCTCTTCTTTCTCATTCTCCAGTCCCGTGAAACTCATTTTTGCCATCATTCGTCCCGAGAAGCTTGAGGCCACCAAGGATGCGCTCGTGGCCAGCGGCATCACCGGTATCACCGTCAGCACCGTGAACGGTTTCGGCAAGCAGCTCGGCCACAAGGAGGTGTATCGAGGTGTGGAGATGCCGGCCAAGCTCCTCGCCAAGCTGATGCTCACCCTGCTGGTGGTTGACGAGTCGGTGGCCGAGGTGATGGCGGTCATCCGCGAGTCCGCCATGACCGGTGAGATCGGCGACGGCAAGATCATCGTGGTAGCGGTGGAGGACGCCATGCGGATCCGCACCGGTGAGACCGGCGACGCCAGCCTCGCCTGAGCCGTGCTGCCGGGCTTCGGCTGACGCCGCCCTTGAGCGAGAATCGAGCACAGCCGTTTTCGTATGGGCGACCTTGGCGGATGCCACGCTTCCCTGGCAGGAGCTCGAGCTGTTGGTCGGCGCCGATGCCCCTTCCCTTGTGGATGCCAGCGATGGCATCCACAGCGCCCGCGCCCATCTGCGCCTCTTCGGCCAGGACCCTGAAGCGGTGCGGGTCACCCTGTATCGCGACCACCACGCCTGGTGTCCCTATTGCCAGAAGGTGTGGCTGTGGCTGGAGGAGCGGCGGATCCCCTACCGGGTCCGCAAGGTGGCTATGGTCTGCTATGGCGAGAAGGAGGCCTGGTACCGCCGCATGGTGCCCTCCGGCTACCTGCCGGCCCTGGAGCTCGACGGCCGACTGATCACCGAGAGCGACCAGATCCTGGCGGAATTGGAGAGCTGCTTCGGCGGCATCGGCCCCGCCCTGCAGGATCCGTCCGTCCGGGAGCTGCGGGCGCTGGAGCGGGAACTGTTCCGGGCCTGGTGTGTCTGGCTCTGCCAGCCCCCCCGCAACGCCCGGGAGGAGCGGGGCTTCGAGGCGAGCTTCGTCGACCGGCTGCGCCTCCTGGAGGCGGAGCTGACCCGGCGCGATGGGCCGTTCCTGTTCGGGGAGCTGAGCAGCGCCGACCTGATGTTCGTGCCGTTCCTCGAGCGGATGAGCGCCTCCCTCGCCTACTACAAGGGCTATCTGCTGCGCCGCTCCCATGCGGTGATCGATCGCTGGTTCAGCGAGTTGGAGCGGCGCCCGAGCTATCTCGGCACCCAGGGCGACTTCCACACCCATGCCCACGACCTCCCGCCCCAACTGGGAGGCTGCCAGGCCAACGGCACGCCGGAGCAACAGGCCCTGGCCCGCAGGATTGATGAGGGTCCCTGGCCGATCTTTAGCGACGGCGAGCAGGATCCGGAAACCAGCCAACCGGAGCCCCCCGGCTCGGTGTGGCTGGCCCTGGGTCGCACCGTCAAACACCGGCTGCCGCTGCTGCGCCGCCATCCCCTTGGGGAGGAGGGCTTTGACGCCCCGCTGCGGGCGGCCCTCACCCATCTGGCCACGGGGGAGCGTTGCCAGCCCCCGGCCGGCAGCGCACCGGCCCTGCGCTATCTGCGGGATCGCGTCAGCGTGCCTCGGGACATGCCCCTGCATGCGGCCCGCCAGCTGCGGGCGGCGCTGGAGCGCACCGCCTGCCTCGACCCCGCCGGTGGCTCGGCCCGTCCCGCGCCGATCCCCACCCGCCATCGCCTGGATCAGGATCCGCGACCGTTCCTGCAGGCCTCCAGCGGCGACATTCCCCTGAACCGATGAGACCGCCACGCCGCCGCAAGCTCAGCGCGCTGGTCGCTCTGCCGCTGGCGGTGGGGCTGGGGGCCGGCTTCACCGGGGTGTTCCACGGAGCGGCTCGGGCCCTGGAGCTGCGCGGCTCCACCTATTTCACCAGTCCACCCTGGAAAGCGGAGCTCCGCTCGTACAACACCAACGTCGCGGAGGCCGGGGTGGAGCACTACCTGACGATCGCGCTATCGCCCCAGGCGGGGGCGTCCTTAGCCGAGCTGAGCCTGCAGCAGATCCGCGGCGCCGACACGGAGTTCATCGGGCGGCTGGATCGGGCCCGCGCCTTCATCGGCCGGCCGCGGCGGGAGGGGCCGGCCGTGCCGGTGGCGTTGCGCTTCGAGCCGACGGAGGGTCAGCTGCGGCTGCGCTTCCCCGAACCGATTCCCCCGGGCACCACCCTCACGGTGGCCCTGCGGGCCTGGCGCAACCCCCTGGTCTCGGACACCTACCTGTTCCAGGTGGTGGCCTGGCCTGCCGGCCCCGATCCGGTGGCCTCGCCCGTGGGGGTGGGAACCCTGCGGATCTACGAACCGGTGCCCTTGCCCTGACACCCGCCTGACTGGGTCAGGATGGGGATTGAATCGTGCCCCTGGCCATGGAAGCCGTCTGGAAGAACCGTCGAATCGCCAGCAGCGAAGACATCGTCACGGTGGAGGGAAACGCCTATTTCCCCGCCGATTCCCTTGACCCGAGCTGTGTGCGTCCCTCCCAACACCGCAGCATCTGCGGCTGGAAGGGGGAAGCCCACTACTACGACGTGGTGGTGGACGGCAGCGTCAACGCCAATGCCGCCTGGTTTTATCCGGAGCCCAAGGAGGCGGCCAGCCAGATCCGGGGCCGGGTTGCGTTCTGGAAAGGGGTGGAGGTGCGCTGAGGGGGTCGGGCTCAGCTGCCGGGGTGGCGCAGGGTGCGCCATTCACCCCGCTCGGTGCTCACTTCCACGCCAATGCCCACCGGACCCTGACCGAAGCCGTGCTCCTGCCACCAGCTGAGGGCTTCCCCCCAGGCGGCATCCAGGGAGTCGTAGAGGTCGTCGAGAACGGGGTGGGGGGCTCCCTGCTCGTCAACCAGGCGATAGCTGCGGGATGGGGCGGGGCCGCGGCTGCGGGACAGGGAGGAGGGGGAGATCAGCAACGTGCACATCGCATCTCTTCCCATGATGGCCAGTGTGACAGCTCCTGACTGTCACCAGCGCGACAGACACGGGTCATCGTCACACCACCCCATCCGGGGCTGGCGAGGCGGGCAGCACCTCCGGCGGCCGGCGACGGCCGGTGCGCCCACTGACCCGCCGGCTGCGCTCCTGATAGCGGTGCACCACCGGCAGGCGCTCTCCGTCATAGGCCGCCAGGGCCGCTGCCAGCCCCTCCGCCGTGCCCACGGCCCGCTGGCCGAGGTGGCTGGCCAGGCTCACCGCGTCCTCCAGCCCGGCGGTCATGCCACGGGCCTGGGAGGAACTCATGGCGTGGGCGGCATCGCCGATCAGGGCCACCCGGCCGCGGCTGAGGCAGGGCAACGGATCGATGTCGAAGGACCAGTTGGCCACCACCCCCTCCAGGGGGGTGGCGGCGATCACCGCCGCCGCGTCGGCCGGCAGCCGGGCCAGGGCCTCGCTGGGTACCGGCTCCTCCAGCCGTTGGCGCTGGGTGCCCCGCTCGGCCGGCAGGGGTTCCTCCTGGAAGAACCCCCAGTGGGTGAGCGGGGTGCCGTCGGCGCGGGGACCCAGGTCGAAGAAATTGGCATAGATGCCCCGGCCCCGGGCATAGACGAAGAAGTCCCCGCCGGTGCAGAAGCGATCGTCCTGCACCAGGCCGCGCCAGACCCGGTCGCCGAGGTAGTGGAGGCGGCGTTCGGGCAGCAGTTGGCGCGCCACCCGCGAAAACAGGCCGTCGGCCCCCACCAGCAGGTCACCACGCCAGACGGAGCCGTCGGCGAAGACGGCCTCGATGCCATCGGGCTGCTCCCGCCAGTGGAGGAGCTCGCGGCCGCCGCGGAAGCTGGTGGGGTCGAAGGCTCCCCACAGGGCCTCGAGGATCGCCTGGCGGTGGATCAGCAGGGCCGGCAGCTCCTCGGGCTCCCGCTCCACGGGGCTGGTCTCGATCGTGTCGCCCCGCAGGTTGCGGATCACGAAGCGCTGCACCGGCTGACCGCCGGCGAGCAGGGCCTCGAGCAGGCCCGGGACGGCGGCGGCGGCGACGGCCTCCACGCCGCTGCTCACCAGCAGGATGCCGCAGCCATCGGTGCGCAGGGTCGGGGCCCGTTCAAACAGCTCCACCCCATGGCCCTGGCGCTGCAGCAGCAGGGCCAGAAGCAGGCCCGAACTGCCGGCGCCGACGACCCCGACGCGCAGGGGGCATCCGGACCCGGAACTCATGCGGGAACGGCGGGTTCAACGATGCTGGCATGGAGCACCTCCATCACCTCCCCCACCTTGGTGGTCTCCGCGGCATCGAGGCGCAGGTGCTCCGCCAGGCTGGCCAGGATCTCCCGCTCCTGTTCCTGCAGGGGCCCGTCGGAGCGCATGATCTCCGCGGCCACCGCGTAGGCGGTGTGGCGTTGACGCTCATCCAGCACGTCGGCGGCATCCACCATCAGGCCGCTGGCACCGCGCTCGCGCAGGGCGCGCAAGAGTCGGTCCATCAGGGCGATCATCTCGGCGTCGCTGCGCTCACGGAAGGGGGGGCGGTAATCGAGGGCATGGCGCAGGGCGCGGGTGCCGGCCATCGTCAGCACGCCATCCCAGGAGACGGCGGCGAGGGCGACGGCGGCGAAGGCCGTGGCGGTGTCCATGGAGGCGTTGGCAGTGCTGTCGGGGGACATGGCGGGACGGTCAGCGGCAGAAGTGCTTGGTCTCATTGTGTCCCCGCTCCCTGCTCGCGGCAGCGTGTCGGGCCCTTGGCCGGCAGCAGATGGCAGGCTTGAGGGTAAGGAAAGCGGCGCCCAAGGCTGCAGGGACCATGGTTTAGTAGCAATCGCTACGAATTTTCGCTCTGCTGCGAAATCTCACGTTTGATTGCCCAGTTCGCCGCCGGCTTGTTTTCGCTCTCGCTTCGCTTAGTGTTGGCCATGGATCCGGCGCAGGCGGATCGCCGGTGCAACATTGACCTGAGAATTGACCTGAGAATCGTGCGGATCGTTTCATTCGATTCTGCTCCAGATTGTTCTTTGCTTTTTTACTACCTATCCGCCCCTTTCTGTCCTGCGTCAGGGCTCAGCCTGGCCCCCACTTGCGATGGAGTTGTGTGCCATGACCTTTGCCATGCCCCCCGGCATTTCCCCTCCCCTGGCGGTCTCCGTACCGATCCTTGAGCCGATCCTTGAGCAGTTGCGCCGGGAGCGCAACGAGGCCGTGGCGCCGCAGGCTGAGGCGGGTCCGGTGGCGGAGCCGTGCACCGGCGAGGCGGGGCTGCGCAGCTCCAGCCTGGGTTGTCATGCCAGCTGGTATCGCGAGAACCTCAGCCACTGCAGTGAAGCGATGCTTCAGTACGAATGGGCCTGGATGAACGGACGCCTCGCGGCCCTGCGCCAGTGCCGCGCCGGCGAGGGCGGCGAACTGGCCTGCCCGCCGGAGCCCCGGCTGGAGGGCCTGCTGGGCGAATCCCAGCTGTTCCGCACCCTGCTGCTGCAGGAATTCGCCTCCCGGGGCCTGCGGCCCCAGCCCCCCCGCGGCACGGTGGTGGCCTCCGAAGAGGCCTGGGAGATCACCAGTGCCTCCGTGCGCCAGGAATGGGGGATCCAGCCATGAACCGGCAGATCGAGGCGATCAACCTGATGCTCCAGGATCTGGTGTTGGTGGATGAGGGCCTGCAGCATCGGGCCTCCTTCCACGGCTGCAGCCGCGAACTCCTGGCCCTGCGCCAGGAGTTGCGCGACTTCCTGCTGCAGCGCCGCCACGGAGCCGGCGCCGCCGGAGCCGCCCCTCAGCGCACGAACAGCATCTCCTGGTAGGAGGGCAGGGGCCAGAGGTTGTCGTCCACCAGGGCCTCCAGGCCATCCACCGCCTGGCGCAGCGCCACCATCAGAGGCACCAGGGTATCGGCGCTATAGCGCAGATGGGCCTCCGTGCCATGGGGGGGTGAGGCGATCGCCGCCTCCAGGGCGCTGGCCACCTCCATCAGCTGGCCGCTGAGGGACGCCACCTGTTCCTGGGTGTGGGGAGACACCTGCAGGCCCATGGCGGTCTGCAGCTGCAGCGAGCCGGCCAGTTCGCCGAGATAGCGCATCGCCGCCGGATACACCTGGGTGCGGGCGATCTGCACCGCCAGCTTGGCCTCCACATCGATCGCCAGGATGTACTGCTCCGCGTACACCTCAAAGCGGCTTTCCAGCTCCACCGGGGTGAGCACGCCGGTGTGCTCGAACAGCGCGCGGATGGCGGGGCGCTGCAGCACCGGCAGGGCGTCGGCGGTGGTGCGCAGGTTCTCCAGGCCCCGCTCCTCCACGGCCAGGCGATGCCACTCCTCGGAGTAACCGTTGCCGCCGAAGATCACGGCGCCGTGCTGGTCGACCACGTCCTTGAGCACCGCCAGCGCCGCGGGCTCCAGTTCCGCCCCGGCGGCGAGACGGCCTTCGAGTTGATCGGCCATCCAGCCGAGGGAGTCGGCCAGGATCGTGTTCAGCGCCACCAGGGGGCCGGCGACGGACTGGTTAGAGCCCACGGCCCGGAACTCGAAGCGGTTGCCGGTGAAGGCGAAGGGGGAGGTGCGGTTGCGATCGCCGGCGTCCTTGTCGAACTCGGGAAGGGTGTCGACGCCGAAGTTCATCACGCCGCCGATCGCCGAGCCGCTCAGGCTGCCGGCGCGGATCTGGTTGAACACATCCTCCAGCTGGCTGCCCAGATACACCGAGATGATCGCCGGCGGGGCCTCGTTGGCGCCGAGCCGGTGGTCGTTGCTGGCGGTGGCGATCACGGCGCGCAGCAGCGGGCCGAACAGGTGGATGCCCCGGATGACCGCACCGCAGAAGAGCAGGAACTGCAGGTTCTTGTGGGGGGTTTTGCCCGGATCGAGCAGGTTGCCCTGGGTGGCGTTGCCGATCGACCAGTTGACGTGCTTGCCGGAGCCGTTGATGCCGGCGAAGGGCTTCTCGTGCAGCAGGCAGGCCAGCCCGTGTTTCTTGGCGGTGCTGCGCAGGATGGTCATCGTCAGCTGCTGGTGATCGGTGGCCACGTTCGCCGCCTCGAAGAAGGGGGCGATCTCGAACTGGGAGGGGGCCACCTCGTTGTGCCGGGTCTTGGCGGGGATGCCGAGGCGGTACATCTGGCGCTCCACCTCCTGCATGAACACCTGCACCCGCTCGGGGATGGCGCCGAAGTAGTGGTCGTCGAACTGCTGCCCCTTGGCGGAGGGGCGGCCGAAGAGGGTGCGGCCGGCCAGCAGCAGATCCGGTCGCAGGGGGATGTAGGCGCTGTCGATCAGGAAATACTCCTGCTCGGCGCCGCAGCTGGAATTGATCGGCGCGATCTCCTGCTCGCCGAGCAGGCGCAGCAGCCGCTGGGCCTGCTGGTTCACCGCGGCGTTGGAGCGCAGCAGGGGGGTCTTCTTGTCGAGGGCCTCACCGGTCCAGGACACGAACACCGTGGGGATGCAGAGGGTGATGCCATTGGGGGTCTCCATCAGCCAGGCGGGACTGGTGATGTCCCAGGCGGTGTAGCCGCGGGCCTCGAAGGTGGAGCGGATGCCGCCGTTGGGGAAGGAGGAGCCATCGGGTTCGCCCTGCACCAGCACCTTGCCGGTGAATTCGGTGATGGCGGTGCCATCCCCCTGGGGAGCGATGAAGCCGTCGTGCTTCTCGGCGGTGGAGTTGGTGAGGGGGTAAAAAACGTGGGAGTAATAGAGGGCGCCGCGGGCGGTGGCCCACTCCTTCATCGCCTGGGCCACCACATTGGCCACCGACACGTCAAGCTTGCTGCCCTCCTTGATCGTGCGCTGCACCGATTTGTAGATGTCCTTGGGCAGGGCCGCCCGCATCTTGTCGAGGCTGAAGACGTCCTGACACCAGAGCTCCTCAAGCTTCTGGACCGGTGGGGTGGCCACGGGCTGGCGGGCCTGGATGGTCTGCAGCGCGGCGAGACGTTGGGGGCTGGGCATGGGGGAGACCGGAGATCTTTCCCATCCATGCCCGGCGCCCTGCAGGCCTGGAGCCGCGATCGCTACCGAATGCAGGAAATGCCGAATCCCGTCGGGTCCGCTCAGCGCAGGTAGCGGCGGATCGCCGGCCGGCACCAGAACACCAGCAGGGCCACATTGACGATCCACAGCAGCGGGGCCAGCACCGCCAGCGGCAGGCGGCCGTCCGCCACCAGCACCAGGCGCACGATGCCGTAGGGCAGGGCGATGGCCAGGCTCAGGGAGAGCGCCACGATCGCCAGGATCTGGCCCCAGTGCCGCCAGCGCAGCAGGGCGATCGAGGCCACCAGCCCCAGGGCCGCCGCCGGCAGCACAGCGCTCGATCCGACGACGATGTTGGGGATCCGCCAGGTGGGATCGGTGAGGATCGCCGCCAGCACCAGCGGGATGATCAGCAGGTTGACGACCAGTCCGAGCCAGGCCAGGGGCCGGTAACCGCGGGGCGGCGCCAGCAGTTCCACATCCGTCAGCAACGTCGGCCCGGGGGGCGTCTTCATCGCGCTCATCCTGGCAGCCCCCTGGTCCCCGCAACGGTGTCGCCATGGGGCATCGGCCCGTCCCGGTCGGAGCGGAACACCAGCTCCAGCTGGGGCATCGTCTCGGCGGCCGCGAGCGCCAGCCGGTCGAACCAGCGGCGCGTCTGGGGCGACCCCTTGCCCATCGGCTCCCGGCTCATCAGCACCAGCTCCAGGACCCGCCCGTCGGATTTGGCCTGAACATCGGCGAACAACTGCAGGCGCAGCTGGTCGCCGCCCCCGAGCATGGCGCTCAGATGGGCCGGGGTGCGGTGGTCCACCTCCGCCTCCAGGCGGTTGATCAAGGGCTCAAGGGAGTCGATCAGGCCGGCCGGCTCCATGGCGCTCGCCGGTCTGAGCACCATCAGATAGCGCGCCATCGTGCAGTCCCACTCCGGCCCATCCTGCTGGGTCACGGTGCCCGCTGGCCACGGTGGGCAGATCCCTGGGGCCGTGAACACGATGAGCATCCCTGCTCAGCTCGCCAGGGCCCTGCCGTTGCCACCAAGAGGGAAGAGGTGATCCCCTCTCCTCTCTCCCTTGCCGCCCCCACCATGAACATCTGGTCCCCCCACGTCGACCCCCACCACCCCCGGGCCGGACTGCACCCCGAGCGCTACGCCCTGCGCCTGGGATCGGGTCCCTTCCTGGGGCTCGGCGGTGGCGGCGACTCGATCCGGGAGGTGGCCGGCTTTGGGCAGGCCTACCAGTTCCACACCCACGAGGGAGCCCTGCGGGCGGCCCGCGACCTGCAGACCATCAACACCCATCCGATCACCGTGGTGAAGGTGCTGTAGCGCCGCTGGGCCCATCAGCCCAGCTCAAACAGCAGCAGATCCGCCCCCTCCGCTCCGGCCTGGAGGGAGGCCAGACCTGCGGCGGGGAAGCCCAGCCCATCCCCGGCCACCAGGGGTAACCAGGCCTCCCCTGGCCCCACGGGGGTCACCGTGCCTGCGATCAGCTGCAGCCAGCCCCGCGAGCCGGCCGCCAGCTGGAGGGGGAGAACCTGGGCGGCCGCGGGCCGCGCCCGCCAGAGCCGGGCCGGGGCGCCGATCTTCAGCGCCCCGGCCGCCCCGTCGGGATCCGCCAGCAGCGTCCAACTGGTGGCGATGGCGAAGGGCTTCTGCTCGTAGCCCGGCTCCTGGCCGCGCTGCTGAGGCTCGATCCAGATCTGCAGCAACCGGCAGTCGCTGGAGCCCTCGTTCATCTCGCTGTGAACGATGCCGCCACCGGCGCTCATGCGCTGCACCTCGCCGGCCCGCAGCACCTGGCGGTGCCCCAGGGAATCGTGATGGCTGATCTCCCCGGCCACCATCACGGTGAGGATCTCCATGTCCCGGTGGGGATGGAGACCGAAGCCGCGGCACGCCGCGATCACGTCCTCGTTGATCACCCGCAGGCGCCCGTAGCCCATCCAGGCGGGATCGTGGTGGTCGGCGAAGCTGAAGCTGTGGCGACTGTCCAGCCAGTCGAGGCGGCTGTGGAAGCGCTCGGATCCGGGTCGCCGCACCAGGTCGGCGGTGCGCGGGGAGGGGCTCGGGGCGCGGGTCATGGCGGGCTTTGGGGCGAGGGGGCGGAGAGGGGGCTCAGGCGGCGGCCAGGCTGGGGTAGTCGGTGTACCCCACCGGGCCCTGGCTGTAGAAGGTGGCGGGATCCGGACTGTTGAGGGGGGCGCCGCGGCGCAGGCGCTCCGGCAGGTCCGGGTTGGCGAGGAAGGCCGTGCCGAAAGCCACCGCGTCGATGGCGCCGGCCTCGATCGCGGCGTTCGCCTCGGCCCCGCTGTAGCCCATGTTGGCGATCAGCACCCCAGCGAAGAGCTGGCGCGCCGGGGCCAGCACCTCCGCCTGCTGACGGCCGAGGAAGTCGCCGCGCATCAGGTGCAGATAATCCAGGCCGACGCTGTTCAGCCGCTCCGCCAGCCAGCGCACCAGGCCGACCGGATCGCTGTCGACCATGTCGTTGTAGCTGTTCAGGGGCGAGAGGCGCAGGCCCATCAGGGGGGTTTCCGGCCGCACCGCCTCAAGCACCTCCAGCAGCAGCCGGGCCCGGCCGGGGATGGCGCCGCCGTAGGGGCCGGAACGCCGGTTGCTGCCATCCCGGAGGAAGGAATCGAGCAGGTAGCCATTGGCCCCGTGCACCTCCACCCCATCGAAGCCGGCGGCGATGGCGTTGCGGGCCGCCAGCCGGAAGCCCTCGACGATGCCTTGCAGCTCCCCATCCGCCAGCTCGCGGGGCTGCACATAGGGCTGGGGGCCCTCCGGCGTGCGCACGGTGTCGTTGCGGATCGCCAGGGGGCTGGGAGCCACCGGTTGCCGGCCCTCGTTGAGCAGGGGGTGGCAGGCGCGACCGCCGTGCCAGATCTGCAGCACGATCCGCCCACCGGCCCGATGCACCGCCTCGGTGACGCCGCGCCAGCCCTCCACCTGGGCCGGACAGTGGATGCCGGGTTCGCGCCAGAAGGCGGAGTTGCCCTCCATCGCCATCGTCGCCTCGGCGATCAGCAGGCCGGCCGACGCCCGCTGGGCGTAGTGAGTGGCCATCAGCGGCCCCGGCACGTGCCCCTCCTCCGCCCGGCAGCGGGTGAGCGGCGCCATCAGCACGCGGTTGGGAAGCAGCAGCGGTCCGAGGGGCAGCGGCGTGAACAGATCGGTCATGGCCGGGGGGTGGATGGGGAACCGGGGTGCTACTGAATGGTGACTGGTTGGCTGGTGATCGATTAGACGGAGATCGGTTGCAGCTGGCTCAGCCGCGCCACCAGATCCACAAGGCTGGAGTCCTGCGCCGGGCGGGCCCCGGTGGCCACCAGCTGGCGGCCCACCACGTGGGCGCCCAGGTGGGCCAGCTGGATGCGCAGGGCGGCGAGCGCCTCGATGCCGCCGCCGCCGGAGTGGCTGGCGATGGCGATCGGGCGGCCATTGAACAGAGTGCGGAAGTCGTCCCCCTGCACGGACAACCAGGCGATGGCGCTGGTGAGCACCGGCGGAATCGAGCCGTTGTACTCCGGCGCGCAGATCAGCCAGCGGGGAGCCGCCGCCAGGCGGCGGTGCAGATCCCCCACCGCCGCCGGAATGCCCTCGCTGGCGTGGACGCGGGGGTTGTAGAG
>JBEIHT010000012.1:0-37827 GCA_040381155.1 Aphanothece sp.
TGGAAATAAGCTTCCAGCCGCTGGCTGTGTTCGGCCCCCAGTTGCCGGCCCACGCCACCGGGACCGCGCACCACGGTTGGGATCGTATAATTGCCACCGCTGGTGTAACGCAGCATGCCCATGTTGTTGGAGATCTGGTTAAAGGCGAGCAGCAGAAACCCCATGTTCATGCCCTCCACAATTGGCCGCAGGCCGGTCATGGCGGCACCGACGGCCATGCCGGTGAAACTGTTTTCCGCAATCGGCGTATCGAGAACTCGTAATTCTCCGTATTTCTCGTAAAGGTCTTTGGTGACCTTGTAGGAACCGCCGTAATGGCCCACATCCTCACCCATCACGCAGACGTGGGGATCGCGGGCCATCTCCTCGTCGATGGCGTCGCGCAGGGCATTGAAAAGAAGGGTTTCCGCCACGGGGCTTGAGCCGGCCTGTGCGCGGCCAACCTATCTCAGCCCGGGGCCCGCTCTCCGTTCGGGGCGGCTCAGCCGCCAGCGGCGAAGGTGCTGAGCACGAGCACCGAAAGCAGCATGCCCGGCAGCAGCAGGACCACCAGGAGGCCCAGGTCGTGGGGAGTCATCGGCGTGGTGTGGGGCCCCCAGGCTAGGGAGGGGAGCCGGCGCCGGCTGGCAGCAGGCTGCGCAGGAAGGTGAGGAACAGCCCCAGGCCGATGAACAGGAAGCTGAAGGTGGCCAGGAAGCTCATGCCCAGAATCAGGGTCTTGACAGCCGTGGCGATGCTCTGGGCCACCGGCGAGGCGTAGTGGGGCGGATGGGCGGCATACCAGGTGAGCAGCCGCTGACTGAAGCCCAGGCACAGCCAGCCGAGCAGGGCGCTGGTGAGCGCGCCGCTGAGAAAACTGAGCGGTCCCTTGCGCGGCGCCTGGGGAGCGGGGGAATCGGCGGGACTGTCGCTCATCGCTCGGGCGTGGTGGCCTCCAGGCTGACACCGGACGGGATGCACCGGCAGCACCAGCTCTCAAAGCCCGCCGCAGCGAACTCTTCCGCCAGTCGCTGTTGCGCCGCCGCGGCCGCCGCCGGATCCGCAAAGAGGGCAAAAAGGCTGGGTCCGGATCCGCTCATCGCCACCGCCAGGGAATCGGGGCAGCGGCGCAGGAGGGCAAGCCCCTCCGCCACGGACGGCACGTCGCCCGCCACCACGGTCTGCAGGTCGTTGCGCAGGGGCGGCAGCGGCCCCTCACCGGCCAGGGCCGCCAGCAACGGCCCCTGGCGCAGGGCCTGGCGGCGCTGTTCGAAGTCCACCTCCCGGGTGAGGTAGAAGTCGCTGCGCAGCTCCCGGCAGCGGCCATAGGCCCAGGGGGTGGAGACGCTGGCCTGCGGATGCTTGAGCAGGAGCACCGCCAGGGGGCGGAGGGGGCCGGCCAGGGGCTCCAGTCGCTCGCCCCGCCCGAAACAGAGGCGCGTCCCCCCCTCGAGGCAGTACGGCACATCGGAGCCGATCTCCCCCGCCAGCGCCATCAGGTCCGGGTGCTCCAGCCCAAGATTCCAGATCTCATTGAGACCCACCAGGGTGGCCGCGGCATCACTCGACCCCCCCGCCAGGCCCGCGCCGACGGGGATGCGCTTCGCCAGGGTGATCGCCACCCCGAGTTCGGGCAGGCCCACCTGGGAGCGCAGCCGCTCCGCAGCCCGCACGATCAGGTTGTCGGCGCCGTTGGGCAGCTCCGGCCGGTCGCACTCCAGCCGAATCCGGCCATCCGCCGTGCTGCGCAGCAGCAGGCGATCGCAGAGATCCAGGCTCTGCATCAGCATCGCCAGTTCGTGATACCCGTCGGGCCGCAGACCGAGCACCTCCAGGTGCAGGTTGATCTTGGCGGGGGCGAGAAGCGAAACCTCGACCATGGGGGAGGGGCAGGGTCAGACGGGATGATCGCCGCGGCCGGCGCTGCGCCGATTCAAGCCCGCCGCCAGCGCCACCCAGCGGACGGGATCCAGCTCCTGGGGCCGCTGGCTCAGCGCGATCCCCGTCTCGGCGGCCAGGGCGGCGAGGTCGGCCTCCGGCAGCAGACCGGCCAGGGTGTTGCGCAGCATCTTGCGCCGCGAGGCGAAGGCCCGCCGCAGCAGCGGCTCCACCGTCCGGGCCAGCTCCGGGGCCAGGCGCTGGGAGGGGGGCAGGGGATCGAGCACGATCACTTCAGAATCCACCTTCGGCGGCGGGGCGAAACAGCGGGGTGGCACGGGACAGACGGAGCGGCAGTGGGCCAGCAGCTGGAGGCGCACGCTCAGGGCGGAGAAGGCGCTCTCCCCGGGGCGGGCCCGGATCCGCTCCCCAAGCTCCCGCTGGACCAGCAACACCAGGCGCCGGTAAGGGGGCGAGAGCGGCCGATCCAGACGACCCACCAATCGCTCCAGCAGCGGGCCAGTGATGTTGTAAGGGATGTTGGCCACCACCCGATCGGCGCGGGGCTGACCGGTGGGCTCCAGCGAAACCTCCAGCACATCGCCGCCGATCAGCTGGAAGCGGGGATCGGAGCCGAAGCGCTGCCGCAGGCCCACCAGCAGATCCCGGTCCAGCTCCACCGCCACCACCGCGGCGGCCGGTGAGGCCAGCAGACGCTCGGTGAGGGCTCCGCGCCCGGGTCCCACCTCAAGCACCCGATCACCGGCCTGCAGGTCCGCCGCCGCCATGATCCGATCCAGGACGCCCGGATCGATCAGCCAGTGCTGGCCGAAGCGCTTGCGCGGCCGATGGCCTGCGAAGGTCATGGGCGGGAGGGCGCGAGCCGGGCGGATCGCGGCGGAACTCGCTACAGCTTGGAGGACTGCCACCGGCACCGTCATGCCAGCCCGCGCTCCCTCCCTTCTCCGCCGGACCCCCGGCTCGCCGGCGCTGCTGATCGCGGCGGCCCTGCTGATCCATCCGGCCCTCCCCGCCCATGGATAGAGCGTGACCGCCAACTCGATCCTGGACCAGGAAGTAGCCCGCCAGGCCTTGAGTGAGGTGGGCAGGGCGGGCGGCGGATCCCCCCTCAGATCTCCAGGCGGATCCAGCGCACCGTACCCGCCGGGGAGGGTCGCCCTGGTGCCGGCAATGGCACCAGGGCCGCCACCAGCTCCACCGGCAGCCCCGCCTGCTCGGGGTGGCAGACCAGCCAGCAGTTCCAGGCCCGCTCCAGCCGCCGGCGCTTGGCGTGCCTGAGGGCGCCCCGACCACCCCCATCGCGACTGCCGGGGCGTCGGCCCTTCACCTCCACCACCAGCAACCGCCCCGGCTTGGCCACCACCAGATCCAACTCCCCCCAGGGGCAGCGCCAGTTGCGGCTGAGCAGCCGCCAGCCCCGCCGACGCAACAGCGCCAGGGCCCGCCGCTCGGCCCAGTCGCCCCAATGCCGGGGATCGCTCTCCTCCCTCGCGCCCGGCACCGCCACCTGCCACTTGGTGGCTCCAGCATTCCCCCGTTCGGTCAGGGGGGTGGTGGATCGGGGTTCGGATCGCTGGGGATGGCGCTCAGCCAGAGATCCAGGAGCATGGCCACGATGGCCTCCTCCTCAGGGCTGAGCTGAGGCTGGAAGCGCGGATCATCGTCGGCGCGACTCTGGGGAACGCCGCGAGCCCAGAGAGCCGACTTATGGCGAAAGAATGTTTGTTGCACCCACTGTTCCGAATGCCGGTAGTAGTCGGCATACAGGGCCGCCTCGCTGTCGCTGGCCACATAGGTGGGGAAAGCGGACAGGTGCTGGCTGGCCAGGCGGACGATCTCTGACCATCGCTGGCGGAAGAGCGGCGAGTGGCGATCGCCGAGACGGCTGGACGCCATCAGCTTGAGGTGCTCCAGCACCTTGATGGCGAGGTGGCTCAAGGCCGCGTTCTGCCGCTCCGGGATGAGCAGCGTGGGCTCCAGGCGGATGCCGGCGGCATGGCAGAAGTCATGCAGCAGATCCCCCCCGAAGAAATCCTCGGCTTGAAACAAGCGTACGCAGAACTGATCACGAGCAAACACCTCAAGCCAGCGTTCAAGGATCGGTTGATGCGCGCACAGGTGGGCGAATGTTTCCGGCGCCTGCAAGATCGGACTGCCGATACCATTCTTCACCTTGGTACTCCAAGACGACACTGCGGTATGCAGAGGATGGCGCAGGTAGATGAGAATCCGAATCTCTTCAAACAATGGATCCAGCAGATCCTTGAGCCGACGAATCTCGCCGGCACCCAGGCGAGACTGCAGGTGCTCAGAGCTGACGATCCAGGTGGTGGCCGGGTGAAGCACGACCTGCTGCTTCAGCTCCGCGAGTTTCTCGATGCGCCTGCGTGAGCGCCTCTCGCTGCAATCGCCAAGACCTTCCCGGATGGAGAAGGCGTCCACCTGCTCAGGATCCTGGGCAAGGAAAACCAGCCAGCGATGGTTGATGCCAGCTCCGAGGAAATGGGGAACAAGAATATTTTGTCGCCGCAAGGCAAGCCGATTGTCAGCAAGAAAGGTCTGAATCGATTTGCTGCCCGTCTTGGCGGTACCAATGTGAAGCACCAACTTGGCCATGGAGATCCACCGGCCGAGGCCCCCAGCGCGCGATCAACCATACGTTCCGACTGGCCCGCCGCGAGGTTGAGCAGGGGCGTGGCTGGCGCGTGCGACGCAGCGACCCCTACGGGCGGCCGCGGGGCTTGACAACCGTGGCTTCTGCACAGTCGCGACTAAGCTTCGAGCCTGCCTGCCCGTTTCGGATGATTCGCTTTCCCTTGCGCCGCGGCATTCCAGCCCCTCCTCGCCTGCGGCTCTGGACTGCGGCAGCCCTCTCCCTGTTGATCGCTGTGGTCCTGGCGCTGCCGCCCGCCGCGCTGGCGGCAATGGACTATGCCAAACAGGTGCTGATCGGAGCCGATTTCCACGACACGGATCTGCAGAACGTCACCTTCAACCTCACCAATCTGCGGGATGCTGACTTCCACGGCAGCGACCTGCGTGGCGCCAGCCTCTTCGGGGCCAAGCTTCAGGATGCCAACCTCTCCGGCGCCGATCTCCGGGGCGCCACCCTCGATTCGGCGGTGCTGCAGGGAACCGATCTGCGCAATGCCCGGCTGGATGACGCCTTCGCCTTCAACACCCGCTTCCTGGACGTGCGCATTGACGGCGCCGATTTCACCGGTGTGCCGCTGCGGGGCGATGCCCTCAAGAGTCTCTGTGCGGTGGCGACGGGAACCAATCCGATCAGCGGCCGGGATACCCGTGACACGCTGGGGTGCTGAGCCCCCGCCACCCCGATGACTCTCGACCCCCGCAGCCGTGAGCGTCTGGAGGCTCTGGGTCGTCAGCTGCCCCAACCCCTGCCGGCCCCCTCGCCCAAGCCAAGCCCCACCACCGCACGCCACCCTGTGGAGACGGAGCGGAATCCGGAACGTCTGTTCCAGGAGCTGATGGCCGCCAGCCCGGATGGCAGTGTGCCCCCCCACCTGCTGGAGCGGCTGAAACAACTGGAAGCCGAGGCCGAAGCGCCAAGCAAGCCGCCGCTGTCAGCCCCGCAGCCCTCCTCACCGCAGGACCGCCGCCGCAGCCCTTCCCGGCGCAAGCCCGAGGCCCAGGAAGACCAGCAGCTTTACGCCACCTTCGCCCAGCTGCTGCTGGAGCAGGAGGACGAGGAGGGGGGCTGAAGCCCAGCGCCGGATCAACCGCGGCGGAAATGGCGACGCAGCTGGGACGGCCAGTCCACCGGGCGATCGCCGTTGCGCATCTGGACACGGAACATCGACAGGGCCAGGGGCCAGCCTCCCCGGCCCAGGGTGTGGGCCAGATGGAGCAGCACCGCCAGGCTCATCAATGCCCATCCCGCCAGGTGGGTGACGTAGATGAGGTTGGCCGTCTGCCCCACGCGCACCTCGTCCTCCCGCATCAGCAGACCGCTGCCCACCGCCAGCAGCAGGGCGAGCAGCGGCAGCAGGTTGGTGGGGCGGCGCAGCAGGGCGCGGCCGAGGCTGAGGGCGTAGGGCACGAACAGGGTCGTGAGCAGCACCAGGGGCACCCCGAAGCTGCCGTGCAGGTCGATCCAGTCGATGCCAGCGAAGCCGGCGGGCAACCGGAAGCCACGGCCGTCATGCAGGCCGTGCACGACCAGGCCGCTGAACCAGAGGGCTCCCACCAGCAGGGCGGTGGGAGCGTGCAGCAGGCGGAGCAGGGAGGGCTGATAAGGGGAACGGGCCATGGGGAACGGATCAGAGCGGTGGCTCAAGCTGAATGGTGGTGTGGGCGATGCCCAGCAGGGCGAGGCGGCGTTTGGCCTCATGCAGCAGCGCCATGTCGTCACCACCCTCGGGGCGGCGGCAGACATGGGCGGTGAGGGCATTCTGGGAGGTGCTCATGGCCCAGATGTGCAGGTGGTGCACATCGGTGACACCGGGCAGGGACTGCAGCGTTGCCTCCACCAGCGCGGCGTCGATGCCGCGGGGCACCGCGTCGAGGGCGACGACGAGGGATTCGCGCAGCAACCCCCAGCCGCTGGCGGCCACCGCCAGCCCCACCCCGATCGCGGTGACGGCATCGAGGGCGTCCCAGCCGGTGAGACGCACCAGCAGGGCGCTCACGAGCACGGCGGCGGAGACGGCGGCATCGGTGAGCAGGTGCACCACGGCGGCGCGACGATTGAGATCGTGGGAATGGTCGTGGCCGAACAGGCGAGCGGAGAGCAGGTTGACGACGATGCCGGCGGCGGCCGCCAGGGCCACGGGGCCGCTGACCACGGGCAGCGGATTGCGCAGCCGCTGCAGGGCCTCGACGATCACCACGGCGGCCGCCATCAGAATCAGCACGGCGTTGACCAAGGACGCCAGCTGGGTGCTGCGGCCGAAGCCGTAGGTGAAACGGGGCGTGGCCGGCCGGGTGCTGAGCTTCTCGGCCCCCCAGCCGAGCAGCAGGCCGGCGACGTCGCCGAGGTTATGGATGGCGTCGCCGATCAGGGCGAGGGATCCGAAGGCCAGACCGATCGCCAGCTGCAGGCCCGAGAGGGCGCTGTTGAGCACGATGCTCCAGCGGAAGGCCGCGGCGGAACCGGGCCGGTGCTCGTGCTGGCGGGGATGGGGCCGACGCTGCTCCGCCACGGCCGGATGGGTGTGGGCCAGAGGGGTGTGATCGGGAGGCGAATGGGAAGGGTCCATGGCGGGGCGAGGGGGGCACCCCTGGGCGGCACCTCTGAATTGTGCTCAGGCCAGGCGAGGCCAGCCAGCCGCGGGGCAACCCGCCCAACCATTCCCGAACAGTACAGCTGTACTATATTGAAGGGCCATGCGCGCCCGCCGTGACCCACCCCCTGCCGCGCTGCCGTGAGGCCTTCGTCCTGATCGACGCCAACAACTTCTATGCCTCCTGCGAGGCGGCGCTCGATCCCTCCCTCGCCGGCAGGCCCCTGGTGGTGCTCTCCAACAACGATGGCTGCATCGTCGCCCGCAGCGCCGAGGCCCGCGCCCTGGGCATCGCCATGGGCACCCCCTACTTCCAGGCGCGGCCGCTGCTGGAGCGCCACGGCGTGCTGGTGCGCAGCTCCAACTACACCCTCTACGGCGACATGAGCCAGCGGCTGATGGGCACGCTCGATCACTGGCTGGAGGAGTTGGAGATCTATTCCATCGACGAGGCTTTCGGCCGCCGCCATCGCCCCCGCGGCGGCGATCTCAGCGCCTGGGGGGAAGCCCTGAGGGCGGCGGTGCGGCGGGATCTCGGGCTGCCGGTGGCGGTGGGCATCGCCCCCACCAAGGTGCTGGCCAAGCTGGCCAACCGCATCGCCAAGCACCACCCCGAGCGGCAGCGGCAGGGCGTCTTCGATCTCGGCGCCGTGGCCGACCCCGACCCGTGGCTGGAGGCGGTGGCGGTGGAGGACATCTGGGGCATCGGCCGGCGGCTGGCCCGTTGGTGCCGCCTGCGCGGCGTGCGCAACGCCCGCGAGCTGCGGGATCTGCCCCCGGGGGAGCTGCGCCAGCGGATCGGTGTGGTCGGGCTGCGCCTGCAGCGGGAGCTGCAGGGCAGCAGCTGCCTGCCCCTGGTGCGGCTGCCGCCAGCGAAGCAGGAAACCTGTGTCAGCCGCAGCTTCCGCCGGCCGCTCAGCAGCGCCCGCGAACTGCGGGAGGCGGTGGCGACCTACCTGAGCCGCGCCGCCGAGAAGTTGCGCAGCCAGCGGCAACACGCCGGGGCGATCACCGTGTTCGTGCGCACCAGCCCCTTCAATGGCCAGCCCTTCTACAGCAACGCCGCCAGCGTGCGGCTGGCCGTCGCCAGCGACGACACCGGCGTGCTGCTGGCGGCGGCCCTGCCCCTGGTGGAGCAGCTATTCCGCCCCCACCGGCCCCTGCAGAAGGCCGGCGTGCTCCTGCAGGACCTGCGCTCGCGGGAGCAACTCCAGCACCATCTGTTCGTGCCCCAGGGCGAGCTGGAGCAGCGACGACGGGCGGCCCTGATGGCCACCGTGGACGCACTCAACCGCCGCTATGGCCGCGGCGCGATCCAATGGGCCGCCTGCGGGATCCATCCCGGCTGGACGATGCGCCGGTCACGCCTGTCACGGGCGGCCACCACCCGGCTTGCGGAATTGCCGGTGGCACGGGCCTGAAGATGGCGGCTGGGGCATAAGGCAGCCGATCAGGACCGGCGACCGGAATCCTGGTCCGGTTCGTCAAGCCACTCTTCAGGAATGATGTCGGTTCTGCCGGACGACCGACGGGAACCTGTTGAGCGGCGGTGGCGGGAACTGCTTCGGGACTGGGAGGAGGGGCCTCCCCCTCGGGAACGACTGGCGGGCAGGAATGGCAAGCGAACACGCGGCAGAGAGAGCAACGCTTCGCCAAAGAAACCTGTGTTTCGCTGCAAATAGGAAGGGATCGTGATGATCTTCCGCAGCAGGGTGGGGCGCTGAACGGAGGTGCGGCCGATCGCGGCGAAACCGATGCCGTAGGCCAGAGACAGGAAGGCGTCAAAGGCGAAAATGGTGATGGCCCCCTGGATTCGCTGACTGCGGACCTCGCGGATTCGGGTCTCGAGTTTGAGGATCTGGGGACGAATCTGGGCCAGCAGGGCGGTGCGGATGGCGGGGATGGGCAGGTTGAACGCCGGCGTGGCATCGGGGGGCAGACCAGGGATGAGCTTGATGGCGTTGAACATCTCCCGCTGGGTGACCGCCTCCTGGATGGCGGTGGAGGCCCGCTGGATGGCGCTCAGCTCTCGGTACTCCAAGACCGTGGCCTTGGTGATCTCTCGCAGGCCAGCGCTGATCTGCAGAGGGATGAGCAGGAAAAAGCCCAGGGCCGCAACTACCGAAAGACGCCGGAGCCAGAGGATGCGGTTGGCGAGAATCTGGGAGTCGGGGTTGATGAACTCAGCGAGCAACAGCAGGGCCATCGCCACAAGCGGAATGGAGGCGGTGGCACGCAGACTTTCACCGACCCGCAGCTGCCACCCCGGCTGCACCAAGGCGACAGGAAAGGCCAGTTTGGCAATAATTGCAAGGAACGCAACGAGAAGGGCAAAGCCAATCCCCTGCAATACATCGTCCAGATCAAGGTCCTCGGATGAGCGGTTGGGGATGAGCATCACTCAATAAGGGCCTGAAGGCATATAAGCTGCCCCGGCGGCTGCCAGCAAACAGCAAGGTGTAAACGGTTGCAACATTGGCACAAGACCGGAGGGACGCGGCCCCCCAGCATCAGTCCCCATCCAGGAGCACCGCAATCTGGTTGCGGCCATTGCCTTTGGCAAGTTGCAGTGCGCTCTCGGCCCGGAGCAGCAGATCGGCGAAACCGTGATCCTGGCTGGAGAGGGCCGTGATGCCACCACTGAGATGGAGTCTCCAGTCGGAGGATGTCCAGATCCCCCGCATCTGTCGCGCCGCCTGGCGCAAGGACTCGGCCAGTGTCAGGGCGGCATCAGCAGCGACCTCCGGCAACAGAAGGGCGAACTCGCTGTCGCCCAGGCGGGCAGCAAAATCCTGCTCACGCAGAAATTGATGGCCGAGGCGCACCAGATCCGTGAGCAGGCGGTCGCCAGCCGGATGGCCCCAACGACTGTTGACCTGCCGCAGGTTGTCCACATCCAGCAGAGCCAGGGACAGGGGCTGACCGGCCTGACGGGCCCGGGCGAACTCCCGTTCGCCGATCGTCATCAGGCTATGGCGGGAGGGCAGACCTGTGATCGGGCAAAGGCTGGCCAGATGGCGAAGGTCGATCTCCCGCATCACCAGGTCGGCCAGAAGCTGGAGCTGGTGAATCTCGCTCGACTCCAGCTGGTGGGGCTCCCTGTCGATCACGCAGAGCGTGCCGAGGTTGTGGCCATCGGTGCTGCGCAGGGGCGCACCGGCGTAAAAGCGGATGTGGGGAAAGCCGGTGACCAGAGGATTGTTGGCGAAGCGCTCATCCAGCCGGGCGTCCGCCACCACCAGCGGCTGCTGGGCGGCGATGGCATGGGCGCAGAAAGCCTGATCCCGCGGCGTTTCGCTCACATCCAGACCCTTGTGGCTGAGAAACCACTGGCGATCGGCCTCGACCAGGGAGATGACCGCGATGGGGGTGTGAAACAGGGAGCTGGCCAGCTCGATGATGCGCTCGAAATGAACATCGCTGGCCATGCCGATCACGCCATGGCGCTCGAGATCGCGCAGCCGCTGCTCTTCATCGCTGGGAACCGGGTAGGCGGGATAGGCCACGACGATCACCCAGCAACGGATCTGCATCGAGCCTATGTGCGCACCGGCGTCCGGGGCGAGCTCAGGCAGCGGGAAGGTTGCGGGCGGCGGTGACTTCGGCGTAATCCGCGCAGCGGCGCCGGTCCAGTTCACCCAGATGCCGGCGCTCGCTGTAGTAGTCGTGCTGGAGGCGCAACGCATCGGCATTGAGCTGGGCGAACAGCTCCTCAATGCGCAGCTCCATCGCCACCACCGGCGTCAGGCCGGCGGGCGGCTCCGCCCCACGGTTCAGCATCAGCCCAAGGCAGTGCTCGAGGGTGCGCAACTGCTGGGAGCGCCAGGCATCCAGCAGGTGGCGACAGCGCTTCTCCGCCTGCAGCCGCGCCCGCATGGCGATGGCGCCACGCAGGTGGAGCAGCGGGTTCTGAAGATCGAGCTGCTGCAGCTCACCAGGCTCCAGGAGGGGAATCAGGCGATCGAGCAGCTCGCTCTGCTCCATCACCAGCCGGTCGGCGAGCAGGCGAGGCAGATCCAGATCCTCCAGATCCTCTCCCGGGTCCTGGCCCCGGTTGATCGCCTCCAGGCGCTCCACCCCGAGGTTGTCCTCCTCCAGTTCGCTGATCGTCGCCCACAGCTGGCGGTGATGGCGCAGGCCGAAGTCGTCCTGCTCGGCAAGCCGCAACTGGCGGCGCAGTCCGGCGCGCACCTCCGCCACGTGCAGGTAGAGCAGCAGGATCGCCGCCTCAGCACGCTCCTGAACGCTGGCGGCGCCGGGCTTCTCCCAGCGGCTGGCACGACCGTGCCAGCGCTGCCCCTGCACCTGGGCGCGCAGGTCTTCCTCGAGGGAGCGCACCAGGTGGGCCTGGCCGGCGCTGAGGCGCTCGGCCACCTGCTGCAGGTACTGGGTGCGCATCGGGCCTGGCGGCAGCTTGCCCAGCAGCGCCACCAGGGCCGCCACCGCCGCCTGAAACTGGTCCGCCCGCGCCAGATCCCGCCCCGCCAGCACCCGTTCGATCTGCCAGTCGAACCAGAGGGGGGCCTGGTCGAGCAGGGCCCGGTACTCGCCGGGGCCGTGCTCGCGCAGGAACTCATCGGGATCCTTGCCGGCGGGGAGATGGAGAACGCGCAGCTCGATCTGGCCCTGCAGGGCCAGCTGCTCCGCCTCGCCGATCGCCCGCTGGGCCGCCCGCACGCCGGCGCCGTCGCTGTCGAAGTTGAGGATCAGGCGACGGCTGTCGCAGCAGCGGCAGAGCTGGGTGATCTGGCGGCCGCTGAGGGCCGTGCCCAGGGCGGCAACCGCATTGCCGATGCCCGCGGCGTGCAGGGCGATCACATCGAAGTAGCCCTCCACCAGCACGGCCCGGTCATCGCGGCGGATGGCATCCGCGGCACGGTCGAGGCCGAAGAGGTGCTGGCCCTTGACAAACACCTCGGTCTCGGGGGAGTTGAGGTATTTGGGTTCGCCGCCATCGAGGCTGCGCCCCCCGAAGGCGATCACCCGGCCCTGGCGGTCGCGGATCGGCACCATCAGACGATGGCGGAAGCGGTCGTAGAAGCCCTCTCCCCCCTTGCGGGGCACCACCAGACCGGCGGCCTCCAGCAGCTCCGGGGCCAGGCCCTCCACCTGCTGGAGATGGCGCAGCAGGCCATCCCAGCGGTCGGGGGCATAGCCGAGGCCGAAGCTTTCGATCGTGGCCTCGCTGAGGCCGCGGGACTCCCGCAGGTAGGCCAGGGCGGCGTTGCCCTCGGGAGCCCGGAGCTGGCTGCGGAACCAACCGGCGGCCAGGCTCATCACCCGGTAGAGCCCCTCCCGACGGCTGAGCTGCTGGCGGAGGCGCTCCTGCTGGGGCCCCTCGACCGTGTCGACCGGCACCTGGTAGCGGCGGGCCAGCTCGAGCACCACCTCGCTGAAGCTGGTGCGCTGCAGCTCCATGAGGAACTTGATGGCGTTGCCGCCGGCCCCACAGGAGAAGCAGTAGTAGAACTGCTTGGCCGGCGACACCGTCATCGAGGGCGATGTGTCGTCGTGGAAAGGGCAGATGCCGACGAACTCGCGCCCCTTCTTCTTGAGCACCACGTGCTCCCCCACCACATCGACGATGTCGGCCCGCTCCTTGACGGCCTCGATCGTGCGGGGGTGGAGGCGGGGCTGGACCAAGGGCGGGGGGGAAGGGAAAGGGAGTGTTTAAGGAAGGACGCCAGCGATTGTGGCCCCATCGCCGCCATTCTGGGCTATGGCGCCAGGGATGGGGTGCGGAGCGGCGGGCCGGCGTGGCGATGCTGGCCAGCGCCCTGAGCTTCAGCCTGATGGTGGTGTGCGTGAGGGCGGTCGGCAGCCGCCTTCCGGTGGCGGAGGTGGTGCTGGCCCGGGCCATGGTGAGCCTGCCGTTGAGCTGGTGGCTGCTGCGGCGGGCCCGCATCCCGCCCCTGGGCAACCGGCGCGGCCTGTTGGTGATCCGCGGCGTGCTGGGGACCGCCGCCCTCTACTGCGTCTTTGCCGCGGTGGTTCGGCTGCCGATGGCGACCGCCACGGTGCTCCAGTACCTCTACCCCACCCTGACCGCGGCGCTGGCCTGGCTGCTGCTGGGGGAGCGGGTGGCGCCCCGACTGGTGGTGGCCATGCTGCTCGGCTGGCTTGGGGTGCTGGCGATCGCCGCGCCCAGTTCGTCCCTGATCCCGGGCGGCGCCCCGGACCCCATCGCCCTGCTGCTGGCCCTGGCGGGGGCGTTGCTCACCGCCCTGGCCTACACCCTGGTGCGCCAGCTGGGCAGCAGCGAGCACCCGCTCGTGATTGTCCTGTATTTCGCGCTGATGGCGGTGCCCCTGAGCCTGCCGGCGGTGCTGCTGGAGCCGGTGTGGCCCACCGCCCGGGAAGCGGCCTGGCTGGTGGGAATGGGTCTGTTCACCCAGCTGGGCCAGATGGGGGTGACCCAGGGATTGACAGGCCTGCCGGCGGCGCGGGCGACGGCCCTGAGCTACGCCCAGGTGGTGTTCGCGGCCCTGTGGGGCTGGCTGTTCTTCGCCGAGACGATCGGGCTGCGCACCGTGATCGGGGCCCTGGCGGTGATGGGCGCCACGCTGCTGAGCCAGCCGCCCACGGGAGCTCAGCCAGGACGGCGTTCCCCCGGCAGGGGCAGCGGATAGGTGAACCAGTCCTGGGCGCTGCCGTTGCCCTCGGCGCTGGCGGTGGGCTGGGCCAGGCGCCAGCTTTCGCCCCGTTCGCCCCGCTGCAGATACAGGGTGAAGGGGCTGTCGACCCGGATGGGATCGCCGCTGAGGCGCCAGTCAAAGCGGCCGGTCAGCCGCAGGCCCCGGGCCTCGCCGATCCGCAGCGCCTGCTGCTGCTCCACCCGCACCCGGCTCACCTCGGGCAGCCCGCCGCTCTCCACACCCAGGGCCTCGGCCACCTGATCCTGGGTGAGGTGGATCTGCAGGGCCAAGGCGTCGAGCAGCAGCCGCTGGGGGGGCTGGCCGACGCCGCTGCAGCCGCTGAGCCCGAGGGGCAGCGAGAGCACCAGAAGCAGGCTGAGGGCCGCCAGGGAGCGCCGCAGGGAAGCGAGGGGGAGCGGGATGGTGAGACCTCGCGGAGCCGGGGCGGGGGTTGGCAGGGGGGGCAGCATGGGGGCCGATGGAGATGGGTCCATGATCGGCTGGCTGGAGGGGCGTCTCGCCGAACCGTGGCAACGGGCGCCCCGCTGCGGTGCGCTACTGATCTGCCACGGGGTGGGGTACGAGGTGCAGATCAGCGCCCGCCACTGGCGGAACCTGCCGGAGCCCGGCAGCAGCGTCGCCCTGCATGTGCACACCCAGGTGCGGGAGGACGGCTGGACGCTCTACGCGTTTCCGGTGCGGCGGGAACGGGATCTGTTCCGGGAGCTGGTGGCGGTGAGCGGTGTGGGCCCCCAGATGGCCCTGGGTCTGCTGGGGGTGATGGAGGCGGAGGAGCTGGCGCGGGCGATCGTGCAGGCCGACCTGCGCCGGCTCAGCCAGGCGCCCGGGGTGGGGCGCCGCATCGCCGAGCGGCTGGCGGTGGAGCTGCGCCAGCGTCTGCAGGATCGCTTCCCCGCCCTGGTGGGGAGCCTGCCGGGGGAGGAGAGCGAAGCGGAGGCAGGGGAGGGGGCCGCCGGCCTGGCGGACGACCAGCGGGAGGAGCTGCAGCTCACCCTGGCCACCCTGGGCTACGAGCCGCTGGAGATCCACCGGGCCCTGCGGGCGGTGGCCAGTGGTCTGCCGGAGGGTGCCCCCTGCGATGACTGGATCCGCGAATCGCTGCGCTGGCTGTCCCGCCCGGCGGCCTGAAGCGATTCTCCCGCAAGGTAAAGTGCCTGTTTGCACGTCCGCGCCCGGGGCGCCGTCCATGTCGCTTACCACCACCAAGAAGCAGGAATTGATCAACGGGCACCAAACCCACCCCACCGACACCGGTTCGGTCGAGGTGCAGGTGGCGATGCTGAGCGAGAGGATTCAACAACTCAGCAGCCATCTGCAGAAGAACATCCACGACTTCTCCTCCCGCCAGGGATTGCTGAAGATGATCGGCCGGCGCAAGCGCCTGCTTGGCTACCTGCGCACCCAGAGCGAGGATCGCTACGCCGCCTTGATCGAGAAGCTCGGCATCCGGGGCTGAGTGGCACCATGGCCCGTCAGCGGGACCCGAAAGCCTTCGGCAAGCCACGCCCCAGCGCCAAGGCCGGACAAACAACCGGAGAGAAGACCGGTGGCAAGGTCGCTGGCAAACCGCCGGCCAGGCCCAACGGTGCCCAGGTCATCCCCGACACCGTGGCAAAGCGGATGGCCAGGCGCATCGCGATCGCCACCGGCATCCCCAGCGTTCTGGGCATGGCGGTGATCGTGGCCAGCTACCTGCTGGTCTCCCGCGGCATCCTCACGATCCAGCCGGTGGTGACGCTGCTGGGCTCCGGCTCCCTGTTCCTGCTGGGCCTGGTGGGGCTCAGCTACGGCGTGATCTCCGCCAGCTGGGAGGAGGCCAGCGGCACCCTGCTGGGCCTGGAGCAGATTCCCCTGAACATCGGCCGGATCCGCGAATCGGTGCGGGCGATGCGCCAGGGCAGCTGAAGCGTCGCCCCTCAGGCGGCTTCAGCGCCGAGGGGAGAGCGGAGGCGTGCCGAAAACTCCGCCGAGGTGAGGGTCGCCAGGGCGGCGTCAGCATCGGCCACGCAGAACTGGGGCCCGAGGCGCACAAACACCTGACGGCTGCCATCCCGCAGGCAGGCCACCACCGGCACCCGCACGCCCGCCTGGTCCTGGGCGGGGCGATGGCGGCCCAGGCATTCGCGCAGACGGTGCTGGATGGCGATATCGGCGGCCTGCTCGGGCGCCAGATCCACCAACACCAGTTGCAGGTCCTCGATGCTGCGGCAATCCTCGACGATCAGCTGGACCCGGTCGTCGCGGCGGTCCACGCTCGCCCAGACCAGCAGCCTGGCATCCACCATCAGGTGATCCGCCAGGCGGGCATAACTCTTGGGGAACACCACCGCTTCACAGCTGCCGGTGAGGTCCTCCAGCTGCAGCACCGCCATGCGATCCCCCTTGCGGGTGGTCACCTGGCGCAGCTCCGGCACCATCACCACCAGCGAGACGCTGGCCTTGTCGGGCTGCTCCTCGAGGTTCGCCAGACCGATCGGCGAGAGCAGTTTCACCCGGCTCGCCAGCTGGCGTAGTGGGTGGTCAGAGAGGTAAAAGCCGAGCAGCTCCTTCTCCAGCCGCAGCTTCTCGCTGGGGGGGTAGTCGGAGACGGGGGCCGCCTTGGGGGCGGTACCACCGTCGCCCGTGCCGCTGGCCGCGGAGCTGGTATCGGAGGCGCCGGCGAGCAGGTCGAAGAGGTTGCCCTGGCCGCTGGCCCGGTCGCGGGCGCGGGCGCCCGCCCACTCCAACACCAGATCGAGATCGGCCATCAGCTGGGCCCGGTTGGCGCCACCCTCCAGGCCATCGAGGGCACCGCAATGGATCAGCGACTCCAGGGCGCGCCGGTTGAGCTGCTGGGAGGGGATCCGGTCGCAGAGCTCGGCCAGGGAGGCGAAGGGTCCATCGGCCTGGCGGGAGTCGATCAGCAGCCGGATCGCCCCGTCCCCGAGATTGCGCACCGCCGAGAGGCCGAAGAGGATGCGGCTGCCAACGGGGGTGAAATCGATGCCGGAGGCATTCACATCCGGCGGCAACACTTCGATGCCCATCGCCAGGCAGTTGGCGATGTAGCGCTGCACCTTGTCGCTCTGGCCGGCGTTGACGGTGAGCAGGGAGGCCATGTAGGCCACCGGATAGTGGGCCTTGAGGTAGGCCGTCTGGTAGGTGACGGCGCCGTAGGCGGTGGAGTGGCTCTTGTTGAAGCAGTACTCGGCAAACAGCACCATCTGCTCGAACAGCTGCTCGGCGGTCTTTGGCGCCACACCCCGCTGGGTGGCCCCATCGACAAAGAGGCTCTGGTGCTTCTCCATCTCACTTTTCTTCTCCTTGCCCATCGCCCGCCGCAGCAGATCCGCCTCGCCGAGGGAATAGCCGGCCAGATCCTGGGCGATCTTCATGATCTGCTCCTGGTAGACCATGATTCCGTAGGTTTCCTGCAGGATCGGCTGCAGGCGTGGATCGGCGAAATCGATCGCCTCCTTGCCGTGCTTGCGGTGGATGAACTTGGGGATCAGGCCGGCATCGAGCGGGCCGGGGCGGTAGAGGGCCAGGATCGAGGAGATGTCCTCCAGGGAGGAGGGCTTGAGATCGCGCACGATCTGGCGCATGCCGCTGGATTCGAGCTGGAAGATACCTTCGAGATCGCCGCGGGCCAGCAGGGCGAAGGTGTCGGGATCCTCGGCGGGCAGGGCATCGGGATCGAGGCGCTCGCCACTGCTCTGCTCCACCAGCGCCAGGGTCTTCTCGATCATCGTCAGGTTCTTGAGGCCGAGGAAATCCATCTTCAGCAGCCCCATCGATTCCACATCCTCCATGAAGTACTGGGTGATCACCTGGCCGTCGTTGTTGCGCTGCAGGGGCACCAGCTCATCGAGCGGATCGGCGGCGATCACCACCCCGGCGGCATGGACGCCAAAGGTTTTGTTGGTGCCCTCGATCCGCATCGCCAGGTCCACCCAGTGCTTCACCTGGGGATCCTTCTCATACTTCTCGCGGAATTCCGGCGCCGGTGATTCCGCTCCGATCATCTCCTTGAGCTTGGCCGGCTTGCCGCGCACCACCGGGATCAGCTTGGCCAGACGATCGGCATCGCCATAGGGGATGTCGAGCACGCGGGCGACATCCTTGAGCACCGCCTTGGAGGTCATGCGGTTGAAGGTGATGATCTGGGCCACCTTGTCCTCGCCGTACTGGCGGGTGACGTAATCGATCACCTCGCCGCGGCGCTCAATGCAGAAGTCGGTGTCAATATCCGGCATCGACTTGCGCTCGGGGTTGAGAAAGCGCTCGAACAGCAGGCCGTTGGTGACCGGATCGATGTTGGTGATTCTCAGGGCGTAGGCCACCAGCGAGCCGGCCGCCGACCCGCGGCCCGGTCCCACCGGGATGCCGTTCTCCCGGGCAAAGCGGATGTAGTCCCACACCACCAGGAAGTAGGTGGGGAAGCCCATCTGTTCCATCACCTGCAGCTCGAAGGCCAGCCGCTCGCCGTACGCAGGCGGAAAGGCGCTGGCCGAGTCCAGCTTCAGGCGTTGGCAAAGACCCTGCTCGGCCACCTCCCGCAGGTAGGAGACCGCCGTGTGGCCCTCCGGGATCGGAAAGCGGGGCATCTGGTAGCGGCCGAGGATGTCGTAGTCCTCCACCTTCTCGGCCACCAGACCGGTGTTGGCGATGGCGCGGTCGATCAGCTCCGGCTCGAGATGGTCGGCGAACAGTCGCCCCATCTCCGCCTCGCTGCGGATGAACTCGGTGCCGGTGTAGCGCAGCCGCTTCTCATCGCTGATCAACTTGCCGGTGAGGATGCAGAGCAGGGCGTCGTGGGCCTCCACGTCGCCGCTGGTGAGGTAGTGGGCATCGTTGGTGGCGATCAGCTCGATGCCCAGCTCGGCGCCGATGCGGGCGATCTCGGTGTTGACGATGCGGTCCTCGATACCGCCGTGGTCCTGGATTTCCAGATAGAAATCGTCGCCGAACAGTTCCTGGTACCAGCGGGCCACCTCGCGGGCGGCATCGGGCCGCCCCCTCAGGATCGCCTGGGCCACCTCGCCGCCGAGGCAGGCTGTGGCCACAATCAACCCCTCGCTGTACTGGCGCAGCAGGGCCTTGTCGATGCAGGCGCGGGCGAAGATGCCGCGGCCCCGCATGCCGCGCAGATGGCTGATGCTGGTGAGCTTGACCAGATTGCGATAGCCCACCGCATTTTTCGCCAGCACCACCAGGTGATACCTGCGCTCCTTCTTCACCGGCTCGTCGTCGATCGAGCCGTTGATCACATACATCTCATTGCCGATGATCGGCTTGATGCCGGCCTTGCTGCAGAGCTTGAGCAGCTCGATGGCTCCGTACATCACCCCGTGGTCGGTGAGGGCCAGGGCCGGCATGCCCAGCTCCACCGCCCGCTCCACCATCGCCGGCAACTGGCTGGCCCCATCGAGGAGGCTGTAGTCGCTGTGGTTATGGAGGGGAACGAAGGGCACAGCGCGGCGGCGTCGGTCTGGCCCTCACGTTAGGGGAGAGCACAAGGGACAGCGGCCCTGGGCCGGCGGCCCCGGCAGATGCCACCAGATGTGGGGTACCTCGCGGAGTCGGGGCGGGGCGGCTCAGGCGGCCAGAGGGGCGGCCGGGCGCTGCTCCATCACACGGGCGGCCAGCTCGTACTGGTGCGCCACCCGCAGCAGCGTCTCCTCCTCGAGAACGCCGGCGATCAGTTGCAGGCCGATCGGCAGGCCCGCCGTATCGAAACCGCAGGGCACATTGATCGCCGGCAGGCCGGCGAGGTTGGCCGGGATCGTCAGCAGGTCGGCCAGGTACATCGCCAGGGGGTCGTCGGCGTGGGCACCGAAGCGGAAGGCGGTGGTGGGCGAGGTGGGCGAGAGCAGCACATCCACCCGCTCGAAGGCGCGATCGAAGTCGCGGCGGATCAGGGTGCGCACCTGCTGGGCCTTGCGGTAGTAGGCGTCCACGTAGCCCGCCGAGAGGGCGTAGGTGCCGATCAGGATGCGGCGCTGCACCTCATCACCGAAGCCCTCGGCGCGGCTGCGGGCCGTCATCTCCGCCAGGTTGGCGGCGGCGTCGCTGCGGTAGCCATACTTCACGCCGTCGTAACGGGCCAGGTTGGCGGAGGCCTCGGAGGGGGCGATCACGTAGTAGGTGGCGATGCCGTCGTCGAAGCGGGGGCAGTCGATCTCCTGCAGCTCGCACCCGAGGGACTGGAGCAAGTCGGCGGCGGCCAGCACCGAGGCCTTCACCTGCGCGTCGAGGCCCCGCTCCTGGAAGCACTGGCGGATCAGGCCCACCCGCTGGCCCTGGAGCGGTCCCTCCAGGGAGGCCACGTAGTTGGGCACCGGGGCCTTGAGGCAGGTGGCGTCGCGGGTGTCGGCGCCGGCGATCACCTGCAGCACTTCGGCCGCGTCCGCCACGCTGGTGCTGAAGGGCCCCACCTGGTCAAGGGAGCTGGCGAAGGCCACCAGGCCCCAGCGGCTGACGCGGCCGTAGGTGGGTTTGAGGCCCACCACACCGCAGAAGGAGGCGGGCTGGCGGATCGAGCCGCCGGTGTCCGAGCCCAGGGAAGCGACGCATTCGCCGGCCGCCACGGCGGCGGCGCTGCCGCCGGAACTGCCGCCGGGCACCCGCTCCGGATCCCAGGGGTTGCGGCTGGGGCCGAAGGCGGAAGTCTCGGTGGAGCTGCCCATGGCGAACTCATCGAGGTTCGTCTTGCCCAGCAGCACCGCACCTGCGTTCCAGAGGCGCTCGGTGACCGTGGATTCGTAAGGAGGCACGAAGTTGGCCAGCATGCGGCTGGAGCAGGTGGTGCGGATGCCGCGGGTGCAGAGGTTGTCCTTGATGGCCAGGGGAACGCCGGCCAGGGGGGGCAGGGCCTCGCCAGCGGCGCGGGCGGCGTCGATGCGATCGGCATCGGCGCGGGCCCGATCGGCGGTCACCTCGAGAAAGGCGTGCAGGGTGGGGTCGACGGCCGCGATCCTTTGCAGATGCAGATCGGTGAGTTCACGGGCCGAGAGATCCCCGCGCTGGAGTTGCTCGCGCCACTGGGCAATCCCCATCCGCCGGATCCACGCCGTTGCTTTGGACGCTATCAGCCGGACGACTCGGGGGATTCGGTGAGCGGCTCGCCGCGGCTGGTGCGCAGCAGGCGATGCTCCAGGGACGCGGGCGCTTCGGAGCGCAGATCATCGAGGAAAGCCGGGAGCTGCTGCTCCAGGGTGCTGCGGCGCACGAAGGGGCCGAACCAGTAGACGGCGTCGGGGGAACGGGTTTCGACCCTTGCCCACCAGGCCAGGCCGAGCCCGTTGAGCAGGCTGCGCGCCGGCCAGAGCAGTGGATTCATGGGCAAGGAAACAGACGGTTCCATTCTGCCCACGGGAGCCGGAGACGGGCAGCGGCATGGGGCGGGATCGGCATCAGAGGCTGATGTCGGCCACAAAAGCGCTGGGCTCGGCGGGGCTGCCGCCCAGCGGTTCCGGGAGCTCAAGGGCGGTGGAGGGCTCCCCGGCGCCATCGGTCTGCTCCCGCGTCGGTTGCTCTGGCACAGCGGTGATCCCCTCCATTGCGGGCCTCTCGTCCACCACGGGGATCTCTGCGGCCGGAGAGATCTCTTCCACCGCGGTGATGTCCGCCGCCGCCGGGATCTCCTCAACCGCGGCAAGTTCGTCGCTCGTCAAGACATCCTCCACCCCTGGTGCGGGGGCCCAGGGGCCTTCGTCGGGCGGCGGCGGCGCCGGCAGGGCCGGGCGCACGAGCCGCGGGGCGGGGGCCGTGCCGCTCAGGCCGCGCATCCAGCCGCGGCGGGCCACTTCGTAGAGAACGAGTGCCGAGGCCACACCGGCGTTGAGGCTGGGGGTGGCTCCCCGCAGGGGGATGCGGATCACCTGGTCACAGCTGCGGCGGGTGAGCATCGACAGCCCCTCCCCCTCCGAGCCGGTGACCAGCACCAGCGGGCCGCTGAGATCGGCCTCCTCCAGGGTGACGCTGCCCTCCTCGGCCAGGCCCACCACCCGGTAGCCCTCCTGCTTGAGGGCGTCGAGGGCACGGTTGAGGTTGACGACCCGCGCCACGGGCAGGTGCTCCAGCGCGCCGGCCGCCACTTTGGCCACCGAACCGGTGAGACCGGCGCTGCGCCGCTGGGGCAGCACCATGCCATGGGCGCCAAGCGCCTCAGCGCTGCGCACGATCGAGCCGAGGTTCTGGGGATCGGTGAGGCCGTCGAGGGCGATCAGCAGCGGCGCTTCCCCCAGCTCGCGGCAGCCCTCCACCAGGGAGGGCAGATCGAGGGTCTCGGCGGCGGCGGGCTGCAGCACGATGCCCTGGTGCACCCCGCCGGCGCTGATCTGGCCCAGGCGGGCCCAGGTGACCTCCTCCACCAGCACGCCGGAGGCCTTGGCCTCGCGCAGCAACTGCAGGAAGCGGGAGCTGAAGCGCAGCTCCGGGGTGCACCAGATGCGATGGACGGGCCGGCCGCTCTCCAGGGCGGCCAGGGCGGCATGGCGGCCCCAGATCAGATCGCGGGCCGTCTCGGGGGCGTGGCTCGCCGCCTCCCCCTGGGGCTCGGAGCCCCGCTCAGGGCCCGCGACCGCCGGCTCAAAGCGGGCAGTGCGCTCGGGTCGAGCGAAGCGATCCGGCCGACCCAGCCGCTCCGGCCGACCGGGACGGGGGGCGCGGGAGAAGCGATCGATGGGGCCGGGTCGCTCCGGCCGGCCGGGGCGGGGACCCCGCTCGGGGCGCTCCCCGCGCTCGAAGAGGACCGGTCGGAAGGGACGTTCCCCCCGATCCCGATCCCGATCCCGGGAACGGTCACCGGGTCGTTCTCCCGGGCGCTCGCTCTGGCGCTCGCTCTGGCGCTCCTCAGAACGCCAGGGAGCGCCGGAACCCTGCCAGGGTCGGTCGCCGCCCTCCTCCCGCTCGCGGCGCGGCCGCGGTGGACCGAAGCGGCCGGCGCCGGGCCGGGCATCGCGGCGGGCGGCCGGGCCGCTGCGAGCTCCGGGGCCGCTGCGGGGACCGGGGCCGCTGCGGGGACCGGTGCGACCACGCTCCGGCCGCGATTCAAAGCGACGATCGAATGGGGGGCTCATGGGCGTGGTTGGCGAGGATCCGTCAGGGGCTGCTGGCTGACTCTGGCCGCTCGAGATGATCGAGCAGTTCGGCAAGCCGCTGCGGATCGCGCAGAAACAGCCATCCCAGCATCGTCTCAAATCCCGTGGCCTGCCCATAAAGGGCCGGATCTCCGCCCCGCGGGCCGCGTCCGGCCCGGTTACGGCCACGTCGCACGAGATCCAGCTCCTGGGGCCGGAGGCGGGATTCCAGGCGCTGAAGGGCATCGGCCTGTGCGGCGGCCTTCACCCGCGTGACCACGGACCGGTGCAGATCGAGGGGGCGGGCGGGCTGGCGGCAGTGGAGCAGGCGTTGATGCAGCTCCCAGACCGCGTCCCCCAGCCAGGCGAGCTGCTGGGGCGGGAGTTCGACGGCGGGGGAGAGATCGGCCAGGCCGGCCAGCCAGGCGGCCGCCGAATCAGGCGGCGGCGAGGCTGCCAAGCGCCTGCTCGAGGTCGGGCTGGAGATGCAGGAATTGCTCGAGACGCACCAGCTTCACGGTCTGGGTGACGCGGGCGTTGCCGACCACCACATAGGTGTGGCCGGCGTCGTTGCACTCCTTGGCCAGTTGCACCAGGGCGCCCAGGCCGGAGGAATCGAGGAAGTCGATGCGGCTCAGGTCGATCACCAGGGGCAGGGTGCTGCTGGCGCGGCAATCGTTCACGTAAGCGCTGAACTGCTTATCGGAGTAGGCATCCAGCTGGCCGATGAACCGGAGCAGCAGGCAACGGTCCTGCCGCTCGCAGCCCCCCCGCAGGGAGACCGTCAGTCGCTGCAGTTCGGTGATGGCTCCAGCCCTCGCGTGACGTCGTAGGAGCGAAGTGTAGGGAACGGCACAAAGACTGACGAAACCGCAACGAAAGCTTCAGACACGGCGAGCGGCCATCAGGGCGACGAAGCGGGCGAAATGGTGGTCGGCGTCGTGGGGTCCGGGGCTGGCCTCCGGGTGGTATTGCACGCCGAAGACCGGCTGGTCGCGCATCTCCAGGGCGGCCACGGTCCGATCGTTGAGGTTGTGGTGGGTGATCCGCACCCGGTCGGCCGGCAGGGAATCGGCGTCCAGGGCGAAGCCGTGGTTCTGGCTGGTGATCTCCACCGAGCCCGGGGAGCCGCAGGGGTGGTTGAGACCGCGGTGGCCGTAGCCGAGCTTGAAGGTGCTGCCTCCCAGGGCCAGGCCGAGGATCTGGTGGCCGAGGCAGATGCCGAATAGGGGCAGGGTGGGCTGCTGGATCAGGGCGCCGGCCAGGGCGATGCCGGAGCGCACCGCCGACGGATCGCCGGGGCCATTGGAGAGGAACACCCCCTCCGGATCGTGGCGCAACACCTCCTGGAGGCCGCTGGCCGCCGGCAGCACGGTCACCTCACAGCCGTGGGCCACCAGGCGCTCGAGGATCGCCCGCTTGATGCCGAAGTCGATCGCCACCACCCGGTAGGGGGTGGCGGGCTGGGACTGCAGACGGGTATCGAAACCGGCGGGACAGAGGGAGGACCAGCGGTAGGGCTCGGCGGTGCTGACGGCTTCCGCCAGGTTGAGGCCGGCCATGCTGGGGGCCGAGCGCACCCGCTCCAGCAGCGCGGCCGGGGCGGTGCCGTCGCTGGCGATGGCGCCGTTGATCGCGCCCCCCTGGCGCAGGTGGCGCACCAGGGCGCGGGTGTCGACCCCCTCGATGCCGACGACGCCATGGCGCTGCAGCCAGGGCTCCAGCTCCTCCTCGCAGCGCCAGTTGCTGGCCACCGGCGAGAGGCGGCGGGCAATCAGGCCGCGGGCGTGGGGGTGGTTGGCCTCCTGGTCCTGGACATTGACCCCGGTGTTGCCCAGCTCGGGATAGGTGAAGGTGATCAGCTGACCGCTGTAGCTGGGGTCGGTGAGCACCTCCTGGTAGCCGGTCATGCCGGTGTTGAACACCACCTCCCCCAGGGCGACGCCACGGGCGCCGCAGGCGCGGCCGCGCAGAACCAGGCCATCGGCCAGCACCAGCACGGCGTCGCTGGCGTGCGGGGGGGAGGAACTGGGGGTCAAGGGCGGCGGATCGCTTGGGCCGATCATCCCGCAGAACCAGGGCCGCCGGCCGCCGGGCCGTCGCCGTCGACGGCGAGGAAGCGGGCCAGGGCCTGAAGGCGTCGCCAGGGCTGCCCCGCCGCCAGGGCGGCGCGGGCCTGCCCCACCCCATCGACCACGGAGCTGGCCTGGCCGCTCACCCACAGCACCAGTGCCGTGTTCAGCACCACCACGTCGCGCTGGGCAGGGGTTCCGGCCCCCTGGAGCACCGCTTCGAGGATGGCGCGGTTCTCCGCCACGTCGCCGCCGCAGATCGCCTCCAGCGGCGCCCGCTCCAGCCCCAGCTCCCAGGGATCCACCACCTCGCGGCGCAGCTCGCCGTTCTCCAGCACCCTCAGCTCGCTGGGCCCGGAGAGGGTGGCCTCATCAAGACCGCCATGGCCGTGGACGACCACCGCCCGGCCCTGCTCCAGGCGCCGCAGGGCCTCCGCCATCGGATCGAGCAGATCGGGCCGGGCCACCCCCAGCACATGGCTCTCGGGTCGCAGCGGGTTCACCAGAGGGCCGAGCAGGTTGAAGACGGTGCGCACCCCGAGGGTGCGTCGCACCGGCGCCAGGCCCGCCAGGGCGGGATGCCAGCCGGGGGCGAACAGGAAGGTGACACCCACCTCGGGGAGGGCGGCCAGGGCCCGGGCGGTGGGCGCCTGCAGGTTCACCCCCAGGGCCTCAAGCACATCGGCGGAGCCGACGCGGCCGCTGGCGCTGCGGTTGCCGTGCTTGGCCACATGGGCACCGCAGGCGGCGGCGGTGAAGGCCACGGCGGTGGAGATGTTGAAGCTGTCCACCCCGGCGCCACCCGTGCCGCAGGTGTCGACCAGCGGCAGGGCCGGGCGCGGGGCTGGCAGGGCGCAGGCCTGGCGCAGCTCCCCCGCCATCGCCGCCAGTTCCTCGCCGCTCACCCCCTTGGCCCGCAGGGCGGTGAGCATGCCGGCGGTGAGCAGGGGGTCCACCTCTCCCGCCAGCCAGGCGCTCATCAGGGCGGCGGCGGTGACGGCATCGAGGTCGCGGCCCTGAATCAGGGCCTCCAGCAGGGCGGGACCGGCGGGGGAGGAGACGGAGGAGCTCATCGGGCCGGAGGCGGGTGGAACGGAAAAGCGGGCAGAAAAAAGCCCGGGTGCAGGGCACACCGGGCCGGGTGATGGGGACCCCTCCACTATCACCCGAGGCGGGTCGATCTGGCGAATTCCGTGCGCGGTTGCTCAGGTCGGCCCGTCGCCGGCGGTGTCGAAACCCGAGCCCACCGCCTCCGCCGGGGCGGCGGGACCGGGGCGGTAGCCCGCCGTCCATATGGCGCGGGTGCGTTGCTGCAGGGCCGGACGATCCAGCTGCCAGTGGCGCAGCAACCGCTCCAGGTCATCGCGCAGGTCGCTGGCGCCGGGGAAGCCCTCGTAGCGATTGAGCAGGCGCGCCGCATCCACCAGGTGCTGATCGGCCGGGCTCGCCACCGCCAGCAGGGCATCCACCACCTGACGATCGATGGCGTGCAGGGGATGGTTCTGCTCCAGCTGGCTCTCGGGCATGGCGGCTTCGGATCGGTCGCGTCGGTGGGCTGCGTAGGTTAGATCCTTCTTCTGATCAGCGGTTTCGCAATGCGCGCCATGCGGCTCGACCTGATCCGGCGCTACCTGCGGCCCCATCGGCGCGAGCTGGTGCTGGGGGTGATCGCCCTGGTGATCGTCAACCTGCTGGGGGTCTCGATCCCGCTGCTGGTGGAGCGGGTGGTGAACGAGCTGCGGCCGGGCTTCTCGCTCAACCACGTGCTCGGCCAGTCGCTGCTGCTGGTGGCGCTGGCCAGCGCGATGGGCGCGATGCGGCTGATTTCGCGCATGCTCGTCTTCGGCATCGGCCGCCAGGTGGAGGCCGACCTGAAGCAGCGCATTTTCGATCATCTGCTCCTCCAGGAGCCGGGCTGGGTGCAGACCACCGGCAGCGGCGAGGTGATCAGCCGCGCCACCAGCGATGTGGAGCAGGTGCGGCGGCTGATGGGCTTCGCCCTGCTGAGCATCACCAACACCGCCCTGGCCTACGCCCTCACCCTGCCGGCGATGCTGCGGATCGACCCGGGCCTCACCCTGGCGGCCCTGGCCCTCTACCCGGTGATGCTGCTGGTGGTGCGGCTGTTCGGCGGCCGGATGATGCGCCAGCAGCGCAGCCAGCAGGAGGCGCTGGCCTCCCTCAGCGACCTGGTGCAGGAAGACCTGTCCGGGATCAGCGCGATCAAGATCTACGGCCAGGAAGCCACGGAGGAGTCGGCCTTCGCGCAGCTCAACCGCCGCTACCGCGACACCGCCCTGAAGCTGGCCCGCACCCGCTCCAGCCTCTTCCCCCTGCTGGAAGGCATCTCCTCGGTGAGCCTGCTGGTGCTTCTCGCCCTGGGGGCCGGGCAGATCGAGGCGGGCCGCCTCACCATCGGCGGCCTGGTGGCCCTGATCCTCTACGTGGAGCGGTTGGTGTTCCCCACCGCCCTGCTGGGCTTCACCCTCAACACCTTCCAGACGGGCCAGGTGAGCCTGGAGCGGGTGGAGCAGCTGCTCAGCCGCCAGCCCCTGGTGCTCTCGCCGCCGCTGCCGCAACCGCCGGCCGCCCATCCCCGGGGGGTGGTGGAGGCCCGCGGTCTGAGCGTGCGCTATCCCAACGCCAGCCGCCCGGCCCTCCACAACCTCAGCTTCCATCTGGAGCCGGGGGAGCTGGTGGCCCTGGTGGGGGCGGTGGGCTGCGGCAAGACCACCCTCGCCCGCGCCCTGGGGCGGATGGTGGAGGTGCCCGCCGGCCAGCTGTTCCTCGATGGCGTGGACGTGACGGCGATGCGGCTGGAGGATCTGCGCCGCCAGGTGTCGCTGGTGCCCCAGGAGGGCTACCTGTTCACCGCGCCCCTGGCGGACAACCTGCGCTACGGGGAGCCGGAGGCGTCGATGGAGCGGGTGGAGGAGGCCGCCCGCCGGGCGCAGCTGGAGGGGGACATCCGCGGCTTCCCGGACGGCTACCAGACCCTGGTGGGGGAGCGGGGCATCACCCTGAGCGGCGGCCAGCGCCAGCGCACGGCCCTGGGCCGCGCCCTGTTGGTGAAGGCGCCGCTGCTGGTGCTCGACGACGCGTTGGCGAGCGTGGACAACACCACGGCGGCGGGAATCCTGAGCACGATCCGCCAGCAGGGGGATCGCACGGTGCTGTTGATCAGCCACCAGCTCTCGGCGGCGGCCGCCTGCGACCGCATCCTGGTGCTGGAGGACGGCGAACTGGTGCAGCAGGGCCACCACAGCGCCCTGGTGGCCCAGGACGGGCCCTACCGGCGGCTGTGGGAGCGGGAGGAGGCCCAGCGGATGCAGACCGCCTGAGGGGGGGGCCGCGCCACACGCAATGTTGCGGCTTGGGAGCAGAAGATCGCCAGGGGCGCCCGGCCGGGCTTAGCTGACAATCCCTGCGTGCCCGCGGAGTCCCGCCATGGAAGCCGGCAAGCCCTACAACCTGCGCTGCACCCTCACCTTCGGTGACATCTACGGCCAGATCCTGATCTGGATGCTGGTGATCTTCGTGAGCCTGGCCGCCGGCCTGGCGCTGATGGGGGCGAGCAAGCCCCTGTTCGCGCTGCTGGGGGTGGGCCTGATCCTGGTGCTCTCGCTGCCCTTCCTGCTGTTCGCCTTCACCACCACCCTGCTCAACCACATCGCCCTGGTGCCGGCCCAGGAGCCCTGAGGCGCCGCCTAGGCTCGGGGCCCTTCCAAAGCGGCAACTCCGGTGTTCGGTCGTTTCCAGGGCAGTGCTGCGGCGCTGCACGATCCCGCCTCCCTCAGCCACGCGGTGCTGGGCACCCCCCTCTCGGCGCCGCTGGCGGCAGGGCAGGGCGAGGCGCTGTTCGGCTGCGGCTGTTTCTGGGGGGCCGAGAAGGGCTTCTGGCGTCTGCCCGGTGTTGTCACCACCGCCGTGGGCTATGCCGGCGGCACGGTGACGAACCCCACCTACGACCAGGTCTGCGGCGGCCGCACCGGCCACGCCGAGGTGGTGCGGGTGGTCTGGGACAGCGGCACGGTGTCGTTCGGCGACCTGCTCAAGCTGTTCTGGGAGTGCCATGACCCCACCCAGGGGGACCGCCAGGGCAACGACCGCGGCAGCCAGTACCGCTCGGCGATCTACGTGAGCGATCCGGAGCTGCTGAACCTGGCGCTGCGCAGCCGCGACGCCTACCAGCAGGCCCTCCAGGCCCAGGGCTACGGGGCGATCACCACGGAGATCGAGATCAACCGGCCCTTCTGCTTCGCCGAGCCCTACCACCAGCAGTATCTGGCCAAACCGGGGAGCCGGCCCTACTGTTCTGCCCAGCCCACCGGCGTTCCCCTGCCGGAGTTTGAAGGATTCGCCCCGCTGCTGCCCGCCGCTGTCTGGAATGCCTACGACTGGTCCATTCCCCACTGCGTCCTGCGGGGCGACAATGCCCCGATCCTCCTGGCCTGAGGCCAGGCGTGGCCGTGGTGGGCTTGTCGGCATGGTCGCCCTGATCGCCGTCCCCCTCCTGGCACCGGCCGTTCCCATGGCATCGGCAGCCCGCACGCTGGCGATGGGATCGCCGTGGTGGGAGAACTATGAGCACCGCGACACGTTCCGATGCCCGGACCAGAGCAGCCTGGTGCTGGAGCGCAATGACGCCCAGGCCTCCCTGCTGGCCGGCCGCTCCCGCTCCACCCTGTTCCGCGAGCCCTCCGACGCCCCGGGCATCCGCTACAAGGCCGGTCCGCTGCGGCTGATCCTGCGGGGCGACGAACTCACTCTGGAACAATTGCCCCAACGCCTCACCTGCGTGCGGACCGAAGAGGTATGACCCCATTGTCTGACCGCGTCGTGATCGTTCTGCTGATCACCACCGTGGCCCTTGTGTTCGCCCTGGTGTTCTGGACCGTGCGGCTGGCCCCCTCGCCGGAGCCTCGCCTGCAATGGCGTCAGGGGGCACCGGAGGCGCGCCTCTTGCCGCCGCCGGCGGCCGCGGGCTCGATCGTCTGATGGGTCCCCCGGATCCCCCCCTGGCCGAGACGTCGCCTGAGGAGGAAGACACTGGTGCCGGGGCAACCGGGGGGAAATCCCTGGAGAAGCGCCAGCTCCACCCCCTGCCGCCAGGCCTGGTGGAGCTCTACGGGCTGCTGGCGGTGCTGTTCGTGTTGGTGCCGGAATGGATGGCGGGTGGAGCGCTTCTCGGCCTGCGGCTCGGGCGGGAGGCCACCGATCTGCCCGTGGCCGCCGCCGCCTGGCGCAAGCTGCCGGAGCTGCGCCTGGCCACCCTGAACCTGGCGGAGCTGCGCCAGCTGGCGCGGCAGGAGGGCATCCGCGGCTACGGGCGGCTGGCTCGGGAGCAACTGAACAAGCGGCTGCTGCGGCGGCTGCGGGTCGGGGCTGGGGGGGCGAAGTCGCTGTGATAACTTCCTTTTTGCCGGCCTGACCGGGGCGTAGCGCAGCTTGGTAGCGCACCACTTTGGGGTAGTGGGGGTCGTGGGTTCAAATCCCGCCGCTCCGATTCCGACGCCGTGCACCGATCCCCCAGAAACCGCCTCCCCGGAGGCGGTTTTTTATGGCGGGTGTGGGGCGGGCCTCAGCGCAGGCGGGTGCCGGCATGGAAGCGCTCCAGCCAACGATTCACCCGCCCGCGCTCACGGCGCGGCACCTCCTGGTTGAGGCCCATCAGCTCCGTTGAGGCCAGACGCCGCAACACCCGCACATCCACCCGCCAGAGGGCTTCGGCCTCGCGGATCAGGCGGGCCCAGCTGCGGGCTGTCTGCCAACGCCGCAGACGGGCCAGCAGGGGATCCACCGTGGCTGGCAGCCGGGGCGGCCGGAGGATCATCGGGGGGACGAACGATCGAATGCCCCCAGGGTGGCGATGGCGGCAGGCCAGTCCAGGGAACTGCCGATGGCCTTCCGGATCCAGGAAGAAATCTATCGAACCCGAAAGGAGCGACGCAGTTGCGGGGGTGGCGCAGATCAGGCGCTGCGGGGCAGGGAGGCCAGGGGGGAGTCCTCGATCGCCACGGGCTGCACCGGAAAGGGGAGGGCGTCCACCTCCCGCTGGCTGAGGCGACGGCTCCAGGCGCCGCTGACCGGCTCGTTCCAGCGGAAGCCGGCGTCCCGGGCCCGATGGCGCTCCGCATAGGAGAGGCAGGCCCGGTAGAGGCGACGGGGTTCGAGGGCGGCCTGTAGCAGGCTCTCCAGTTCGGCGCAGCGCTCGAACACCTGGGCCAGGTAGATGCAGTCGGTGAGAGCGCGGTGGGCCGCCCAGACGGGCACGCCGTAGGCCAGGGCCAGGTCGCGCACCGAGGGGGTGGCGCGCAGATGGCGATCCGCCGGCCAGCGGATGTCCTCCATCGAGCAGATCCAGGGCTTGCCGAGGAAGGGCAGGCAGCCATGGCCGAACCACTGGCGATCGAACGCAGCGTTGTGGGCGAGCAGGGCGTCCGCGTCGGCCACCAGCGCTTCGAACAGGGCCAGGGCCGGCTGCCAGGGCTGGGGCAGGCGGGAGACGGCGGCGGCGATGCCATTGATCGCCTCGGCCCCATTGCTGGCGGCAGGAAGCAGGAAGGACACCTGGCAGAGAACCGAGCGGCTGGGCACGTGGAACAGCACTGCCCCCACCTCGATGCACTGGCCGTCGGCGGGGGAAAGGGCGGTGGTCTCGGTGTCGAGGATCAGCAGCTTCTCCGGGGCGGGGGGCAGGCCGCGGGAGGAGAGGGAGGGGAGTTCAGGCAGGCTCACCGGCGCTGGCGCTGGCGCTGGAGCTGGCGGTGGTGCGGTGGCGGTGGCGGTGGGAGGGGGATCAGGCTGGGGAACGGGGCCGTTCTCCGAACGGGCCGGGCTCTGCGCGGGAGCTGCGGTGGGCTCAGCGACGCCCAGCAGATCGGGCTGCTCCCAGAGGGTCGCTTGCTCCTCCATTCCGGCCGGCTCCGTGCGTCCGCTTCCCCATGGTCGCAAGCCGGGCAAGGGCCATGCCTAGGCTTGCCGGAATTCTTGGTGTTGCCGTGGCCCCTGCCCTTGTCGCCGGCGATCGCGCCCCCCTGATCGCCCTCAGGGACGGAGAGGGGATTGAACGGCGCAGCGACGCCCTCGGCGGCCGGCCGCTGGTGCTGTTCTTCTATCCCAAGGACGACACCCCGGGCTGCACGGCCGAAGCCTGCGCCTTCCGTGACAGCTTCGCCGACCTTCAGGAGCTCGGGGCGGAGGTGTGGGGGGTGAGCGGCGACGACGCCGCCAGCCACCAGCGTTTTGCCGCCCGCCACCGGCTGCCCTTCCCCCTGCTGGTGGACAGCGGCAACGCCCTGCGCCGGGCTTTCGGCGTGCCCGCCGTGCTGGGGCTCCTGCCCGGGCGGGTCACCTACGTGATCGACGGGGAGGGGGTGATCCGGCACGTGTTCAACAACCTGCTCGACGGCGCCGCCCACCGGCGCGAGGCGATCGAGGCCCTGCGCCGCCTGCCGGCGGCCTGAGGTGGCGCCCCCCTGGCGCCAGCGCGGAGCGATCTGGACCCTGGAGTCCGCCGCGACGGGCGGCGACGAGGCGCCGCTGGTGGAGTTCATCGGCGGCAGCTATCTGGCCGCCACCCCCCAGCTGAGCTACCGGCGCCTGCTGGAGGCCCTGGCGGGGCGGGGCTGGGCGATCCACGCCTGGAGCTACGTGCCGGGCTTCGACCACCAGCGCCAGGCGGTGGAGGCCTGGCGGGAATTCCGCCGGCTGCGCCGCGCCGATACCCAGGCGGCGGGGGAGCTGGAGAGCCGCCGGCCGGTGCTGCGCCTGGGCCACAGCCTCGGCTGCAAGCTGCACCTGCTGGCCCCCGACGGGGGTCGCTCCTGCCGGGGGCTGGTGGCGCTGAGCTTCAACAACTTCTCGGCGGAGCGCTCGGTGCCGCTGCTGGCGGAGATGGGCCAGCAGCTGGGCTTCCGCAGCGAGTTCAGCCCCTCGCCGGAGGAAACGCTGCGGCAGGTGAGCGGCAACTACCACCAGAGCCGCAACCTGCTGGTGCGCTTCCGCCGCGACAACCTCGACCAGAGCGGCCGGCTGCTGGCGGCCCTGCGCCAGCGCCCGCAGGATCGCAGCGAGTTGGTGGAACTGCCGGGCGACCACCTCACCCCGGCCAGCGCCGGCCTGCGCCGCAACCTGCTGGGCGACTGGGCGGATGATCCGGCCCGCCAGCGGCAGATCGATGGGCTGGCCGAGCGGATCCTGGGATGGTTCGGGCCGGCGGGAGCGGCCGGGGCGAGCTTCGCTTAAATCCGGCTCAGACCCGCAGGGAATCGAGAACACTCCTGTCCTCCAGGGTGCTGGTGTCGCCGCTCACCTCCTGGCCGGCGGCCAGGGCCCGCAGGATGCGACGCATGATCTTGCCGCTGCGCGTTTTGGGGAGGGCATCGCTGAAGCGGATCACATCGGGGCGGGCGATCGGGCCGATCTCGCGGCCCACGTGCTGGCGCAGTTCCGCCTCCAGGGCCTGATCGCCGCTGCGGCCCGCCTCCAGGGTGACGAAGGCGACGATGCCCTCCCCCTTGAGCTCATCGGGGCGGCCCACCACGGCCGCCTCCGCCACGGCCGGATGGCTCACCAGGGCGCTCTCGATCTCCATCGTGCCCAGGCGGTGGCCCGACACGTTGATCACGTCGTCGACGCGGCCCATCACCCAGAAGTAGCCGTCGGCATCGCGGCGGGCGCCATCGCCAGCGAAGTAAAGGAGGCTGCCGTCGGCGGGGCGGATGTGCTCCCAGTAGCTGCTGCGGAAGCGATCCGGATCGCCATGCACGGTGCGCATCATCCCGGGCCAGGGGCGGCGCACCGCCAGGTAACCGCCCTCATCGGCCGGCACGCTGTTGCCCTCCAGATCCACCACGTCGGCGGCGATGCCGGGCAGGGGCAGGGTGCAGGAGCCAGGCTTGGTGGGCGTGGCGCCGGGCAGGGGGCTGATCATCACGCCGCCGGTTTCGGTCTGCCACCAGGTGTCCACCACCGGGCAGCGGTCGTGGCCGATCACATCCCGATACCACATCCAGGCCTCAGGATTGATCGGCTCGCCCACGGTGCCGAGGATGCGCAGGGAGCTCATGTCGTACTGATCGGGCACGGTGCGGCCGCTCTTCATGAAGGCGCGGATGGCGGTGGGGGCGGTGTAGAAGATCGTGCAGCGGTGCTTCTGGATCACCTCCCAGAAGGCGCCGGGCTTGGAGGGCCGGGGCGCACCCTCGTACATCACCGTGGTGGCGCCATTGGAGAGGGGGCCGTAAACGATGTAGCTGTGGCCGGTGATCCAGCCCACATCAGCGGTGCACCAGTGGATGTCGTCCTCGCGGATGTCGAAGATCCACTGGAAGGTGAGGTGGGCCCAGAGGTTGTAGCCGGCGGTGGTGTGCACCACCCCCTTGGGCTTGCCGGTGGAACCGGAGGTGTAAAGCACGAACAGGCGATCTTCGCTGGCCATCGGCTCGGCCGGGCAGTCGTCGCTCTGGCCATCCACCAGCTCATGCCACCAGAGGTCGCGACCCTCCAGCATCGACGTGGCCTCGCCGGTGCGCTGCACCACCAGCACCTTGCCAACGCTTGGGCAACCCTGGGCGAGGGCGTCGTCGACGGCGGGCTTGAGGGGCACCGCCTTGTCCTTGCGGAAGCCGCCATCAGCGGTGATCACGAGCCTGGCGTCGCCATCGATCAGCCGATCGCGCAGGGCCTCGGCGGAGAAGCCGCCGAACACCACCGAATGGGGGGCGCCGATGCGGGCGCAGGCGAGCATGGCGATCGCCGCCTCGGGCACCATCGGCATGTAAAGGGCCACCAGATCCCCCTTGCCGATGCCGAGGGCCTTGAGGGCGTTGGCGGCGCGGCAGACCGCGGCGTGGAGCTGGCGGTAGGTGAAGGTGCGCCCGTCGCCCGGTTCCCCCTCCCAGATCAGGGCCGACTTGTCGGCGTGGGGACCGGCGAGGTGGCGGTCGAGGCAGTTGTAGGAAAGGTTGGTGGTGCCGCCTTCGAACCAGCGGGCGAAGGGGGCCTGGCTCCAGTCGAGCACCGTGTGGAAGGGCTCGAACCAGTGCAGCTCCTGGCGGGCCTGCTCGCCCCAGAAGGCGTCGGGATCGGCCTCGGCCCGCTGGGCCAGCTCCCGGTAGGCCGCCAGGGAGCCGATGCGGGCTTGGGCGGCGAGCGCAGCCGGGGGCTCGAAGGTGCGCGCTTCCTGCAGCACCGATTCGATCGTGGGCTGGCTCATGGGGGGGCGTGGGAGCAGGCTGGGAGCGTAACCGCCCGCAACGGCCGATGCCCGCCTGGCTGACGATCCTTCTGGTGATGGTGGCGGTGGTGGCGCTGCTCAACCCGGGCCGGGAGGACTGGGCCTGGTTCCTGCGGCTGCGGCGCCCCGCCTGGCTCACGTTTGAGCGCTGGATCCCGCTGATCTGGAGCGCCATCTACGCCTGCTTCTACGCCTCGGCCCTGCTCTGCTGGAACGCCGGCGGTGGCCCCTGGCGGATGGCGGGCTACCTGGTGTTGCTGGTGCTGGTGCAGAGCTACACCTGGCTGATCGGTCGCACGCGCCGGGTGGCCAGCGGCACGCTGGCGGGCTTTGCGGGCTGGGTGTGGGGGGTGGCCCTGGCCCTGGTCACGCTGCCGGTGTCGGCCCTGGCGGCGCTGTTGCTGGTGCCCTTCCTGCTCTGGAGCCCGGTGGGCACGTTCGTGACCTGGCGGATGCAGGGCCTGAACCGCTGAGCGGGGCGCTGCGGAACGGGGGCCTCAGTTCCAGGCGGCCATGCGCGAGCGCCAGGCCTGGGGATCGCTGTCGCAGGGGGGTCGGCCCCCTGCAGGGGGGGGCGGCAAGGCCGGGCGGGGGCCGATGCGCACGCAGCGCCGCTCGCCACTGCGCAGGTCGATGCGCTCCACCGGCACGTCGTCGAGCCAGCGGTAGGCATAAGGACCCTGAAAGGAATAGTGCTCCATCGGTCCCTGGGCTGAACCTTCAGCCTGAAGGGGCGGGGGGACGGAATCCGGCACCGCGCAGCGTTTCTTGAGACACTGCTCCTGGAGGCGGAACGATGCACGACGAACCGATCACCCCCCACGCGGCCCCCCTGCTGGATGGCGAGGGCCGCCTCACCTACATCGGTGAGGACGGACGCCGGTACATCGTGGCGGCAGCGCCGCTGGGGCAGGCTGGGGCGATGGCCCGCCCCGCCGCCTGCCTGTTCGACCTCGATGGCCTGCTGCTCGACACCGAGCCCCTGCACAGCCGCGCCTGGCGGGAGGCGGCGGCCCGCTTTGCCCGGCAGCTGAGCGAGGCCGAACTGCTGGAGCTGCGGGGCCGGCGGCGGGTCGAGAACGGCGAGCAGGTGCGGCGCTGGATCGCCGAGGCGGGGGTGGAGCCACCCAGCGTGGAGGAGCTGCTGGCGGTGCAGCAGCCGATCGCCCGGCGGTTGCTGGGGCAGGCGCCGGCGATGCCCGGGGCCCGGGAGCTGGTGGCCCGCTGCGGCGAGCTGGGCATCCCCACCGCCCTGGTGACGAGCAGCAGCCGGGCCTCGCTGGCGGTGAAGTGCGCCGGGCACCCCTGGCTGGCGGAGATGGAGCCGATGGTTCTCGGCGATGATCCGGAGCTGGCGGCGGGCAAGCCCGCCCCCGATCCCTTCCTGCTGGCGGCGCGGCGCCTCGGGGTGGCGGCGGAGGCGTGCTGGGCGTTTGAGGATTCGCCGGCCGGGGCCCGCTCCGCCGCCGCCGCCGGCTGCCGGGTGCATGTGCTCGTGCCCTCCGACCTGACGCCGGAGCAGGCGATGGAGCTCTATGACGCGAGCTGGGTGATGCTCACCAGCCTCACGGACGTGCGGTTGCAGGGAGGCAGCGGAGGCTGGGGGCCCGGGCTCAGTGGAGGCGGCTGAGCACGTACTCCGGCAGGGCGCGCAGGGCGGCGCGGGATTCGGAGGGTGGCAGCCACGCGAGGGCTTCATGGGCCTCGCGGGCGAAGCCAGCAGCCAGGGCGCGGGCGCGGGGGATGGCCTCGCAGCCGCGCACCAGCTCCAGGGCCTGCTCCAGATCCCCGTCCTGGGAGAACTCCCGCTCGATCAGGCCGGCGAGGGCGGGCCGCTCCTCCAGGGCGTACAGAGCGGGGGCGGTGAGATACCCGGAGGCCAGGTCGCTGGCGGCGGGCTTGCCGAGCTGCGCGTCGCTGCCGGTGAAATCGAGGATGTCATCCACCACCTGAAAAGCGAGGCCCAGCTGGCGGCCGAAGCGGTGGAGGGAATCGAGCCGCTCGGTTTCGAGGCCGGAGAGCACGCCGCAGGCGCGGGCGCTGTTGGCGATCAGGGAGGCGGTTTTGCAGTAGCTCTTCTCGAGGTAGGCCTCGAAGCTCTGGCCGGTGTCGTAGCGGAAGAGCCCCTGCTTCACCTCGCCATCGGCCAGGTCCATGATCACGCGGGAGAGGAGCTTCACCACCTCCAGGTCGTCGAGGTTGGCGAGGTGCCAGCTGGCCTGGGCGAAGAGGAAATCCCCCGCCAGCACGGCCACGCGATGGTTGAAGCGGCTGTGGACGGTGGCTACACCGCGGCGGGTGGCGGCCCCATCGACCACATCGTCGTGGACGAGGGAGGCGGTGTGGATCATTTCCGTGATCTCCGCCAGGCGCCGATGGCGGGCGCTCAGGCCGCCATCGGCGGCGATGGCGCGGGAGAGGAGCAGCACGATGCCGGGGCGCAGGCGCTTGCCACCGGCGGAAAACAGGTGCTCGGCGGCCGCCTGCAGAATCGGATGGCCTGCGCCGATCAGGGCGCGTAGGTCGGCCATGAGGGCATCGAGATCGGCCTCGACCGGCTGAAGCAGCTCTGCGACCGTCGTCACGACACCTCCGGGTTGGCCGCGATCCTAGGGGGGCTGCGGGGGCGGGTGCTGGCGGAGGGCGCTGGGGCAGGGCAGGAGCAGGCCGGAA